>CADCUK010000022.1 GCA_902805865.1 uncultured Nocardioidaceae bacterium | reverse complement strand
CGTTGAGGACCCGCCGGAGGCTGATCTCGTCTGCCGGGTTCGCCAGCATCCGCAGGTAGGCCAGCGCGTCGCGGACCTCCCGGCGCTCGTAGAACCGGACCCCGCCGACGACCTTGTACGGCATGCCGACGCGGATGAAGACTTCCTCGAAGACTCGGGACTGGGCGTTGGTGCGGTAGAAGACCGCGACGTCGCGGGGCTTGGCCGCACCGGCGTCGGTGAGCTTGTCGATCTCGTCGGAGACGAACCGCGCCTCGTCGTGCTCGTCGTCGGCGACGTAGCCGACGATCGGCTCCCCCGCCCCCTCGTCGGACCAGAGGTTCTTCGCCTTGCGGCCCTTGTTGCGGCTGATGACGGCGTTCGCGGCGTTGAGGATGTTCTGCGTCGAGCGGTAGTTCTGCTCGAGCAGGATCGTCCGCGCGTCCGGGAAGTCCTCCTCGAACTGGAGGATGTTGCGGATGTTCGCGCCCCGGAAGGCGTAGATCGACTGGTCGGCGTCACCGACGACCATGAGCTCGGCGGGACCGACACCCCCGTCGTCGTCGGGCACGTCGGGGTCGTCCCCGCCGGTCACCACGGGGCGGCCGACGGCGTGGCCGCACAGCTCCTTCACCAGGGCGTACTGCGCGTGGTTGGTGTCCTGGTACTCGTCGACGAGCACGTGCCGGAACCTGCGCCGGTAGGTCTCCCGCACCTCGGGGAACGCCTGGAACAGGTGGACGGTGGTCATGATCAGGTCGTCGAAGTCGAGGGCGTTCGCCGCTCTCAGCCGCTCCTGGTACATCGTGTAGGCCTCGGCGTACGTCTCCTCGAGACCGTTGGCGGCGTTGGCCCGTGCCTGCTCGTGGTCGAGCAGCTCGTTCTTCTGCGTGGAGACCCAGTTGAGGACCGACCGGGGCGGGTAGCGCTTGGGGTCCATGTCGAGCTCGCGGCAGACCAGCGTCATGAGCCGCTTCTGGTCGGCGGCGTCGTAGATCGAGAACCCGGACTTGTAGCCGAAGCGCTCGATCTCCTTGCGCAGGATGCGGACGCAGGCGGAGTGGAACGTCGAGACCCACATGATGCGCGCCCGGCGGCCGACCAGCTCCTCGACCCGCTCACGCATCTCGGCGGCGGCCTTGTTCGTGAACGTGATCGCGAGGATCGAGCCGGGGTGGGCGCCGCGCTCGGCGATCAGCCAGGCGATGCGTCGGGTGAGCACCCGGGTCTTGCCCGAGCCGGCACCGGCTACGACGAGCAGCGGCGCACCGGCGTGGCTGACCGCGGCCCGTTGGGGGTCGTTGAGCCCTTCGAGCAGCTGCTCCGGCGACGTACGGCGCTTGCGGCGCCCGGCGGCGTCGTCACGGCCGGCACGGTCGACGACAGACTCGTCCGCGGGGAACAGGGTCTGTTCTTCTGGGGTCATCCGGGACGCCTGGCTCGCAGCTGTCGGAAGGGGGAACGATGCGCTCATCTCTCGCGTCAGCCTACGTCCCGCGACCGACAGGTGACGCACCCGAGGCGGGGCGACTCACCGACCGTTCGCGGAGAAGTGGTGCAGGTCGAGCACCGACTGGAAGGTCCCGCCCCAGGTCCAGCCGACCCGGTCGAACGCCTGCACCACCGGGCCGTCGGCGTAGATCATCCCGGGCCGCCGCCAGTCCCGGTCGAGGTAGGCGCTCGCCAGCTCCGGGAGCACGAGGTCGCCGCTGCGGTAGGGGTTCATGAACGGGTTCACGTCGACGGCGAGGCCGTACGCGTGCGCCGACCACTCGGTCGACCCCCGCACCGGCCGGCAGGCGTAGGCCGCGGTCGTGTTGCCGTCCCCGGTGGGCGGCGCGTCGAGGTCGGCACGGGTGACCAGTCGGACCTCCTCGAGCGGGAACCGGGCGGCGTACAGGTCGCGGAACACCGAGACGACGTCCTCGGCGACCGCCGTGTTCACCACCAGCTCGCCGGTGTGCGGGCGGCCGTCGAACCCCCAGAACGACAGCCGCAGCAGCCGCAGCTCCGCCAGCCCCACCGGACAGTCGGGGAACCACGCCAGCTGCGTACGGCGTACCAGGGCCGGCGTGACCGGCCGCTGCGCGGAGGTGAAGCCGCCGTCAGGGGGTGGGAGCACGTCCTTGGTCCGGAGCCGGCGCACCCGCAGCTCCTCGGGCGTCGGCAGGACCTGGCCGAAGCCGTCGTCCCGGAGCGGCAGCGGCTCCGCGCCGACGACCCAGGTGTCGAAGTCCGGCCTCCTCTCCGGGGATGGGGACTGGGACGGGTCCGGGCCGGCGGTCCGGGTCGCGCTCCGCGAGGGCGAGGCGGCGGGCTCCTTCTGCTCCTTCGACCGCTCAGACCGCGGCCCGTCGCCTGTGGAGGTCTCTCCGGACGAGCACGCCGTGACGCCGGACGCCAGGACGAGCAGCACCGACACGGCGGTGAGGCGCAGCACGTCAGCTCCCGGGTCGGCCCACGTCAGACCGCCCGCACCTCGTCGGTCGACGGCGTCGACTCACGGAACACCGGCGGCAGGAACTTCAGCATCAGCGTCGACCAGGTGAGGTGGGTGAGCATCGGCGCCTGCAGCCCGCTCGTCGCACGCCGCTGCGCGCTCCACAGCCCGCCCATCACACTGGCCGCCAGGACCAGTGAGGGGTTGCGGGTCGGGATCGTCGCGAGCACGTAGACCGCTGCCGTCTTCAGGGCCGGGTTCTCGTCGCCGAACGCGGCGTACACCGCACCCCGGAAGAACACCTCCTCCGCCGCGCCGTTGGCGAGCGTGGTGATGAGCACCAGCGTGTCGTCGCCCTCGTCGGCGAACTGGAGCACCGAGGAGATCGCCCGTGACAACGGCGGGATCCGCTTCGCCACCTGCGCGCACGCGTAGAAGAACCCGAACGCGCCGACCCCGGTCGCGATCGGGGTGAGCACCGGCCGCCGGATCGTCCGGTCCTGCAGCTCGACCCAGCCCAGGTGCAGCGGTCCGGACACCAGGCCGCCGACCGTCCAGACGCCCGCGACGGCCATCGTCGTGGCGTAGAACCGTCGCGACGCCGGCTTGGCCGACAGGGCCACCCCGAGCAGCCCGGCGCCGGCGACCGATGTCGCGGCGACCACCTTCCGGCGACGGCGTGCAACGGCCGGCGGCTCGTCGCGACGGACCTTGACCTGGTGGGCCAGCGACATCGGCAGCTTGGCCTGCAGCCGACCGAGGAAGCCGCCCGCGGTGCCGAGGTCCTCGGCCCGCTCGGTCAGTGCCGCGCGGACCGCCTCGTCGAAGGACTGGCGGTCGAACGGGATCAGCCGGTGCAGCTCGTCGTCCTCGACGACCACCTCGTTCACCATCGAGTCGACCAGCGAGCGCCCCGCCTTGGCGTCGACGTCGGTAATAAGGCTCAGCCAGTGCGAGGACAGCTTCGGCGACAGCAGCGGCACCGGGAGGAGCACCAGCGGCCGCCCCTCGATGGCTGCGACGCGGCGCATCATGTCGGAGTAAGGGAGCACCTCGTCGCCGCCGACCTCGAACGGTCGCCCCTCGGTCTCCGGGACCTCGAGGACCCCGACGAGGTAGCGGACCACGTCGCTGACCGCGATCGGCTGCGTCCGGGTGGAGACCCAGCGAGGGGTGACCATCAGCGGGAGCCGCTCGACGAGCTGGCGGGTCATCTCCCACGAGAGTCCGAGGTGGCCGATGACGATGCCGGCCCGCAGCGTGGTCACCGGGACCCCGGCCGAGCCCAGGAGCTGCTCGACCTCGCGGCGGCTGCGCAGGTGCGGCGACAGCTCGTCGTCGTCCTTGCCGAGCCCGCCGAGGTAGACGATGCGCTTGAGCCCGGCCTCGGCGGCGGCCCGGCCGAACGCGGTGGCCGCCTCGGCGTCGAGCCGCTCGAACTCGGGCGAGTCCAGGGAGTGCACGAGGTAGAACGCGGCGTCACAGCCCTCGAGCGCCGGCTTCAACGAGTCCGCGTCGTGCACGTCCCCGGCGACCGGCCGGCCGACGCCGTCGTAGCGGTCGGGGTTGCGGGTCATCGCGACGACCTCGTAACCCGCCTTCTCCAGCGCCGGGCACAGGCGCCGACCGACGAAGCCGGAGGCGCCTGCGACGAGGACGCGTTGGATGCCGGGCTCGGGTGCGTTGCTTGCGGCGGTCATTGATTCAAAGTAGCCGCCGGTCGGTCGCCCACCTCGTCAGCTCGTGCCGCGACGACAGCTGCAGCTTGCGGAGCACGCTCGAGACGTGGGTCTCCACGGTCTTCACCGAGATGAACAGCTCGGAGGCGACCTCCTTGTAGGCGTAGCCGCGGGCGATCAGCCGCATCACCTCCCGCTCCCGCTCGGTGAGCCGGTCGAGGTCCTCGTCGACCTGCGCGACCTCGATGGTCCCGGCGAAAGCGTCGAGGACGAAGCCGGCCAACCGAGGGGAGAACACCGCGTCCCCGGTCGCGACCCGTTCGATCGCGTCCACCAGCTCCGGGCCGGTGATCGTCTTGGTGACGTAGCCGCGGGCGCCGCCGCGGATCGTGCCGATCACGTCCTCGGCGGCGTCGGACACCGACAGGGCGAGGAACCGGGTCTCGGGGCAGCGCGGTGCGGCTCGGCGCATCACCTCCGCACCACCACCGCCGGGCAGGTGCACGTCGAGCAGCACGACCTCAGGGCGGTGCTGCAGCACGGCGGCGACCGCGGTGTCGACGTCCTCCGCCTCGGCCAGCACCTCGACCCGTCCGGCGATCTCGGCGCGGACGCCGGCACGGAACATCGCGTGGTCGTCGACGATCACGACTCTCCTCATCTTGCTCCTCTGTCCTCGCGGGCGTGCGCGGTGACGCGCAGCCTGACCTCGGTGCCGTCCCCCGGCTCGGAGCGGACGGTGGCCGACCCGCCGTGCCGCTCCATCCGGTCCAGGATGCTGTTGCGTACGCCGAGCCGGTCGGCGGGGACCTTGTCGAGCTCGAACCCCCGGCCCCGGTCCCGGACGAAGACGTCGACGTCCCTGCCGGCGACCTCGGCGTAGACGTCGATCCGCGGTGCACCGGAGTGCTTGGCCGCGTTGACGACCGCCTCCCGGCTCGCCGCGACCAGCGGCCGGAGCTCCTCCATCAGGGCGGCGTCGCCGACGGTCACAACCTCGACGGGTACGCCGTGGGCGTCCTCGATCTCCGCTGCGGCCGCCTTGAGGGCCGCCACCAGGGTCGGCGGCACCTCGGGACCGGGCCCCGGCTCGCCGTACATCCACTCGCGGAGGTCGCGCTCCTGGGCCCGCGCGAGCTTGGCGACCTGCGCCGGGTCCGAGGCGCTCTTCTGGATGAGCGCGAGGGTCTGCAGGACGGAGTCGTGGAGGTGCGCGGCCACGTCGGCGCGCTCCTGGCTGCGGATGCGGGCTGCGCGCTCGTCGGACAGGTCGGCGGCGAGCCGGACCAGCCACGGGCCTAGCGTGATAGCCAAGCCCAGGACGCCGAGGATGCCGGCGATGACGACGTCGCGGGCCACTGACACCCGGCCGGTCTGGGCGGCGAAGATCAGCAGCGCGACGACGAGCATGCCGACGCCGGTGGCCAGCCTGGCCCACGCGGTGGCCCCGCCGCTGCCGAGGACGATGCGGCGTACGTCGAGCCGGCCGGTGGTGTCCAGCCAACGCTCGCGCTGCGCCTCGTCGGCCTGCCGCCAGAGCACCACCACGCCGACCAGCGCGAACAGCGCCGGCCAGAGCAGGAGCGGGCCGCCGAGCGCGACGTCGACGAGCCCGACGATGCCCAGCACGACCACGCCGAGGGCCACCAGCGGGCCGGTGTCCCGGATCCCGGCCGTCCGGCCGGGTCGCTTGCCCTGTCGGGTGGCTGCGTCGAGGCCCGGGCTGCGCTGCTGGACGCGCGTGTCCATCGGCAACGTGAGCCAGAGCCCGGCGTAGAAGATCGGGCCGAAGCCGAACACCGTGGAGACGAGGAAGAACAGCCGGACCGGCCAGACGTCCACACCGAGATGGCGGGAGAGGCCGGCGGCCACCCCACCGAGGTAGGACTCCTCCGAGCTGCGCGTCGCGCGTCGCCGGCTGCCTGGCGCCGCACCCGTGGTGGTCATGGTCCATCCATCGTCACACAGCGCCACCTGCCCAACCATGCGTGAGCACCCTGACGCGACCCTGACCCCCGGGAGCACCCCGGTGACCAGGATCAGGGTCGTCCCCGATGGTGCGTGCGGGCGTGCGGGCGCAGGCTTGAGCCATGACAGAGAACGTGACCGGGACCCCCCGGCCCGACCCGGCCACCGAGCCGCAGCCGGGACCGCAGGGGCCTCCTCCCGGTTGGGACACCGAGAACCTCAAGGACTACCGCAAGCTGCGCAGGACCCGCCTCGACCGCAAGGTCGCCGGCGTGGCGGGCGGGCTCGGAAGCCACCTCAACATCGACCCGACGATCCTGCGGGTGCTCTTCGTGGTGCTCGCCTTCTTCGGCGGCTCCGGGATCCTGCTGTACGGCGCGCTGTGGCTGCTCGTCCCCGAGGAGGGCAGCGAGCACGTCGTGATCTCGACCAGCGAGTCGACGCGCAACGGGCTCCTCATCGGGGCCGCGGCAGTCGCCGGGCTGATCGCCCTGGGAGACACCTGGACCGGGTTCGGGTTCCCGTGGCCGGTGGCCATCGTCGGGCTGGTCGTCGCTGCGGTGCTGATCAGCCGGGACAGCAACAAGTCGCGCGCTGTCCCGCCGTACACCGGCGGTCAGGCGTACACCGGTGCACCGCCGTACGCCGGCACCGTGCCGCCGTACGCGGGGACGACGCCGCCTCCGCCGCCGTCCTCCGCGGACGCGGCTCCGTACACCTCTGCTCCGTACACCTCGGCAGGCACCGAGCAGACCGCGACGCTGCCCACCTACGGCGGTCCTGGCAGTGGGACGCCGTGGTACCCCCCGACGCCGCCTCCGCCGGTCCCGCCGCGTCCGCGGCGCAAGGGTCCTCTGCTGTTCGGCATCACGCTCGCGCTGATCGCGCTGGCCCTCGGCACGCTCGGGCTGCTCGACGCATCCGGGGCCGACGTCGAGGACGCCGCCTACCCCGCACTGGCGCTCACCGTCGTCGGCGCGATGCTCGTGCTCGGCGCCTTCTGGGGCCGTCCGGGCGGGCTGATCGCGCTGGGCCTGGTGTCCTCGCTGCTGCTCGCTGCGTTCTCGATCGGCAACCCGACCTTCGAGGGCGACCGCGACGTGCGGTTCACCCCGACGCGGGCCGTGGACGTGGCGGCGGTGTACGACGTGCCCGCCGGCCGGATCGAGCTCGACCTGACCGAGGTCGAGGACCTCGAGGAGCTCGACGGGCAGAGCATCAGGCTGGAGGCCAACGCCGGTGAGCTCGTCGTGATCGTGCCGGACGACCTGGCGGTGGACCTCAACGCGGACATCGAGTACGGCGGCGCGATCGAGACGCCCAGCGGCATGCTGGACGGCTGGAGCCGGTCGCTGCAGACCCGGCTCGACGAGGGCGACGCGGCGGCCGAGGTGGAGCTGGAGCTGGACCTGCAGTTCGGACACATCGAGGTGAGGCAGCAATGAGCACTCAGTACACGCCCCCGTTCCCCGAGCAGCAGAGCCGCGGGGTGGGTGTCCCCCACCTGGTGATGGGGCTGGTGTTCCTCGGCCTCGCCGGCACCTGGCTGCTCCACGAGGTGGGTGTCATCGAGTCGGTGGAGGTGCAGTGGCTGCTGCCGCTGATCCTCGTCGCCGCCGGCGCCGCAGGGCTGCTGGCCTCGGTCGCCCGCAGCCTCACCCGACGCCCGAGGCGCCACCCCGAGGTCGCCCCGGAGCACGTCGAGGACCGCGTCGAGGACCGCCCCGAGGATCGCTTCAAGGACTCCGACACCACCCCCTGACCGTCGAGACGGCACTCGCGCAGGGTTGAGACGGCACTCGCGTCGGGCTTGCCCGGCGCAAGTGCCGTCTCAACCTCTTCTGAGTGCCGTCTCGACCTCTTTTGAGTGCCGTCTCGACGGGGGTGGGGAGGGGTGAAAACGGTTCGCGGCGTTTCACCTCGATGCCTAATCTGGGTGAAATGCGCACCCTCCCCCTCGAGCACCCCGGGACCGCGGACCACAGGTCCCCCGGGCGGCTGCTCTGGTGGTTGGTCAAGGGCCAGTGGCCCACCATGCTCGGAGGGGTCTTCTTCGGCATCCTGTGGATGCTTTCTCAGGCTCTGATGCCTGCCGTGATCGGCCAGGCCATCGACCAGGGCGTCACCGCAAAGGACAACACCGAGCTGCTGAAGTACACCGGGCTGATGTTCGGCATCGGCGTGCTCGGCGCGCTCGCGGCGATCATGCGACACCGGTTCGCAGTGACGAACTGGCTGACCGCGGCGTACACGGTCGTCCAGCTCGTCACCCGCCAGGCCGTCCGCCTCGGCGCCACGCTCCCCCGCCGGGTCGCGACCGGCGAGGTCGTGTCGATCGGCAACAACGACCTCTCCCACGTCGGCAACGCCATGGAGATCACCGCCCGCGCTGCCGGAGCCGTCGTCTCCTTCTTCGTCGTCGCCGCCCTGCTGCTCAACACCTCGGTGAACCTCGGCCTGCTCGTGCTGATCGGTGTGCCGCTGCTGATGCTCGGCATCGCCCCGATGCTCAAGCCGCTCCAGCGCCGCAGCCTGCGCCACCGCGAGATGATGGGCGAGCTCGCGAACCTGGCCAGCGACATCGTCGCCGGGCTGCGGGTCCTGCGCGGTGTCGGCGGGGAGCGGGTGTTCCACGACCGGTACGCACGCGAGTCGCAGCGGGTCCGCGAGGCCGGCGTCCAGGTCGGCAAGCTGCAGTCGCTCCTCGACGCGGCGCAGATCGCCCTGCCGGGGCTGTTCGTCGTGCTCGTGGTCTGGCTCGGCGCACGGTTCGCGGTGGCCGGCACGATCACGGTCGGCGAGCTGGTGGCGTTCTACGGCTACGCCGCCTTCCTCATGCTGCCGCTGCGGACGGCCACCGAGGCAGCCAACAAGTGGATCCGCGGCTTCGTCGCCGCCGGCCGGATCTGCCGGGTGCTCAGCCTCGAGCCCGAGGTCACCGACCCCGCCAACCCTGCCCCTGAGCCGCCCGTCGGCTCCGACCTCGTCGACGTCGGCAGCGGGCTGCGCGTGGTCGCCGGACAGCTCACCGCACTGGTCGCCGACGAGCCCGACGAGACCGCCGCCATCGCGGACCGCCTCGGCCGCTACGCACCCGGTCAGGTGCGCTGGGGCGACGTGCCGCTGGAGCAGCTGCCGCGTGTTGTCGTACGGCGTCGCATCGTCGTGTCCGACACCGGCAGCACGTTGTTCTCCGGCGACCTGCAGGAGCAGCTCGACCTGCTCGGCCACGGGCCGGAGGCCGTCGCTGCCGCCCTGCACGCTGCGTCGGCGCAGGACGTCCTGGAGTCGCTCCCCGGTGGCTTGAACGCCGTGGTCGCCGAGCGCGGCCGGTCGTTCTCCGGCGGGCAACGCCAGCGGCTGGTGCTGGCCCGGGTGCTGACCGGCAACCCCGAGGTGCTGGTCCTCGTGGAGCCGACCTCGGCAGTCGACGCGCACACCGAGGCGCGGATCGCCGACCGGCTGCCGGCGTTGCGCAGAGGACGCACCACCGTGGTGACCACCACGAGCCCGCTGCTGCTCGACGCGGCCGACCAGGTGGCGTTCTTCGAGTCCGGCCGGGTGGTGGCCGTCGGCCCGCACCGTGACCTGCTCCGCGACGTGCCGGCCTACCGGCACGTGGTGACGCGCGAGGAGGAGGTGCCGGCGTCATGAGCGACACCGCGCTTCCCGTCGCCAACACCCAGCAGGTCCGCGACGCCGTCGTCGACCTGTTCAAGAGGCACCCGCGGGCGTTCGGCCTCATGGTGGGGCTGCACGCCGCCGCCGCGCTCGCCGGACTGGCCGCTCCGCGGCTGCTCGGCGAGATCGTGGAGTCGGTGCAGAGCGGCACCACCACCGGTCATGTCGACGTGCTCGCAGCCGTCATCGCTGCCGCGCTCGTCGTGCAGACGCTGCTGACCCGGTGGGCGAGCTACCGGTCGCTGGTCCTCGGCGAGGAGATCCTGGCCGAGATCCGCGAGCAGTTCGTCGACGACGCACTCGCGCTGCCGCTCGGCGTCGTCGAGTCAGCCGGCAGCGGCGACCTCGTCACCCGGACCTCCCGCGACGTCGAGCAGCTCGGCTGGTCGATCCGCTGGGCGCTGCCCCAGTGGCTCACCGCGCTCGTCACCGCCCTGCTGACGATCGTGGCCGCGCTGACCGTCGGGCTGTGGGTCGGCATCCCGCTGCTGCTGGGCGCACCGGCCCTGGCCGTCGGGCTGCGCTGGTACCTGCGCCGCGCCAAGGACGGCTACCTGCGGGAGAACGCGTCGTACTCCGAGATCAACGCCTCCCTCACCGAGACCGTCGAAGGCGCCCGCACCGTCGAGGCGCTCGGCCTCCAGGACGCGCGGATCCGCCGCGGGGACAGGGACATCGCCGGTTCGTACGCCGCGGAGCGCTACACGCTCTTCCTGCGCACCGTGTTCTTCCCGACCGTCGAGGTGGCGTCGTACCTCCTGCCCGGCGTCGCCACCCTGCTCCTCGGCGGCTGGCTCTACAGCCGCGGCGAGGTCGGGCTCGGCGAGGTGACCGCAGCGACGTTGTACATGCAGATGCTCGTCGACCCCCTCGACCGCGTCGTGATGATCCTCGACGAGTTCCAGGTCGGCGCTGCGTCGCTGGCCCGCCTCCTCGGCGTCCGGCACGTCCCGGAGGACCGCGTCGCCACCGGCCGCGTCCCGGGCGGTGAGGAGCTCGAGGCGAAGGACGTCCGCTTCTCGTACGTCGACGGGCGCGACGTCCTGCACGGGGTCGACCTGTCCCTGTCGGTCGGTGAGCGACTGGCGATGGTGGGCCCGTCGGGCGCAGGCAAGTCGACGCTCGGCAGGCTGCTCGCCGGCATCCACCCGCCGCGGACCGGTGACGTGACCGTCGGCGGCGTCGGGCTGACCGAGCTGCCGCTCAACGACCTCCGCGGCCACGTCGCGCTGGTGACCCAGGAGCACCACATCTTCGCCGGCACCGTGCGGGAGAACATCGCACTGGCCGCCGACCACGTCGCCACCGACGACGAGGTGATGGCCGCCCTGTCGGCGGTCGACGCGGCCGAGTGGGTGCGTCGGCTGCCCGAGGGGCTCGACACCGTCGTGGGCTCCGGCGGCCGTGCGCTCGGTCCGGCGCACGCGCAGCAGCTCGCGCTGGCGCGGCTGGTGCTCGCCGACCCGCACACGCTGGTCCTCGACGAGGCCACCTCGCTGATCGATCCGCGGGCCGCGCGGCACCTGGAGCGGTCGATGGCCGCGGTGCTCGAAGGACGCACGGTCATCGCGATCGCGCACCGGCTGTTCTCGGCGCACGACGCGGACCGGGTGGCGGTCGTCGAGGACGGCCGGATCAGCGAGCTGGGCTCCCACGACGAGCTCGTCGTGCGGGACGGTTCCTACGCCGCGCTGTGGCGGTCCTGGCACTCCTGACGGGGAGCCCGCTCAGGCGGCGCGTCGCTCCCGTGCTCCCTCGACGGTCTCCACGACGAGGCGGGTGATGCGGTCCGGGTCGTCCCGCATGGGGACGTGGCCGCTGCCCGGCAGCGGGACGTGGGTCGCGTGCGGAAGCAGTCGGGCGGCGCGGCCGGCCTGGCGGTACGGCAGCAGCCGGTCCTCGGTGCCCCAGGCGATCGTCGTCGGGACGTCCACGTCGTCGCGGAACGTGTAGTGCAGCCCCGACCGGATGGTCGGCCAGAACGCCTCGGCACTCCGCAGGGCGACCGCGTCGCCGAAGCTCGTGCTCGCGTCCATCCGCTCCGGGTAGGCGTACAGCAGCGACCCGATGGCCCGGCGCATCCGCGGGTGATGAGTCGCGGTCCGCAATGCCGGGTCGGGCAGCTGGCTGGTCGAGCGGAGCAGGCTGAGGA
>CADCUK010000021.1 GCA_902805865.1 uncultured Nocardioidaceae bacterium | reverse complement strand
CGAGGACCAGCAGAGGGAGGTCCACGGGCTGGGTGGTCGTCATGTCCATCATTCTCTCACCTACGGTGAGGACCGTTAGGGTCCTGGTCGCGCCTGACAAGTTCGCCGGCACGCTGACCGCGGTCGACGCGGCCCGCGCGATCGCCGAGGGGTGGCAGCGCCGCGCGCCGGGTGACGAGGTCGACCTCGCCCCGATGTCCGACGGCGGCCCTGGTTTCGTCGACGTGCTCCACTCCGCCCTCGGCGGCGAGCTCGTCAGCCTCACGGTCACTGGTCCGTACGGCGAGGCCGTCCCTGCTGCGGTGCTGGTCAGCGGCGGATCGGCGTACGTCGAGAGCGCGCAGGCGTGCGGGCTGCACCTGACGCCCGAGGACCGGCGCGACCCCGAGCGCGCCACGACGTACGGGGTCGGCCAGCTGGTGGGCGCCGCCGTGGACGCCGGGGCGAAGAGGGTCGTGGTGGGACTCGGCGGCTCCGGGACCAACGACGGCGGGGCGGGGCTCCTGGCGGCCCTCGGGGCGACGGGGACGCCGGAGGGTGCGCTGACCGGGGGAGCGGCATCGCTGGCCGGGCTCCGCGAGGTCGACCTCTCCGCCGCGGTGGACCGGTGCGCCGGGGTGGAGCTGGTGGCCGCCACCGACGTCGACAACCCGTTGCTGGGGCTGATCGGCGCCACCAACGTCTACGGCCCGCAGAAGGGGGTGGCTGCCGATCGGCTGATGACGGTCGACGCTGCCCTGGAGCGGCTCGCGGTGGCCACCGACAAGCGGCTGGCGCTCGCGAAGGGTGCCGGTGCCGCCGGGGGGCTCGGGTTCGCGCTGATGCTGCTGGGTGCTGAGCGCATGCCCGGGATAGCGCTGGTCGCGGACGCCGTCGAGCTCCCGCGGCGGGCGCGCGAGGCGGAGCTGGTGATCACCGGTGAGGGCGCGTTCGACTTCTCGTCCCGGTCGGGAAAGGTGCCGTACGGGGTCGCCGGTGTCGCCGCCGAGGCCATCCGGCCGTGCATCGCGCTGGCCGGCCGGGTGCTGGTCGGGTCCCGTGAGATGCGGGCGCTCGGCGTGGAGTCGGCGTACGCCGTTGTCGACCTCGTCGGCGAGGACGCCGCGCTCGGCGATCCCGCGGGCAGCCTCGCCGCGCTGGCCCAGCGCGTCGCCCGGTCCTGGTCCACCGGCTGAGGTCGGGAATAACCGCTCGTGTGCGACGATTGAACCTGCAGTCACCCCAGACAGTTCCAGTCAGTCCAGCCCAGGGAGCGCATCGCATGACCGAGCAGGTCGAGACCCAGACCGAGATCCGCACGGACGGCATCAACCTGTCCCCGACGGCCGCCGCGAAGGTGAAGAGCCTCCTCGACCAGGAGGGCCGCGACGACCTCAAGCTGCGCATCGCGGTGCAGCCCGGTGGCTGCTCCGGCCTGCGCTACCAGCTCTTCTTCGACGAGCGCGACCTCGACGGCGACATCATCAGCGACTTCGGCGGCGTTGCCGTGGTCGTCGACCGGATGAGCAGCCCGTACCTCAACGGCGCCACCATCGACTTCGTCGACACCATCGAGAAGCAGGGCTTCACGATCGACAACCCGAACGCCGGCGGCTCCTGCGCCTGCGGCGACTCGTTCCACTGATCAGCGGTCTTCACGAAGAAGCCCCCGCAGCCTGAGGCTGCGGGGGCTTCTTCGCGTCCGGCTCACTCGTACGCCGTCGTGGTCGGCTCGACCCGCACCTGCGGGGACCGCGATCCGTCGAGGACCGAGCGACCGTCGAGCGGGCTGTCGAGCAGCACCGCCAGCGTGTGCCGCTCGACCGGCGCGTCGCACGACGTGGTCTGCGACAGGTCCGCGGAGAGCGTGATCGTCACCGAGACGTCGTTCTCGATCACCCGCGGGGTCTCCAGCGCGTCCGCGCAGGCGGCGTCCGCGCGGTAGTTCACCGCCAGCCGCAGCTCGTCGCGGACCACGTAGCTGTCGATCAGGATCGCTCCGGGCGGCAGCGCCTCCGGGGTGGCCGACGGGGCTCCCGACCCGGACACGTCGACGTCCGGCACGGCGTACCGCTGGTCGTTGCCGCGCGGCCCCTGCGGACCGTTGCCGCTGAACAGCCACCAGCCGACGACCGCGAGGAGCACGAGCGCGAACGCACCTGCGCCGCTCGTCACCCGACTCCGGGCGTTCCCGTCCATACCTCGGACGGTAACCGGCGACTGGTCAGGTGCGACTGCTCAGGAACGCTCAGTCGAAGTGGAGCTCCAGACCTGCGGCGAGTGCAGCCAGGTCGTCGCTGACCACGACGGTGTCGTAGACGGCGTCGGTCACGGAGTGCGGCTCACCGAGCGTTCGCTGGCCCGGCAGGCGGCCGGTGACGTGACCGTGGGGATGCCCGTTGAGGTGCCCGTTGAGGTGCCCGTTGAGGTGCAGAGCCTGGTCCACTGCGGCGCAGTCGGTGGCCATCTGGTCGGTGGTCGCGGCGTCGTCGTAGGCGAGTCTCTGGTAGCTCATGTTCTCGACGCTAGGGGTTACCGACGGGTCGCCCAACGCGTACCGACGAGTAGTCTGCGCGTGTGTCTCTCCTGATCACCGGCTCCATCGCGACCGACCACCTCATGTCCTTCCCGGGGCGGTTCGCCGACTCGCTCGTCGTCGACAAGCTCGACAAGCTCGCGCTGTCGTTCCTCGTGGAGGACCTCGAGGTCCGCCGAGGTGGGGTGGCCGCCAACATCGCGTTCGGCCTCGGCAGCCTGGGACTGCGCCCGACCCTCGTCGGCGCCGTCGGCGCGGACTTCGTGGACTACCGCGGCTGGCTGGAGCGGCACAACGTCGACTGCAGCTCCGTGCACGTCTCGGACACCAAGCACACGGCCCGGTTCGTGTGCACCAACGACTCGACGATGGCGCAGATCGCCTCGTTCTACGCCGGGGCGATGTCGGAGGCCAGGGACATCGAGCTGAAGCCGGTGGTCGACCGGCTCGGCGACGTCGCCTACGTGCACATCGGGCCGAACGACCCCGAGGGGATGCTGCGGCACACCCAGGAGTGCCGCGACCGCGGCTACCGGTTCCTCGCCGACCCGTCGCAGCAGCTGGCGTTCGGTGACGGCGAGATGATCCGTGACCTGATCGACGGCGCCGAGATCCTGTTCGCCAACGAGTACGAGTCCGCGCTGATCACCCAGAAGACCGGCTGGTCGGCCGACGAGGTGCGGGACCGGGTGGGCACCTGGGTCATCACCCTCGGCGCCAGCGGTGTCCGGGTCGAGCGCAAGGGCGCCGAGCCGATCGTCGTGCCCGCGGTGCCGGAGACCGAGAAGGTCGAGCCGACCGGTGTCGGGGACGCGTTCCGTGCCGGCTTCCTGGCCGGGCTCACCTGGGGGGTGTCGACCGAGCGGGCAGCCCAGCTCGGCTGCCTGCTCGCGGTGTACGTCGTCGAGCGGGTCGGCACCCAGGAGTACACGCTGCACCGGCAGTCGTTCATCGACCGCTTCGCCGACGCCTACGGCGCCGAGGCCGCTGCCGAGGTCGCCGAGCACGTCACCACCCCCCGCCCCTGACGTCGAGTAGGCGCTCGCGCGAGGTCGAGACGGCGCTCGCGCGAGGTCGAGACGGCGCTCGCGCGAGGTCGAGACGGCGCTAGTGCAGTCGTCGGACGGCGTACGACGGGATCCCGTCCTCGGCGAGCGACTCACCGACGTACTCGTGCTCACGCATCCGGCACCACGCCGCGACGTCCGGCCGGGCGGCCGGGTCATCGGCGACCACCGCGACCACCGCCCCCACCGGGACGTCGCCGATCCGCTGCGCCAGCCGGATGATCGGCAGGGGGCACCGGACCCCGCGGCAGTCCAGCTCCAGGTCGGGGGTCACGTGATCCTCGCCCGCAGCTCGGCGACCACGTCAGGCAGCTCCACGGCCAGCGCCTCCACGTCCTCGGCGGTCGCGGCGGGGCCGAGCGTGACGCGGGCGTTGCCGTGGGTCAGGGCCCCCATCGCGACCAGCACGTGCGAGGGCTCCATCGCGCTGGCCGTGCAGGCCGAGCCGCTCGCCACGGCGAACCCGCGGCCGTCGAGCTCGGTCACGAGGGCCTCGCCGTCCACGTAGAGGCAGGAGAACGACACGAGGTGCGGGAGCCGCTGCTGCGGATGGCCGTGGATCTCCGTGTCGGGGATCGTCCGGAGCGCGGCGCGCAGCGTCCCGGCCAGCCTCTCGTGCCGCTGGTTCAGCTCGTCCCGCTCCGCGACCCGCGCCTGCAGGGCCGCGGCTGCAGCCAGTGCGGCAGGGACGTTCTCGAAGCCGCTGGTCCGCGGGTCGACCCGGTCGTCGGTCGGGAACGGGGCACGCCAGCGGCTGCCCTTGCGCACCAGCAGCACTCCGACCCCGGGCGGGCCGCCCCACTTGTGCGCCGACAGGGCAGCAGCGGCCCAGCCTTCGGGGAGCGGCAGCCGCGCGCCGGTGGCGCAGGCGTCGACGAACAGCGGGATGTCACCGGCCGCCGCCGCGACCTCGGGGATCGACTGCACCGTGCCGACCTCCGGACTCGCCTGCTGTACGGCGACCACGCCGGCCGGCTCGCCGAGGAGGTCGCTCAACGAGCCCGGGGCGACCAGTCCGTGCTGGTCCACCGCGACGACGTCGTTACTGCCCCCGGCGTGCTGCTCCCACCACCGCGCCGCCGCGAAGACTGCCGAGTGCTCGACGGCGCTGTGCACGAGCCGGCGGCTCGTCCGGGACCGCCCCTGGAGCAGCCCCAGGAGACCGAGGTGCACCGCGGCGGTGCCCGACGAGGTGAACGTGACCTCGTCGGGCCGCACGCCGAGCGAGGCGGCGACGACGGCCCTCGCGTTGTCGAGGAGCAGCCGGCTGTCCCGGGCCGGTCCGTGCAGGCGCAACGGGTCGGCGTACCCGCTGTCGAAGGCCTGCAGCAGGACCTCGCGGGCGGCCGGAGCAAGGGGCTCCGACGACCCGGCATCGAGGTAGCGCGCCCTCGCGCGCACTCCTGCAGGAGCGTCGGTGTCCACTCCTCGACTGTAGGCGTTCAGCGCCAGGCAGCGTGGTCCGGCCGGGCCTCGCTGTGACACTCGCAACGCCTGCAATCCAGGCCGTGCCCTCAGGCACAACTCGATGTTGCTGAGTAGTAGGGTTCGCGTGACAGTCGTTTAAAGAGGAAGGCCTTCTCCGTGGGTCTGCAGCTCCCCGAGCGAGTGCGCAAGGTCGGTGTGTGGGCGCTAGCCGCCCCCGCGCTCCTCGCGTTGGGCGCGTGTTCTGAGCAGGACCAGGATGAGTGGAGCCGTCTCGCGATGCCGGAAGGCGCATCGGACCGCTCCGCCTCGGTCATCGAGTTCTGGCAGTGGACCTGGGTCGCGGCGATGGCCGTCGGCATCCTGACCTGGGGCCTGATCCTGTACGCCGTGGTGCGCTTCCGCCGGCGCGACAACAACGAGATCCCCGTGCAGACCCGCTACAACCTGCCGATGGAGATCCTCTACACGATCGCCCCGGTCGTGGTGGTCCTGGTCTTCTTCAAGTTCGTCATCGACGTGCAGGAGGACGTGACCGAGGAGGTCGACGCCGAGCACACGATCGCGGTGGTGGGTCAGCAGTGGTCGTGGACGTTCAACTACATCGAGGACGAGGCGCTCGACGGCCAGACCTCCGTCTACGACGTCGGCACGCCTGCCGAGATCCCCACGCTCTACCTCCCCGTCGGCGAGTCCGTCCGGTTCGAGCTCTCCTCTCCCGACGTCATCCACTCGTTCTGGGTGCCTGCGTTCACCTACAAGCTGGACGTCGTGCCGGGGCGGGACAACGCCTTCACGATGACCCCCGAGCGTGAGGGCACCTTCGCCGGCAAGTGCGCAGAGCTCTGCGGCACCTACCACTCCCGGATGCTGTTCAACGTCGAGGTGGTCAGCCCGGAGGAGTACGCCGAGCGGCTGGCCGCGCTCGAGGAGCAGGGCAACGTGGGGGTGGCCAAGGGTGGCTCCGAGGTGATCACCCAGGATGGCCTGGACATCGATTCCGAAGTCGACACCGAGACGGAGGGCTCCGAGTGAGCACCGGGACCGCAGAGCCGCGCACCGCCACCGCGGGGGCGCCGGCGCCGAGGCGCACCGTCGGCCAGCAGGTCGTCCGGGTGCTGACCACCACCGACCACAAGCTCATCGGGAAGATGTACCTCGGCGCATCGTTCGCCTGGTTCATCCTCGGCGGCGTGATGGCGCTGATCATCCGGTCCGAGCTGGCCTCGCCGGGTCAGCAGTTCGTCAACGACGAGCTGTACAACCAGCTGTTCACGATGCACGGCACGATCATGCTGCTGCTGTTCGCGACGCCGCTGTTCTTCGGCTTCTCCAACGTGATCATGCCGCTGCAGATCGGCGCGCCCGACGTGGCGTTCCCGCGGCTGAACATGTTCAGCTTCTGGCTTTTCCTCTTCGGCGGCCTCATCGCGGCCTCCGGGTTCCTGACGCCCTCCGGCGCCGCGAGCTTCGGCTGGTACGCCTACACGCCGCTGTCCGACGCGGTCCGCAGCCCCAGCGTCGGGGGTGACCTCTGGGTCATGGGGCTCTGGATGGCCGGTCTGGGCTCGATCCTTGGCGCGGTCAACTTCGTGACGACGATCCTGTGCATGCGCGCACCCGGCATGACGATGTTCCGGATGCCGATCTTCACCTGGAACACGCTCATCACCAGCCTGCTGGTGCTGATCGCGTTCCCGATCCTGGCCGGCGCGCTGCTGATGCTGGAGGCCGACCGAGCGCTCGGGGCGCACATCTTCGACGCCGCCCATGGCGGCCCGATCCTGTGGCAGCACCTCTTCTGGTTCTTCGGCCACCCCGAGGTGTACATCATCGCGCTGCCGTTCTTCGGCATCATCACCGAGATCCTGCCGGTCTTCAGCCGCAAGCCGATCTTCGGGTACGTCGGACTGGTCGGCGCGACGCTGGCCATCGCGTTCCTCTCGGTCGCGGTGTGGGCGCACCACATGTTCCCGACCGGCGCCATCGACCTCGCGTTCTTCTCCGGGATGACGCTGCTGATCGCCGTACCGACCGGGGTGAAGTTCTTCAACTGGATCGGCACCATGTGGGGAGGCTCTGTCTCCCTCGACACGCCGATGCTGTGGAGCGTGGGCTTCCTGGTCACGTTCCTCTTCGGCGGGCTGACCGGCATCATCCTGGCGGCGCCGCCGCTCGACTTCCACGTCAACGACTCGTACTTCGTCGTCGCGCACTTCCACTACGTCGTGTTCGGCACGGTGGTCTTCGCGATGTTCGCCGGGTTCTACTTCTGGTGGCCGAAGATGACCGGCAAGATGCTCGACGAGCGGCTCGGGAAGCTGCACTTCTGGCTGTTGTTCATCGGCTTCCACACGACGTTCCTCGTGCAGCACTGGCTCGGCGTCGAGGGCATGCCGCGCCGGTACGCCGACTACCTCGAGGCGGACGGCTTCACGCTGCTGAACCAGGTGTCGACGATCGGCTCGTTCATCCTCGCGTCGTCGATGATCCCGTTCTTCCTGAACGTCTACAAGTCCGCCCGGGGCCCGCTGGTGCTGGTCGACGACCCGTGGGGCTGGGGCCGGTCGCTGGAGTGGGCCACCTCGTGCCCGCCGCCGCGCCACAACTTCGTGACGATCCCCAGGATCCGCTCGGAGTCGCCGGCGTTCGACCTCCACCACCCGGAGATCGCTGCGATGGAGATCGACGAGTCCGACCCCGAGAACTCGGCAGTCGGCTCCGGACCGAAGGACGAGGTGCACGGATGAAGGCCGAGGCATGGGTTTTCGGGGCGTGCACGGCGTTCTTCGTGCTGGTGACCCCGGCGTACTGGTTCATCGCGGGTGACCCCACCGGCACCGCGGCGCTGGTGATGACCACGCTGCTCGCCGCACTGGTCGCGTTCTACCTCGGTTTCCACGCATCGCGGATGGAGCCCCGTCCGGAGGACCGCATCGACGGCGAGATCGCCGACGGCGCCGGCGAGCTGGGCTTCTTCCCGCCGTACTCCTGGTGGCCGCTGTGGTGCGGGCTGACGCTCGGCGTCATGGTGTACGCCGTCGCGATGGGCACGTGGTGGCTGTTCATCATCGGCGCGGGGCTCGGCGTGGTCGCGCTCAGCGGCTGGATCTTCGAGTACTACCTCGGGGAGCACGCGCACTGACGCAGCGTGACTCGTCACACGGTCGAGGTGGTCGGTCGTCCCGGCGGTGGTTGTTACCCTGGATGACCAAGGTCGCCTCGAGGGAGAGTCACACATGTCGCTGCGCACTCTGCGCCTGCGCGCGAACGGACGCCGCAACCTGGCCGCACTGACGAGCACGATGCTGCTCGGCGCCGCGGCGCTGGCAGGCTGCTCGGCGTCGGCCGACGACAACCCGATCGACTCGGTCCTCGGCGACGACGAGCCGTCGTCCTCCGCCACCCCGGAGGAGAAGAAGGTCTCCGAGGCTCGGCTGAGCGTGAACCTGCCCCGCAAGGGCGACGTACCGGTCGACACCCTCGTGGAGGTGGCCGCCGAGAACGGCACCCTCAAGAACGTCCAGCTCACCGCGGGCAAGCAGAAGGTGCCGGGCGCGGTCTCGAAGAGCGGAGCGCGGTGGACGGCCGCCGAGCGGCTCGAGCCCGGCGTCAGCTACCGGCTGACCGGCGTCGCCGCCGACGAGGACGGCCTCAAGCGCTCGATCGATCGGACGTTCCGCACAGTCCCGCTGTCGCTCGACCAGCAGACCTACCCGAGCATCGCGCCCCTGGACGGCGAGACCGTCGGCGTCGGCATGCCGGTCATCGTCGCCTTCGACGTCGCGGTGACCGACCGCGCCGAGGTCGAGAGGCACCTCGAGGTCGAGTCGAAGCCGGCACAGCCGGGCAGCTGGCACTGGATCTCCGACAACGAGGTCCACTGGCGCCCCAAGACGTACTGGAAGCCGGGCACCGACGTCACCGTCGACGCCGACATCAACGGCGTGGACGCCGGCAACGGGATCTACGGCCAGATGGACCGCACCAGTGGCTTCACCGTCGGCGACTCGGTGATCATGAAGATCGACGTGGCCAACCACAACATGCAGGTCCTCCAGAACGGCAACCTGCTGCGGACCCTCCCGATCAGCGCCGGCAAGCCCGGGTTCACCACCCGCTCGGGAATCAAGGTGATCATCGAGAAGCACCGCTACAAGGACATGGACGCCGCGACGACCGGCATCAGCGAGGGCGACGCGGAGTACTACAACATCAGCAACGTCGAGTACGCCCAGCGCGTCACCTACTCCGGTGAGTTCCTGCACGCCGCGCCGTGGTCGGTCGGCTCGCAGGGGTCCGAGAACGTCAGCCACGGCTGCGTCGGGATGAGCACCGAGGACGCCGGGTGGCTGTACTCGATCACCAAGCGCGGTGACGTCGTCGACGTGGTCGGCAGCGACCGCCCGATGGAGGCCACCAACGGCTACGGCGACTGGAACGTCTCCTGGGCCGACTACCGCGCCGGGTCCGCCCTCGACTGACCCCTCCGTCGAGTAGGCGCTCGCGCGAGGTTGAGTGGGCGTTCGCGCCGGTTTGCGTCACCCGCTCTCGCATCCGCTGCGTTGTCCCAAGGCGGTCGTGCGGCGTGTGCCGAGGGACCGCAGCCGCGGCGAAGGTGGCTGCATGTCGTCCAGCAGCACGCGAAGCGTCCGCCCGTCCACCTTCGACCCGCAGGCAGGACCGTTCACCTCGGTGCAGGCGCTCGCAGCCGGTGTGTCACGGGGAGAGCTGTCGCAGATGGTGCAGCAATGCAGGGCCGGCGGGTGATGAGGGATCTGTACGTGCCCTGGCACGCCCCCGACACCCTCGACTATCGGGCGTCGGCGGCGGCCCTCGTCCTGCCTGCTCACGTCGTGGCCGTCGACGGCACAGCCGCATGGGTCTGGGGAGTCGACACCCGGCGTCCCTGGGAGCTCGACGTGCCGCCGGCGATCGAGTTCTTCTCGTTGCGCGGCCATGACCGCTTCGACGGGAAGGCGTGCGCGGCGGGGTGCGGGATCTCTCGGCGAGCGACGTGACGTCGATCGGCGGCCTGACCCTGACAGTGCCGGTGCGCACGTCCCTGGACCTCGCGTGCCACCGTCGGCGGTACGACGCGCTGGCCGCCATGGACGCACTCGCGCGGGCTCAGGGCGTCGGCGCACAGGAGCTGTTGCGCGAGCTGCCTCGGTTCCGGCGCAGACGTGGCGTCGTACAGGCTCGCAAGCTGGTGCCTCTGGTCGACGGCCGCGCGGAGTCGCAAGGGGAGTCGTTCGTGCGTCTGGCGATCCTCGACGTCGGCCTTCCGGCACCAGTGCCCCAGTTCCACGTCGTGGTCGACGGTGTCATGCGGTACCGGCTGGACCTGGCCTACCCCCACATGAAGATCTGCGTCGAGTACGACGGCGAAGAGTTCCACTCCTCCCAGCAGCAGAGGGAAGCGGACGAGCGGAGACGCAACCGGTTGCGCGATCAAGGCTGGCTCGTGATCGTCGTCCGCAAGGACGGCTTCAAGGGCCCAGCGCTTGACGAGTGGCTGCACCGGCTGCGGGACGCAATCCAGGAGCGCTCCCGTTCACGTCCCTGACGTACGGCGCGAGCGCCGGCTCAACCTCGCGCGAGCGCCCACTGAACCTCGCGCGAGCGCCTACTCAACGAGGAAGGCCCCGGATCCGAGGTCGGATCCGGGGCCCTGATCGAGCTGCGCTGGGTCAGCTGCCCTGCTTGCTGGTGATCTCCGGTCGGGCGAGGTCGTGGCCACCGTCGTTCAGGTGACCCGGCGCCGGGTGAGCGTCGGCCGAGTGGGCCGCGAGCTCGTGCTGCGCGTGGTGACGCGCCTCCTCGAGCTCGGCAGGGGTCGGCTTCTGGATGCTGTCGCCGAACCAGTACTGCGACAGCTTCGCCCGGAGCTTCATCACCCGCAGCTGACGCGGCTTCACGCCGTTCAGGTCCGCGGCCGCCGGCGCCTGGTAGACCTCGTCCCGGTCCCGAGCGGTGAGCTCGTAGGCCGCGGTCTCGGAGATCGGCAGGTGCCGCTCGGAGTAGCCGCCCTCGGGGGACCGCATGATGACGCCGGTCTCGTAGCCGTGGAGCAGCCGCTCCTGGTCGCTCCGCTGGAGCGAGATGCACCAGCGCCGCGCCAGAATGAACGCGATCGGCGGGAGGACGAAGACAGCAACTCGCATGAAGTAGGTGATGTAGTTGAGGTTCAGGTCGAACATCACCGCGAGGATGTCGTTGCCGCCCGCAGCCCAGAGCAGGCCGTAGAGGGTCATCATCGCCGCGAGGAACGCCGTCCGGTTGGCGGCGTTGCGCGGACGCTGGAGCAGGTGGTGCTCCCGCTTGTCGCCGGTGATCCAGGCCTCGATGAACGGGTAGGCCAGGATCCCGCCCAGGATCATGAACGGGAAGATCTGCCCCGGCAGCATGACGTTCCAGCTGATCGTCACCCCGAAGATCTCGGTCTCCCAGCCGGGGAAGATGCGGAGCAGTCCCTCGGCCACACCCATGTACCAGTCGGGCTGGGAACCAGCCGTGACCTCGGCAGGGTTGTAGGGGCCGTAGCGCCACACCGGGTTGATCGAGAGCAGGCCACCCATGAGAGCGGTGACGCCGAAGACGACGAAGAAGTAGCCGCCGGCCTTGGCCGCGTAGATCGGCATCATCGGGTAGCCGACGACGTTGTCGTTGGTCCGGCCGGGGCCGGGCCACTGGGTGTGCTTCTGGTAGACGAGCAGCAGCATGTGCGCTCCGACGAGGGCCACCAGCAGGCCGGGGATGAGCAGGATGTGCACCGAGTAGAGCCTCGGGATGATCGCCTCGCCGGGGAACTCGCCGTCGAAGAGGAAGAACGACAGGTAGGTGCCGACCACGGGGATCGACTTCATGAACCCGTCAGCGGCCCGGATGCCGGTGCCCGACAGCAGGTCGTCGGGGAGGGAGTAGCCGGTGAAGCCCTCGAGGCTGCCCAGGAGCAGCAGGAGGCACCCGA
>CADCUK010000020.1 GCA_902805865.1 uncultured Nocardioidaceae bacterium | reverse complement strand
CGGTGAGCTGGGCGGCTTCCCGACGTGGACCGTCACCGCGGTTGCTGCCGCGGCGATGGTCGGCGGGGTGCTGCTGTGGCGGCGCCGGCGACCCGGACGCGAAGGTCAGAGCCGCTCGACCACGTAGTCGATCGAGGCGGTGAGGGCCTCCACGTCGGCGGGGTCGACAGCGGGGTACATCGCGATCCGCAGCTGGTTGCGGCCGAGCTTGCGGTAGGGCTCGGTGTCGACGATCCCGTTGGCACGCAGGGCTTTCGCGATCGCTGCGGCGTCGATGGAGTCGTCGAAGTCGATGGTGCCGATCACCAGCGAGCGCTCGTCCGGGTTCGCGACGTACGGCGTCGTGTACTCGGTCTTCTCCGCCCATCCGTAGAGCGCGTCCGAGCTCGCCGTCGTCCGGGCCACCATCGCGTCGAGCCCGCCCTGGCCGTTCATCCAGTCGAGCTGCTCGGCCATCAGGAACAGCGTCGCCACCGACGGGGTGTTGTAGGTCTGGTTCTTCTTCGAGTTGTCGATCGCGGTCGGCAGGTCGAAGAAGGCCGGCACCCAGCGGTCGGTCGCAGCGATCTCCTCGGCCCGTGCCAGCGCGCGCGGCGACATCACCGCGATCCACAGGCCACCGTCGGAGGCGAAGCACTTCTGCGGGGCGAAGTAGTAGGCGTCGACGTCGTTCATGTCGACCGGGAGACCACCAGCGCCTGAGGTCGCGTCGATGAGCACGAGCGCGTCCTCGTCAGCACCGTCGACCCGGTGCACCGGCGCCATGACGGCGGTCGAGGTCTCGTTGTGCGCCCAGGCGTAGGCGTCGACGCCCTCCTCCGCGTGCGGCACCGGGCGGGTGCCGGGGTCGCTCTTCACGACCGTCGGCTCGCCGAGGAACGGCGCCTGCTGGGCCGCCTTGGCGAACTTGCTGCTGAACTCGCCGAACGACAGGTGCTGGCTGCGCTCGCGGATCAGCCCGAACGTCGCGAGGTCCCAGAACGCCGTGGCGCCGCCGTTGCCGAGCACCACCTCGTAGCCCTCGGGGAGGCCGAACAGCTGGGCGATCCCCTCGCGCACGCGGCCGACGGTGTCCCGGACCGGGGCCTGGCGGTGGCTGGTCCCCATCAGCGAGCTGCCCGTGTCGGCCAGGGCCTGCAGGGCGTCCACCCGGATCTTCGAGGGACCGGCACCGAACCGGCCGTCGGCCGGCTTGAGTGCGTCGGGGATGGTGATCGCGTCGGTCACGAGTGCCTTCTCTCGTCGTCTGAGAACCAGGACCTGACGGCGTTGTCAGCGCAGCGCGGCTGCCTGCCTATTCTGGCACCCCGTTCCACCCCCACCCGAGCCAGGTCACGCCCATGGACATCCGTCGCACCGCCTTCATGGAGCCGGTCGCGCAGGCACTCGTCGCCGAGCTGCAGCAGGAGTTCGTCGTCCGCTACGGCGGCCCCGACGAGACGCCGCTGGACCCGACGATGTTCGACGAGCCCTCCGGTGCGTTCTTCGTCGGCTGGCTCGACGACGACTCTCCTGTGGCCACCGGGGCATGGCGGCTGCGTCCGGACGTGACCGCGCTCGACCGGGCGGTGGCTGCGGAGATCAAGCGCATGTACGTCGTACCGGGGGCGCAGCGGCGTGGCCTGGCCCGGCTGATGCTGGCCCACCTCGAGGCGACGGCGTCCGCCGCCGGGGCCGACGTGATGGTGCTGGAGACCGGGCTCGCGCAGCCCGAGGCGATCGCGCTCTACGAGTCCAGCGGCTACGTGCCGGTGGAGGGGTTCGGCTACTACAAGGACGCGCCGTCGGTGCGGTACTACGGCAAGCGCCTCGGTCAGACCAGCGACCTGATCTGACCGACCGGCTGGCCACCTCCGAGAAGGACGTGCTGTCCGGTGCGGTCCAGTGCCTCGGCGTCCACCCCGGTCTCCTCGTGGATCCCCATCCTGCGCAGGACTCCTGCCATCAGCACCGGTCGGGCGCGCGGGGCGCCGTCCTGGACCTTGAACGCCACTGCGCGACCGTCCGGCAGTGCAAGGGCGTAGCAGGACTCAGCCCCTGCCTTGCAGATCGCGCCGGGCACCGCCATCAGCAGCTCGAGCTCGTCCCGGCGGGTGCCGGAGACCCATTCGGGATAGGCCCTGATCGACCTCGCCACCCGGTGCGCGGGACCGTCCGCCGCTGCGGCCAACCGGCTGAACGCTGTTGCGAGACCGATCAGGGTCGTCGAGAACAGCGGAGCGCCGCACCCGTCGGTCGCCACCGTGGTGACGGCGTTGCCGGTGAGCTCCTCGAGCGTCGACCTGATGGCCTGCTGGAGCGGGTGGTCAGGATCGCGGTAGCTGTCCGTCGGCCAATCGTTGGTCACGCAGGTGGCCAGCATCGCGGCGTGCTTGCCCGAGCAGTTCATGGCGATCGGGGTGCGCTCCCCGCCGGCCCGCAGGACCTGCTCACGGGCCACGTCGTCGAGGGGGTAGTCCGGCGGGGTCTGCAGGGCGTCCTCGGTGAGACCGGCGCCGTCGAGTATCCGCCGCACACCGTCGAGGTGGAAAGGCTCGCCGGAGTGCGAGGCGCACGCCAGCGCAAGGAGCTCGCCGTCCAGCGCCAGTCCTGCGCGGAGCATCGCCAGTGCCTGCAGCGGCTTCACGCAGGAGCGCGGCAGCATGGGTACGTCGACAGCGCCCACCGACCACTCGACGCCGCCGGACGGATCCAGCACGACCACCGAGCCGTAGTGGTGGCCTTCCACGAAGCCGCTTCGGACGATCTCGACGACAGGCACCGGTGCACTCATCCGGCGACCTTATGGGACGACCCGTCGCACCGGTGGTCGGGGAGCGAGCGTCCGCACAGATCCCTCGTCGCAAGCCTGGGGACAGCATTCTTCGGCTCCGAAAACTGTCGGTGCCGCCCTCTAGCGTTCAGGTATGTCGAACACCAAGGCTCCCGCGGCGCCTCGGTTCGAGGTCGCCGTCGAGCCGATGAGTCTCGATGCGTCAGCGGCGATGCAGTTC
>CADCUK010000019.1 GCA_902805865.1 uncultured Nocardioidaceae bacterium | reverse complement strand
GACGGCGAAGTGACCCGTCGCATCTACATCAGCGGGGACACGCTGACCGGCGAGCACATCAGCGAGATCGGGCGCCGCCACCCCGACATCGACGTCGCCGTGGTCCACCTGGGCGGCACCCGGGTCCTCCTGCACACGGTGACGATGGACGCCGAGCAGGGCGTCGACTTCCTGCGCCGGATCCGTCCAGGGCGGGCGGTGCCGGTCCACTACGACGACTACGGGGTCTTTCGCTCACCGCTGGCAGAGTTCGAGGAGCTCTGCCGTAGCGAAGGTCTGGCCGAGATCGTGCACGCCGTCGAGCGAGGACAGACCGTGGAGCTCTCGCAGGCGTGGGGAGGCGACGGCGGGGAACCTTCCGCCCATGACTCGGGCGAGACAGCACAACCCTGACCACGAAGAGCGCGTACGCCGCGCAGCGGAGCGGTACTTCGGCCACGACTCCCTCCTCCCGGGTCAGAAGGAGGCCATGTGCGCGCTCCTCGAGGGACGCGACGTCCTGCTCGTCTCCCCCACCGGCTCCGGGAAGTCGCTGAGCTACCAGGTCGCGGGAGTGCTCCTCGACGGGGTGACCGTGGTCGTGTCGCCGCTGCTCGCCCTCCAGCACGACCAGATCCAGGGGCTCGGTGACGAGCACCCCGAGCTGCATGCGGCGCGGATCAGCTCGGCGGAGAGCGAGGCGCACCGGGACGAGGTGCTCGAGCGAGCCTGCAAGGACGAGCTCGAGTTCCTCTTCATGTCGCCGGAGCAGCTGGCGAATCCCGCCGTGCGATCGGTGCTCGCCGACGGGGGACCGAGCCTGGTCGCCGTCGACGAGGCGCACTGCGTCTCGACCTGGGGCCACGACTTCCGCCCCGACTACTACCGGCTCGGCGAGCTCATCGCGGAGCTCGGGTCGCCGGCGGTGATCGCGATGACGGCCACCGCCGCCCTGCCGGTGCGCCAGGACATCGTGGAGCGGCTGCGGCTGCGCGACCACGAGGTGGTCGTCACCGGCTTCGCGCGCGACAACATCGCCTTGGAGGTGGTGCGCGTGGAGAGTCCCACCGACCAGGAGAAGAGGGTGCTCGAGCTCGCGATGGACCACTCCGGCGCAGGCATCGTCTACTGCCGCACCCGGCGATCGGCCGAGGAGTACGCCGAGGCGCTCGCGGACAGCGGCCGACGAACCGGCGTCTACCACGCAGGGCTCTCGAAGAAGGACCGAGCCGCGACGCACGAGGCGTTCCTCGCCGACGAGCTCGAGGTCGTCGTCGCCACCTCGGCGTTCGGGATGGGCATCGACAAGCCCGACATCCGCTTCGTCGTGCACGCGCAGGTCCCTGAGTCCCCGGACACCTACTACCAGGAGGTCGGCAGGGCAGGTCGGGACGGCGCCCCCGCGTCGGCGGTGCTGGTCTACCGCCCCGAGGACCTCTCACTCGGCAAGTTCTTCTGCGGGGGTGTGCCCAAGGCTGCGGACGTGGCCGCCGCCCTCAAGGCCGAGCGCCGGCTGCTCGAGGCCCGGACCGATGTCCGATCCGAAGAGGGTGGCGAGGGAGGAGCGGACGCTGCCGACGCGCTGGTGCGTGCCGTCGGCGAACGCACCGGCTTCGGCCCCAGGAAGACCGGACGGATCCTCAACCTGGTCGACGAGGTGCGCCGGGACGGTGTCGCGAAGGGCGCGGGGAAGCGGATGGCGTCCGCGGTGGTCGACAGAGCAGAGGCGCACCGCAAGCTCGAGTCCTCCCGCGTCGACATGATGCGGGGGTACGCCGAGACGGACCGCTGTCGCTCGGCGTACCTGTTGGCCTACTTCGGCGAGCCCGCCGAGGAGCTGTGCGGCCTGTGCGACAACTGCCTGGCCGGTGTGGCCGGCGACGAGGCGGCTGACCACGACACGTTCCGGCTGCAGTCCCGGGTGACGCACGACGAGTTCGGGGACGGCGTGGTGACCGACGTCGAGGAGGACCGGGTGACCGTGCTGTTCGAGGAGGTCGGCTACCGCACGCTCTCCCTCGAGGTGGTCGAGAGCCAGGGGCTGCTCGAACCCACCGGGTGACCCGCACCACCCACCGGGGTACCGGCGACGACTCCGGGCGACCGGCGGCCTCTTGGGCCTCCCCGGCATAATTCTTTGTCGTGGAAGGACGGACAACCGGTGAACCGGAGGAAGACCGCGGGCGACCCTCCGCTGTGAGCTCGGCGGGATCTGTGCCGCCCGCTCGTCGGGTGTCAGGTGTCGAGCGGCAGGCTGAGTCACAACTGGCGCGAGCCTTGGTCGAGATCACCCAGGCGCCGATGACGGCGTCCGGCCTGACCGACGTCCTCCTCGAGGTGTCCCTGATCTGCGAGGGGGCGTTCCGGGAACCTGTGGCGGTGAGCATCTCGCTGGGCGAGCCCACGTCCCCGAAGCTGGTGGCGACCGCCTCGAAGCTGGCGCAGACCCTGGACGGTGCGCAGATGATCGCGGGAGAGGGCCCCGCGCACCTCGCGTGGACGCGAGGCGAGACCGCTCACACGAGGGACCTCCGCGCCGACGAGCGGTGGCGACGGCTCGCGCTCCGGGTGGCTGACCTGCCGGTCTGCTCCGCGATCTGCACGCCGATCGCCTCCAACGGCTCCGTCCTCGGGACCCTGAACGTCTACAGCGCCTCACCGGTGCTGGTCGACGACGCCGCACTCGAGGGGGTGACGCTGCTGGCACGAGGCATCGCTGCTGTCGTCCACGGGGCCCAGGTCAAGGAGGAGCTCGAGACCGCGGCGGCTCAGCTGCGGACGGCGCTCACGTCGCGGGCCGTGATCGACCAGGCGAAGGGCGTCCTGATGGCGCGGCACGGATGCAGCGCCGAGGAGGCTTTCGAGCTGCTCGCCCAGGCCAGCAGCTCAGCGAACGTCAAGCTGCGCGAGGTCGCCGCTCGTCTGGTCGACCACGCCGCCGACCGAGCGTTCGCCGCTGATGGCTCGGGCGAGCCGGAGACGGTCGACGGACGCTGACGCGCCCAGCACCTCGGCGACGGACGCGGCGACCGGCAGCACCGCATCGAGCCCGCTGAGCGACAGCAGCCGGAGGGTCTGCGGCGACGCGTCGGCGTAGAACAGCTGGTGGCCGGTGGGGCCGGCCTCGCGGTGACACACGATCAGCGACCGGAGCGCCGAGATCGCCAGGAAGTCGAGCCCGGAGAAGTCGACGACGACCGAGCTGACGCCGAGGTGTCGGCCGACCTCGCGCTCGAACTGGTCCTGCGTGTGGAGGTCGAGCTCGCCGGTGGCTTCCAGGACCAGGAAAGGGTGGGCACTGTGGGGTTGGAGCAACAAAGACTGCACGGGAATCTCCGTCCGATGACGCAACATCGACCCGTTGTCTCAACCCGACGTCCTTACAACGTACCGCGGTCGCGCGCGGCTGCCTAATGTCGACCGACGAGAAGGCTCCGGCGCTCCAGACCGCACGCTCGAGCACCCGAAAATGGCCAGAGTTCGAACAACCCTCCGGCGGTCAGCCCATGGCCGGCAGCTGCACCGGTGACTCCTGGAACTCGGGGTGTCGGCTCGACACCTTCCGCGCCTCCGTCAGGTGCCCGCCGAGGAACCCGCCGAGCCCGACCGCCGCGTGCCCGGCGAGCCCGAGCGCGACGCCCCGGAGCTGGCTGTTGCGGCGGCGGGCCTTCCACTAGGCGGCGAAGAGGGACGCCGCCGCGACGTTGGAGACGGCGTGCACGATGCCGACCCGCTTGTCGCGCTGCTCGAGCCCGGCGCCACCCCACTCCGCCCAGCCGGTGACAGCGGCCGGCGGAAAGGCGAGCACTCCGAGCGCCACCAGCTTCTGAGCGGCGGCGCGGGAGTCGCGGCCACCCACGAGGTCGAGCACCGAGGCGGAGGTCCACGAGCCGATCGGGACCATCACCAGCAGCGGGTGCACGGCGTGGCCGAGCCACATGCCCTGCAGCGCGTCGGCACGCCCGCGGTCGGACAGCAGCGCGTCGACCAGCGGTTGCACGAGACGCACCGGCTTGTCGAGCGCGGCCGACTCCTCGATCCGCTTGGCGAAGGAGACGGTGGGAGGCGTGGAGGTGTCGACCATGCTGGGCGATTACCCCGTGAACAGTGCGGCAAACGACGGTCAGTCGTGAGCGGCGTACCAGCTTGTCGCGCCGCGGCCGCCGGGCTTGCTCAGCGAGATGTGCACGTGGTCGCGGTGGCGGAGGGTGGCTGAGCAGCTCTCCAACGTCGAGCACGACGAGCTCTTGTAGTCACGCTTGGCGAACTCGTCGTACGACGCGTACATGTGGTCGTTCCAGATCACGTACATGATCCCCATGCGCCGGGCCAGGGCGTGGGTGTGGCCTTCGCTGTCGTCGGCGAAGAGCCGGTCGAGGAACTGGGCCACCTCGCGCCGCTGCTTCTTCTTCGCCGCGTTCATCGTCCAGTCGATGGCCCGGCCGTCCTTGTGCTCCGAGGCACCGCCGGAGCTGCAGGCGCGGACGCTGGCGGTCGCGATGCCCCCGCCGAACTGGGCATTGATCCAGTCGGCGAGCTCCACCGTCCCGGGTCGCGCGGTCTGCCGGCACTTGGTCTGCGGCTGGTACGACGCGTAGTCCTCCGGCGGCTCGTCGTACTCCGCTGCCTGCACCGGCGTCGTGCCGGCGAGCAGTGCGATGACGACCGTGACCAGGACGGCCGCGCGGCGAAGGACGGCGGCTCGTCGAAGGACGGCCGCGCCGGTTGCCTGTCTCACGCGGTAGGCGCGAGCACCGGCTCGAAGTGCCCGTCCGGAGCGAGGAAGAACCCGTCGTCGAAGAGGATCACACCGTTGCAGAGCCGGCACCAGCCCTGCTCGGAGTGGTCACTGACCACACAGGCGGTCCAGCAACAGCTGTCCTCTGCGCTCGGGCAGGATGGCTTGTTCGCACACATCGTCGTGTACCTCCCAGATAGAGCCGCCCACCTCCCAGATGGGGCGACTGCTTCCTAGGATCGGCACACAGCGAGCGCGTCTCCGGCATTTCGGCGAATTTCCGCCGAAATATCTAGTCCTGTGGCGTGGTGAGCGCCGCGACCCAGGCGTCCACGTCGCAGGTCTCGCGCCCACGGGGGACCTCGGCATGGCTCAGCCGGACGAACTCGCGGGTGTTCCACCACGGCAGCCGCAGCACCACGCGGGCGCCGGACTCGTCGTCGCCGGAGATCTCGGTGAGCACCGAGGTGGCCTGCACCTGGATGCGGCCCTCGCCGAGGGGAACCATGGACCGGAGGCCGTCCGCGAGCAGGTCGCGGCTGAAGACCCACGTCATGTGACGCGTGGGCGCAGTCACGTCGACCGTCACGGCGAACGGGTCTGCGGCGTCGTAGCTCAGCCGCACCTCTGCCGTCTCGGTCTCGGACTCGGTGCGGACCCAGCCCGCTGTGTTGACGACGACTTGCTGCATCGGGATCACCTCCAGGTGCCTGATCAACGACCCGGCGTCCCAGGAGTTACCCGTCGGTCATCGGCGAGAAACCGCGAGGTGACGCACGCCTCCCCATGTCCCGCGTGCAGCCCAGCCGGCCTCAGCGGTCGAGGCCGCGCCGGCCGTCGATCTCGACCTTCAACCGGGCGGTGCCGGCGACGAGGACCGCGGGACCCGGCCGCGCATCGACAGGGACCCGGAAGCTCCACGTCGTGTGCCCGCGGTCGGCGGTGTCCTTGCCTGTGCCGGCATCGGCCGAGCCCAGCTCCCACTTCTTGTCGCCCTGCACGAGGGTGAGCCGGACGTCGGTCATCGGCACCTCCTCCGACTCCTCCGGGCCCGAGCAGCCGAGGACCGAGCTGCTGCCGGTGTCGTCGCATCCCTCGACGAAGTACCGCCCCCGCACCTCGACCGGCAGCCCGGCCCGCAAGGTGGACGCCCGACCCTTCTGCGCAGCCACCGACAGCTCGGGTCCGGCACAGCTGCCGTGCGCGGAGCCGAGCGGCGCGGCGACGCCGAGGAGCAGCACCGCAAGGAGCAGCAACCTGGACCGTCGTGCTGCCATGGGACGCCTCGCTCTTCTCTGGGACTACAGGTGGGACGCAGCTGCCGCCGCCGCGGTTCCACCATGCACGTCAGGTTGCAGTGCATGACACGCTGGTCTGCCATGGACAGGGCTGACGTCAGACGCTCGAAGCGGCTCGCCCTGGTGCTGCGGCACCGACCCTCCTCCATCGGCATCGAGCTCGACGAGCACGGGTGGACCGACGTCGGCATGTTGCTGCGGGCGCTGGCGGAGCGCGGCACCCCGATGAGCCGCGACGAGCTGCGCCGGGTCGTCGACGACAACGACAAGCAGCGGTTCGAGTGGGACGAGATCGGCGACCGGATCCGCGCGCGCCAGGGTCACACGGTGCCCGTCGAGCTCGACCTGTCGCCCACGACGCCGCCGGCGCTCCTCTTCCACGGCACGGCGCGGCGCAGCGTCGGGTCGATCCTGGCGACCGGGCTCGACCCGCGAGGACGCCACCACGTCCACCTGTCGGAGGACGAGGCCACCGCCCGCCGGGTCGGAGCCCGGCGTGGTGAGCACGCGGTCCTGGTCGTGGACGCCGCTGCCATGACGGCGGCGGGTCATGCGTTCTGGCGGACGTCGAACGGGGTGTGGCTGACCGACGAGGTGCCGCCGCAGTTCATCCGCACGACCGACTGACCCGCCGGCCTTCGGCCCCGAGCCGCGTGGCGTTCCGCCGGCCACCCGACCTCCGTACCATCTCGCGGGTGACCCTCGCCGACACCGTCCTCGCTGCTGCCACGTACCCCGTCCGCCTCGCGGTCGCCGTCAACCGGACGATCTTCGCGCTCGCCGAGCTGTCGTCGCAGGACGGACCGGTGCTCCGCCAGGGCGGGTACGGCGACCGGCTGGCCGCCGTCCGCGAGCTCACGTCCCCGGACCGACCGATGGGGCAGGCCCTGGCCGAGGGCGGCACGTTGGACCGACTGTTCTCCGGCGACGGTCCGCTCGCTCGGCTCGCGGGCCGGGGCGGCGCGCTGGAGAGGTTGCTCGCCGAGGAGGGCGCCGTCGAGCGGCTGCTCGCGCCGGACGGACCGCTGGAGAGGCTGCTCGCGCCCGGCGGTGCGCTCGACCAGCTGGTGACCGAAGGTGGCGCGCTCGACCGGCTCCTGAAGTCCGACGGCGTGCTCGACCGGTTGACGGCACCGGGTGGCCTGCTCGAGAGCCTCGTCGCCCCCGGTGGGCTGGCCGACCGGGTGCTCGCCGACGACGGCTACGCGGAGAAGCTCCTCGCCAGCGGCGGGACTTTGGACCAGCTGGTGGCACTCGGCGGCACGCTGGAGGACATCCGGCCCCGGCTCACCGAGCTGGCGGCGCTCATCCCGTCCCTGCACGACGCGGTGGACGAGCTCGGCCGTTCGGTCGCACCGCTCAGCGACCTCGCCGGGCGGTTCCCAGGGGGCCGGAAGAAGACGTCGCCGGCGTCGATCTCCCAGACCCGGAGGGCCGAGATCGGGACCGGCGACGCCAGGTGAAGGCGGGTCGGCTCAGCGACCCAGGTTGAGCAGGACCGTCAGCAGGACCGACAGACCGACGGACAGCAGGATCATCACGAGACATCCGACTGCACCGCCGACCGGACGGATTCGCATGGGGCTCATCGGGTCACGCGGTCCTTGGCGTGCTCGTTGGTGTGGGCGGTCGTGCTCGTCCTGCTCGTCCTGCTTGTCATGGTGGGGAGGTTCCCCGGGCGGTTTGCCGGAAACGTGAAACCGCGTCTCGAGGAGCGTCTATCGCCGTACGCGACGGACCACTAAGGTTCCGAGTGGGCGCCGCTCGCCCCTCCCCCGTCTCGCGACGGGACCGCGAGCGAACGTCCGCTCCCTCCCAGGGGAAACCCCCTTCCGCCTCTCCGCGGGAGGGGGTCCCTGCGTTTTCGGGCGCATAGGGGTCCCGGGCGCGGGGAACCGTCTCGGCGTGAGACCCATCCCGGAGACCCAGGCCGTCTTCGACCACCTGACCGCCGCCGGTGAGCCCGAGCTGCCCGTGGCACTGCTCGACGTGGCGAGCCGGATCGAGACGATCGTGCCCGAGTGCATCGGGCTGAGCTTCAGCGTCGTCGCTGAGGGGTTCACGATGACCCTGCTCGCCACGGACGTCCCTACCGCCCAGCTCGATGCCAGTCAGTACCTCGACGACGGCCCGTGCCTGGCGGCCGTGGGTCGCAACGAGCCGCTGGACGTGAACGTCGAGGATCTCCTCGACGAGGGCCGGTGGCTCATGTACGCCCGACTCAGCGCGGCGCTCGGCGTCGCCAGCAGCCTGTCGCTGCCTGTGACCGTGGACGGCGAGGTGGTCGGCGGAGCGAACTTGTACGCCTCGACGCCGGACGCCTTCGAGGGCCGGCACGAGGCGGTCGCCACCACGTTGGGCACGGTGGCGGAGTGGGCAGTCACCAACGCCGACCTGGCCTTCAGCACCCGGTTGCAGGCGATCGAGGCAGTGGACAAGCTTCCTCTGGGACACGACGTGGACATCGCCCTCGGCGTCATCGCCGAGCAGCACGGAGTCAGCATCGACGAGGCGCACGAACGGCTTCGGCGTGCCGCGGCGCGCGCCGGCATCTCCGAGACCGAGGCCGCTCGCGCCTTGAGCTCGCTGTACTACTCCTCGGGCGACTGACCGGGCGCGGCCGAGCCTGCTGGAGTCGGCCCGACGACGGAAAGGGACGAAAGTCCCTCTTTTTACCTAAATCACCTCAACTCGGGCGACTTTTCTCATGAGGCTGCCCTGACCGTCGATCAGGTCCTCGCTACCCAAAGGGGTGGCATCGACACGACAAGACTGGCCCCTGCGGCCGGGACGCGAGGGTGGGCATGAGGAAGACAAGCAAAGGCATGGTCGCGGCGGGGGCGGGCCTCGTGCTGCTCGTCGGGGGCGGCGGGACCCTGGCGTTCTGGACCGAGACCCCGAGCGTGCCGGGCGGGAACATCAACGCCGGTCACATGAACCTGATCCCGGTGGGCGCGGACAACGGGTGTGACGCCTGGTTGCTCGACAGCGGCGAGGACGCCCCGGTCACCTACACCAACGGCGACCCGCTGGTACCGGGAGACGTGCTGACCCGGGACTGCTCGTACACGATCCGGGCCGAGGGCAACCACCTCCGCGCGGACGTCGTCATCGCGGACCCGGTCTTCAACGACGCCGACAACGTCGACCCGACCAAAGACGACTTCTTCGACAACCTGACCGTCGAGGTCTCCGACGTCGTGGTCGGCGGAGTCACCACGAGCTCCTTCACCGAGCTGGACGACGGGGAGCTGCTGGAGGCCACCGTCACGGTCAGGTTCAACGGCGCCGCGGGCAACAACACAGAGGACCTGACGACGGTGCTAGAGAACGCGACCCTCACTGCGACCCAGGTTCACAACAACTGATCGACGGCGGATGACATGACCCAGCAGAGGTGGACGACGGCGCGGGCGCTCGGCACAGCCGGGCGCGTCGCCCGTTGGTCTGCCCTGCTCGGCCTCGTCGCCCTCCTCGTCGCGGTCGTCGCCGTGCCGCGGGTCAGCGGTGCGGAGACCTTCACGGTCCTCAGTGGCTCCATGCGGCCGGTCCTCGACCCTGGAGACCTCGTCGTGGTCCGACCCGCCGAGGGTGAAGAGGTCGGGATCGGATCCATCGTCACCTTCCAGCTCGAGTCGGGTGACCCGGCAGTGACGACGCACCGGGTGGTGTCGCAAGGCGTGGACCGGACCGGTGGTTCGGTGTTCCTGACCCGGGGGGACGGCAACGAAGCCGCTGACCCGGTGTGGATCAAGGAGGCGCAGCTGCGGGGCACCGTGTGGTACGCGGTGCCCTACGCGGGGTACGTCGCCCAGCTGCTGCCCCAGGACTTCCGCCCATGGGCCACGATGCTCGTCGCAGCGGGCCTGTTCTCCTACGCCCTCGCCATGGTGACCCAGGCGACCCGCGAGCGGAGGGGGGCCCGTCATGCCTGACAGCCGCGCCGTCCGTGCCCTGCTGAGCCTCGGGATGGTCGTGAGCCTGGGTGCGACCGGCACCTACGCGTACTGGACCGACAGCGTCCAGGTCACCGGCACCACCATCACCGCCGGCACGATCGACCTCGACGTGAACAACCAGGACACCGTCAACAACTTCACGCAGATGAACATCACGAACATGGTGCCCGGCAACAGCGTGGCGGGCGTGCTCACGGTCAACAACAACGGCACCGCCCCGCTGCGCTACCACGTCAACGCGAGCTACAGCAACGTCGCCAACGGGCTCGGCGCCGCTCTCGTGGTCAAGGTGACAGGCGACGCCGCGACCGGTGGAGCGGGTACGGCGAAGACGTGTCCGGGTGCCGCGCTCGCGGACTCCGCGGCGGGATTCACCCCGAACATGCTCGGATCGGCGGCGTTGCCCCGGCAGCTGACCGCCGGCGGCTCCGAGACGATCTGCATCCAGGCGACACTGCCGACGAATGCGAGCACGTCGTTGCAGGGCGCGAGCACCAGCGTCACCTTCTCGTTCTCCGGGACCTCGTACTGATGGGCGCCGTCCTGCGCAGGCGCCTGCATGCCCTCTGGTCGGCCGTGCTCACCACCGGAGCGGTGCTCGGCACCGTCTGCCTGCTCCTGACCCTGGTCGCCCCGCTGGCGGGCATCCGACCGCTGATCTTCCTCTCCGGGTCGATGTCACCGACGATCCCGGCCGGGAGCCTCGCGCTGGCCCGCACGGTGGACGCCTCGACGATCGAGGTCAACGACATCGTCACCGTCCCGTCCAACGGCACGTACCTCACCCACCGCGTCGTGGACGTGACGCACGCACCTGGCCGAGCCACGCTGCTGCTTCGTGGCGACGGCAACAAGGACGTCGACGCGGGGCTGCACGAAGTGACCTCGGCTCCCCGCACGGAGATCTGGATCCCGCACGTCGGCTCGATCATCGCGTGGTTCTCGCACGCTCCCGGTGTGTACGTCCTGGCCGCCTGGGTCGCCATCGTCCTCAGCTTGCTCCGCCGACCCCTGCGCAGTGACTCGCGCCCGCGTGGACCATCGATCGGCCGCCCAAAACTGCTGCTGGTAGCGGAGCGGGCACTCGGGTCGACCCGTTCCGCACTCCCCCGGTTGCACACGACGCCCCCGCTTGGGACCTTCCATGCCGTCGGACGCCCATGAGGCCCGACGACGCGCGGGAGGACGGGTTCATCGGGCGTCACCGGTCGCTGTCGGACTGCGGACTCGTCCGGCTGCTCCTGGCTCTACGCGCGGTGCGACTGCGACATGGGGATCGCAAAGTCCGCATCGACACCGTCGTACTGCGGCTCATATTGAGCCTCGGCGTCGTGCTCGGTGTGGGGACAGTCGGCACTTTCGCCTACTGGCTGGATGCGGCGCCAGTGTCTGGGACGACCATCGCAACGGACATGCTGGCACCCCCTACCTCGATATCGGTCAGCCAGACGTGTGTCGTCCAGCCCACTCCGATGCAGCGTGATGGTGTCGTGACAGGTACGAGCGGGACAGGGGGTCTGACTCTCACCAAGCCGAGTGGTGCTGTGACAGGCGACGTTCTACTGGCGTCCGTCGGCGGCACAGGCAACTACAGCTCCGTCTACCCGACGGCGCCGCCGGGCTGGACGCTTGTGCGACGTGATGGGGTCAACCAGGGTGGGCAGTTCACCTACACCCGAGTGGTGGTGGAAGGCGAACCGTCCAGCTACACCTGGACCGGCCTGCTCTCGAACGCCGCTGGGAGCGTCGCGGCGTTCTCGGGAGTGGACACGACCAACCCGGTGAACGTCACTTCGGGAACGTTCGACGCAGACGGTGGCACCGTCACCGCACCGTCGGTGACCACCACGCGCGCCAATGTGCTGCTCATCGCCGTCTTCGGCGCATTCACCTGGTCGAACACCCCCGTCGGCACGCCGACCGGTATGACCCGGGTGTCGGGATTCAACACCGGCTCCGGCCTCGCCGGCGCGGTGGCCAGGGAGTCGCGGGCGAGTCCGGGCGCCACCGGCGCCAGGACTACCACCGCGCCGGACTCGCAAAGCGTCGGACAGCTCATCGCCCTGCAACCACCGGTCCTTCCCCAAGCCACCATCACCTGGACACCATCGACCTCGACGTTCGCTACCGGGCAGACCTATACGCGCAGTTCGGGCGGGACGCCGACGACTCTGGGTCCATCGGTGTCGAGCCGAACTACCGGCTTGCTG
>CADCUK010000018.1 GCA_902805865.1 uncultured Nocardioidaceae bacterium | reverse complement strand
ACCGGGCCCGGACCTCCACGTGGTCCTGCCCCTCGCCGGGGGCGCCGGTCGGGCTCAGCGTCGACTGCACGCGGCCGGTGCTGGTGCTGATGTCGGTCCAGACGGGCGTGCCGTCGGGTATCCCGAGCCGGATGTTGCCGGTGACGTTCTTGAGGCTGGCCTGTCCGCTGGTCATCCGGGCCACCCGGATGTCGCCGGAGGCCGTCGACAACGTGGTGTCCTGGTTGGTGGAGCCCACCGACAGGTTCCCCGAGCCGCTCTTGAGCGTGACGGGAGCGACGGCGTCGGCGACGGCGATGGACCCGGCGCCGGTCTTCAGCTGCACGGGTGCGGTCGCCCGACCGATGGAGATGGTTCCGGCCCCCGCCTTGATGTCCGACTCCGCCCCGAGGGCCTCCACGCCGATGTCGCCCGCGCCGGTCTTCACCAGGGCGGGGCCGGTCACCGTGCCGAGGGTGACGTCGCCGGCACCGGTGGCGATGCGTACGGCGCCCAGCTCGCCGGTGGCCCGGACCGCGGCGGAGCCGAGCTTGCAGACGAGCGCGCTGTGCTCGGGCATCACCAGGCTGACGGTGAGGTCCCCGCGACCGGAGGTGAAGCCGCTCCGGTTGGGCTCGACGATGCTGATGTGGGCTCCGTGCGCCTCGACGACGACCGAGTCGGCGCGTGAGCCGGTCAGCTCGATGGTCACGGTGTCGGTCTGCGACGCGGACACCCGGAGGTCACCCGAGCGCAGCTCGACGTACGCCTCGACCGGTCCGGGGGCAGGTATCTCGTGCTTCATGGGTCCCTCTCCGCCTGTCAGACCCAGCCGCTCATCCGGCGGGGCTTGCCGCCGAACGGGATGCTGGACAGGTCGATGTCGACATTGATGGAGCGTTGGCTGGTCGCGGCTCGTACGGCGTTGACGATCCACGCGTTGAGCGAGTGGCCGCTGTGGGTGGCCAGCTCCTCGGCGCGGTTCTTGACCGACTCCGGCAGCCGCAGCGTGATGCGCGCGATGCCCTCGTCCTCCCCGGGCTCGGTCCCGGCGTCGCCGTCCGGAGCGGGGGAGGGGGGCGCCGGCGGTATCGGTGGCGTGGGCGGCGTCGGCGCGCTGGCAGGCACGTCGACGACGAGCTCGGGGTCGCGGCCACGCAGCCGCACCTCGACGACCCCGGCGGGCAGGTCCGCGCTGATCTCGGCCGCTGCCTGCGCCAGCACCTCCATGACGGTCAGCCGGACGGCCGGCTCGAGCGCCAGGAGGATGCGCTCAGCGGCGGCGCGGCCCTCGGGGCCGGCTGCCTCGGCGGCGCCCGTGAGGTCCCGGCGCAGCCCCTCGACGAAGCGGGTGATGTCCATGTGCACCAGCATGACACCATCATGACGTCATTGCAACACCATCATGGCGTTGAGTGGTGTCGTTCGACGTCCGCAGCGGCTGCCGGACCCTGCTCCTAGGACCAACCGGACTTCTCCTCCACTGTGGAAAGAGCGTTGCCTAAGCCGACTATTGAGTCTATAATCGAATACATGTTCGAGTTGGTCGAGGTGGATGTGCCGGATGCACCTTCCTGTGCCGATGCCCTCGCCGCCTCGATCGCCGAGGAGCGCTTAGCGGGCGCTCGAAAGCTCGCCACGGTCGCGCGGTGGGCGGACCTGCACCATCCGGATCGCGAGCTGGCCGCGCTGGAGTTGTTGCCGGCCGGTGAACGGGCCCGCCGTCGCTGCCGGGTGCCGATCGGTGCCGAGGGGACACCCGTGGTCTCGACCTACGCGGTCGCCGAGCTCGCGTGCCTGCTGCAGATCACCACCTATGCGGCGGAAGCCCTGCTCCGCGACGTGCTCGAGCTGCGGCACCGGCTACCGCAGACCTGGGACGCCGTCTTGACCGGACGGCTGGACGCGTGGAAGGCACGCCAGGTCGCCAGAGCGACCCGTCCCCTGAGCTTCGAACAGGCCCGTCAGGTCGACGGGCTCGTCATCGAAGCGTTGCTCGGGCTGCCCTGGGGCCGTGCCCTGGCAGTCGTGGAGGCCAAGGTCATCGCCGTCGACCCTGCAGGTCACGAGGCGCGCCGCCGCGACGAGGAGGCCAAGCACTTCGTCTCGACCCGCCGGCGGTCGAACGCCTACGGCGTTCGGACAATGATCGCGCGCGGCGCCGCCGGGGACATCGCCCGGCTGGAGGCGATGATCGCCCACCTTGCCGACCTCATGGCGCGCAACGGGGACGCGGACCCCGCCGACGCCCGCCGCGCCAAAGCACTGGCGGTGCTGGCCAACCCCGCCCTTGCCTGCGTCTTCCTCGCCAATGCGCACGACACGAGCAGAGCAGACACCGGCGACACCGGAGACACCGCTACGACCGCAGCCACGCCAGCCATCGAGCCCGCTGGGCCCGCTGGGCCCGCTGGGCCTGCCGAGCCGACGCTGTTCGACGACGAACCAGCGGCCGGGGCAGAGCGCGCTGCCTTGTCCCCGGCCGAGCTGGCTGTCGAGCTCGGCAGGGTTCTGAAGCAGCTCGGCAGCAAGGCACTCGACCGGCTCCGGCCCCGATCGGTGCTCTACCTCCACCTCGCAGCCGAAGCAGTTCAGGGACTCGAGGGCACGGGCGTGGTCCGTGTGGAGGACCCGATCGCCGGCGGCCCCATCGGGATCAGCCAGCTCCGGGCGTGGTTGGCCAACGACCAGATCACCGTCAAGCCCGTGATCGATCCCACTGACGTGGAACCCGTCGACGGATACGAGATCCCGCTGCACCACCGCGAAGCGATCCATCTGCTCGCCCCCTTCGAGATCTGGCCCTACGGCACCACCGCTACTCGGGGTGCCGACCTCGACCACAACGACCCTTACGTCGATCCCGCGGCCGAAGGGCCACCGGGCCAGACCGACCTGGCCAACCTCGGCCCGCTCGGCCGGCGACATCATCTGGCGAAGACCTTCGGCGGGTTCACCGTTCACCAACCTGTGCGAGGCACCTATCTGTGGCGGACTCCGACCGGCCACTGGTTCCAGGTCGATCACCGCGGGACCCGCCCTCTGGGGCGGTACCGCGGGCAAGAGCGTCCCGCCGCCGTCGAGGCGGCCGAGCGGCTTCCCGCGACCGGCATGAGCAAGCTCGAGAGCCGCTTCCGCGACAGCCTTGTGCGACACCTGGCCGCCTGACCCGGATCCTCCGGCGTGCTCGCGGGCACCGCGCACCGGCGATCATGGGTGGCGTGGATGACGAGGCGTACGTTCAGCGGCTGTTCGAGATCCTCTCGAACCCTCATCCCGCAGGGATCGACCCCGACGACCCGTACGGTCAGGCAGACGATGGGATCGACCGGTACGACGGCTTCGGTCGCGACGTCTGGGTGGAGTCCTTGAAGCTGGTGGGCCGCCCCCATGGACCCGAAGCGGAGATCGAGTTCGGGCTGGCAGTCCCTCCCGAACCGCAGCTGCAGGGACTTCCGCACCGAGGCACCGTGGGCGTCCCGGTGGAGGCAGAGTGGCGACAGCTGAGCGGATACGCGGACCCCGCGGCGTACGCCCCGGCGGTGGCCCGCGCGGTCGAGAGGGCCGCGCGGAGCCATGTCGAGCGCCACCAAGGGAGAAAGCGCCGCACGCCCGTGCTGCCGAGCCGTGAGGAGCAGTGGCGGCTGCTCCTGGCCGCGCTCAGCGCCGAGGGTGTGGCGAGGGAGGTCGCCCCGGGCCGGATCGAGTTCGAGACCTCCGACGGGCCGGTGGTGACGATCGTGGTCAGCGCCGCGCAGTGGGAAGTCGTCCTCCGTGAGCATGCCTGGGGGGATGTGGAGCTGTATGTCGCAGAGCTGCTGGGTCCGAGGCGGGCGGACGAGGTCTTCGTGGTGTTCCATGAAGGCGAGCTGTGGCGGTCCATCCGGGAGAAGGTCCCGCCTGTCCGCGGCACCGCCTGGACTCGACCGCTGATCGAGCCCGGTGGTTGAGCTCGCATTCGGCTCGAGGAGTCAGGCCGCTTGCGGCGTACCGCCCGTGCTGAGCCCGACGAAGCTCGACAGCAACGCCCGCTCCTTGCGCATGGACGCGGCGATGGCGGGGTGGTCGGAGTGTGCCTCCAGGATCTTGCGCAGCCCGTGGTGCTTGCGCTGGACCTTCTCGAAGGCACGCGTGACGTCGGCGCGGAGGTCGCCGTCGCCGGCCTCGATCGCGACGTAGATGGCACCAGCCAGAGCGGTGCGCCACTGCCGCTGCAGCTGGCAGAGGATCTCGCCCTCGTCCCGGAAGTGCTGCCAGACCTGAGGTGTGGAGTGCCACGGTGAGTCGAAGCTGCCCCAGCGCGCAGCGTTCTCGATCATCTCGAGCAGCGCGGCGTCGCTCCGCCGGCGCGTGATACCCGAACGCCACATGGTGCCCTCCTCGGTCCTGACTTCTGCCTTCCCTCCGGATGAGGCGGAATTCGCCCTGACGGAGAGATCGACCGAACGTCATCCCGCCTGAGCGAAAGAGTCCCGAGACGCGCTGTTCATCCAATGTGTGACGGAGATGTTCCCTGCGTGCCGTCGCGGCAAACCAAACGCCGACGGGGCGCCCCGGACGATGTCCGGGGCACCCCGTCGAGGAGCAAGCTGGGTCAGAGCGAGCCGATGAGCATGGGCGGCGGGTCGCCGTCGTCCTTGCCCTCGTCCTTCTTCTCCGGCTCCGCCGCCGGTGCGGGCTCGGACTTCGCCTCCGGCTCGGGCTCGGGAGCCGGCTCGGGCTCTGCGACCGGCTCGGACTTCGCCTCCGGCTGTGCCTCGACCTTCGGGGCCGGCTCGGGCTCGGGCTCGGGTGCCGGCTCGGACTTGGCGGCGGGTGCGGGCTCGCTCGCGGCCGCGGGAGAAGCGGACGCGCCGCCGGACCCGTTGCGGAGCTCGGCCAACAGCTCGGCCCGCAGCTCGTCCTTGAGCTCGGCCTTCAGTTCTTCCCTGGCTTCGGGGGTCAACTCTTCCTCCTCGCGTTGCCACAACTTGATTCCGTCACGGACGGGTTGTCCGCCGGAGGGCGCGCCTTCGCCGGGCTCCTTGCCCAGCGACGACTGCTCGGGGGTCAGCCCGGGCTCGGTGTCCCCGACGTGCTGGGGAGCCTTGCTGTCCGCCTCCGGCTCCCACGACGAGGGCTCGTTCAGCGGCTTGTCGGCCTCGCGGTCCGGCGACTTGTCGGCGCGCGCGGTGCCCGCCACCGCCGGCGCCGCCTCGGGATCCACGGTGCCGTCGTGCGCCACGGTGCTGGCGTACTGCGAGTCGTCGGCCTCGTCGTCGCCGGTCTCGGCGTCCGGTGTCGGCCCGCGCTTGACCGAGGCGAGCAGCATCTGCGCGACGTCGAGGACCTCGACCTCCTCGCGAGCCTTGCCGTCCGCCTGCAGGGCGGTGAGCCCGTCGGAGAGCATGACCCGGCAGAACGGGCAGCCCACCGCGATCTGGTCCGCGCCGGTGCCGACGGCCTCGGTCGTCCGGTTGACGTTGATGCGCTCGCCGATCGACTCCTCCATCCACATGCGGGCACCGCCGGCGCCGCAGCAGAAGGACCGCTCGCCGTGCCGCTCCATCTCGCGGAACTCGGTGTCCGGGATGACGTCGAGGAGCTCGCGAGGCGGCTCGTAGACGTTGTTGTGGCGGCCGATGTAGCAGGGGTCGTGGTAGGTGACGGGCCGCTTCGGGCCGCCGTTCTGCGGGATCGGGGTCAGCTTGCCCTCGCGGACCAACCGGTTCAGCAGCTGCGTGTGGTGGACGACCTCGAGCTCGACGCCGAACGAGGAGTACTCGTTCTTCAACGTGTTGAAGCAGTGCGCACACGTCGAGACGACCTTCTTGGCCTTGGTCTCGGTGAGCGTCTCCGCGTTCTGCATCGCGAGCTGCTGGAAGACGAACTCGTTGCCGGCCCGGCGGGCGGGGTCACCCGAGCAGGTCTCGCCGTTGCCGAGCACCGCGAAGGAGACGCCTGCCATGTCGAGCAGCTCGGCGACGGCGCGGGTGGTCTTCTTGGCGCGGTCCTCGTAGGCACCGGCGCAGCCGACCCAGAACAGCCAGTCGACCTCGTCGAGCGACTCGACGTCCTTGCCGACCTCCTTGACCTCGAAGTCGAGCCCCTGCGCCCACTCCATGCGGGCGTTCTGGCTCATGTTCCACGGGTTGCCCTTGTTCTCCAGCCCCTTGAAGAGACCGTTGAGCTCAGCCGGGAAGTTCGACTCGATCAGCACCTGGTAGCGGCGCATGTCCATGATGTGGTCGACGTGCTCGATGTCCACCGGGCACTGGTTGACGCAGGCGCCGCAGCTCACGCACGACCACAGCACGTCGTTGTCGATGACAGCGCCGCCGGTGGGGTGCCACGCGAGCCCCTCGGTCTCGCCTACCAGGGGCCGCTCGGCCTCGGCGAGCACCGACGCCGGCAGCTTCTCGCGCTCCTCGTCGGAGGACGCGAGCATGTACGGCGCCTTGGCGAAGGCGTGGTCGCGGAGGTTGAGAATGAGCATCTTCGGCGACAACGGCTTGTCGGTGTTCCACGCCGGGCACTGGTCCTGGCAGCGACCGCACTCGGTGCAGGTCGCGAAGTCGAGCATCCCCTTCCAGGAGAAGTCGTCGACCTTGCCGATGCCGATGGACGTCTCCTCGTCCATCTCCTCGACCATCTCCATGTCGAACGGCTTCCCGTCGACCATGAGCGGCTTGACCGACCCGAGGGCGGCCGGCTTCCGGCCGAACATCACGTTGAGCGGCGCCACGAAGATGTGCAGGTGCTTGGAGTGCACGACGAGCACCGCGAACACCAGCATCACGCCGATGTGCAGCAGCAGCCCGATGTGCTCGAGCAGCTCGAGAGCCCCTTCGCCGAGACCGTCCATCAGCTTGCCGAGGCCGATCGAGACGAAGGCGCCGCTCTTGTAGGGCAGGTGACCGGTCGCCGACGCGGCGCCGCGGAAGAGGAACAACGTCCAGATGACGTTGAAGATCATGAACAATGTCATCCACGCGCCACCGAGGTGGGACCCCTCGAAGCGCGACTTGCGGCCGAGCCGCTTGGGGGAGTTCTTGAGCCGGATGAGCGCGAACGTGATGATGCCGAGCAGCGCCAGCACCGCGATCAGGTCCTGGGCGAAGCCCAGCACGGCCCACCGACCGATCAGCGGGATCGCGAAGTCCGGGTCGAACAGAGCGCCGTACGCCTCGAGGTAGACCGTCGCGAGGATGATGAACGCGTAGAAGACGAACGCGTGGGCCACACCGGGCACGCTCCACTTGAGGAGCTTCTTCTGCCCGACCACCTCCACGAGCTGGGACTTGATGCCCTGCCCGATGTTGTTACGGAGGTTCTCGATGCGGTCCGGTGCGGGCTGGCCGTTCGAGATCAAGCGGTAGAGGAACGACACCCGCCGTCCCACGATCACCAGCGCCACCGCGGTCATGACGAGGCCGACAATCAGCACCCAAAGCGTCACTCTGCCACTCTCCATCTGCCAGGCGTCCGCCCGGCGGCGTCGCCAAGCGTAGGGCCGCCGCACCACAGGTGCACCGGGATGTGAGGCAGATCGTACTAGTCAGTAACGAGACCAGGCCCACTCGCCTGGACCATGCGCGGACCGCCCGAACGGCCCCCGCCCCAGAGCTGCCTCAGTGCTGCCTCAGAGCAACCTGCCCGACCGCGAGAACGCGAGCTTCACCTTGGTCGACGAGCCGTCCGACTGCCGGGCGCAGTAGGTGAACGTCCGACCGAGGCGGGCGTGCGGCTGCCCGGCCTTGACCAGCACCTGCCGCACGGTCAGCCCCTCGTCGAGGCTGCGGAAGAGCCCCTCGCGCTTGGCGACTGCGGGCTCACGGCAGGCGTCGTTGGTGACGCCGAGCGCGCGCTCCCACATCTGCAGGTAGGCCTCGGCACCGCGCTGCATGTCGGTGGTGATGTCCTCCCCGTCGCCCTGCTGGGTCTCGGCGATCAGCTCGAGGTCCTTGAACCAGTCGGGGTAGAGGCCGTAGTGCGAGACGCCGTCCACGTTGAGGTCGTAGACCCGCTCGCCGCTGCGCTGCTTCTTGACCGTGACACCGCCCCAGCCCTTGTACGGGTACGTCACCGGGTTCGTGACGTCGCCGCCGCGGGGGTCGCCCTGGGCGCCGAGGCCGTTGATGTCCGCGCCGTAGCCGAAGCCGAAGTAGTAGCGGGGGTCGGCCCAGGTCAGGTGCTCGCGCCACTTGTCCACGAACCCGGTGGAGTCGCCGGCGTACGGCATCACCACGCCGCCGAGCTCGTAGATCCGCGGGTAGGCGTCCGGGGTCGACCAGGAGTGGCTGGAGATCACGCCGGGGTAGTCGAGCTCCTCGAGCAGGTCGAGGCTCGACTTCCGCGCCTCGACGCTCATGTGGTCGGGGTCGAAGATCATCCCGCGCTCGGACATCCGGGTGATCAGGTGCTTGCCGAGGTCGGTGAGGCCGCGCTCGTTGCAGTGCGGTGCCGGCCCGTACACCGGCAGGGCCGGGATGGTCAGCCCGCTCACCTGGGCGAGGGCGCCGAAGAACCCGTCACGCTGCTCGAAGAAGCCGGGGTCCTCCGGTGAGGAGTACTGCTCCCTGTCCTCGGCCCCCGGCTCGTAGCCATCGGGGCACTTCTCCATCTGCCAGAACGTCTGCGTCTCGTTGAAGTTGGCCCCGTTGACCAGTACGCCGGTCTGGCCCGCGTCCCCCGCGATACCGGCGAGCGCGTTGTCGAACTTGTTGACGAGCTCCATCTGGCGGACGCCCATCTTGTGCACGCGCTTGAGCTGCTCGTCGATCTGCGCCTCGTCGCACTGGGCACCCTCCTCCTGCTGGCCCGCCCTGAAGGTGCAGCCGAACGGGATGCTGGTCTCGATGCCCATCACCACGGCGAGCTTGCCCTGGTTGATGACCTTGCGGGCCTGGAAGGGGTTCGTCACGATCCGGTACCAGCCCTTGCCGGGGCCGCCGTACTGCGCGTCGATGTAGCGCTCGAACTGGCGCATGTACCTGGCCTGCATGCGGATCGACTTCATGTCGTCGCACGTGGGGTTCTTCTCGTACCGCTCGCCCTTGACGGGGTAGATGAGGCACAGCTGGTTGTTCTCGACCAGGAGGTTGACGAAGATGCGGAGGCCGCCCTGCCAGGCGCGCTCCATCCACTTGTAGTACGTGCCCTCGTGGGTGAGGGAGTGCGGCGCGGGCCAGTCCTTGAACGTCGGCCAGCCGACCGGGTCGTGCTCGGTCTCACCGCTGAGGAGCGACTCGAGGACGGCGCCCTTGCCGTCGGACTGCTCGTGGTCGGGGCAGTCGACGAGCGCCACCGTCACGCCGAACGGCGACCAGGGGCGCCCGCAGTGCGCGCCGCCGCCGAGGAACTGGAAGGCCATGCCGTGGGTGTGCGCGTCGGTGGTGCCGCGCACCTCCTGGAACGGGCTGACGCCGGCGAACGTCCGGCCGCCGATGTTCGTGGTGATCTCCGGCCACTTGGCGCAGCCGCGCTTCAGTCGGAGCTGGAAGCGAAGGCCGGTCGTCTCGGCGTTCGAGAGCTGCTTGGCGGCGTCCACGCCGAGCGCGCCGCCCGAGGCGAAGGCGAACCGCTTGCCGCCCTTGCGGCTCACCTTCCAGATCGAGGAGCCGTCCGCGCTCTCCGCCGACGTCGCAGGTGCGCCCGGCTGCAGGAACTCCTTCTTCGAGTCGAGGAGGAGGTACTTGCCGAGGGTCGCTGCCTGGAAGCGGAAGGGCTCGGCGCCCTTGAGGCGGTCGCCGGTCGCGGCGTAGCCCTCGTCGGTGCGCACGACCCAGCCCTGACCGGCCGGCTTCATCGCGTAGCAGCCGCCGGCCATCGCGTAGTCGGTCCGCGGCACCGAGGTCCGCTTCGGCTTGGCGGGGACCGTGGTCAGCTTCGGGTCGGGCTCGGCGCGCTGCTGCTCGACCGCCCGGATCGCCCGCCGGGCCTCCTCCGGAGTCGTCGGGTCGGTGGTGTCGCCCGCCTCCTCGCTCTGGGAGATCGCGTTCTTCTTGGCCGGGTCGTGGACGTGGCCGTCGCCGTCGGACCCGGGTTCGTGCTCGCCGTCGTCGGTCGCCGCCGTCTGGCTCGAGGCGGCCCGCTCGTAGGCCTTCATCAGCGCCTTGGACTCACCTGCACCTGCTCCGCCGTACGACGGGACCATGACGGAGGCTCCGACCACCACTCCGACCGCAAGCGCGGTGGACCAGGTGAGGCGGGTGCGAAGTCTGCGGTTCTGAGCGGACACGAGGGTCTCCTGACGAGAAACAGTTGAGCCGTGCAACGAAAGTGAACCGCGTTCGGCTACGGATGGCCAGAGTGAGCGCGGATGGTCTTGCAGGCTGGCCGCGGCTCAGCCGGCCGTCCGGCCCCCGATCCGCCGGCTGACCGCGGCGGCCGTCCTCCGCACGGCTGCCACCACCGGGTCGGGGGAGGCGGCGCCACCGCCGGGCGTGTAGGTCACCGCGAGCCCCGCCACCGGGTGCCCGTTGTGGTCGAGGACCGCCGAGGCGATCGATGCCAGGCCGGGGGTGACCTCACCCTCCTCGGTGGCGTAGCCGCGCTGCCTCGTCTCGGCCAGGAGCACGCGGAGTGCCGACAGCGACCGCGGACCCACCCCGTGCCGGTCGACGAACGCGGACCTGTCGGGGTACAGGGCGCGCACCTGCGCGGCAGGGAGCGAGGCCAGGATCGCGCGACCGCTCGCGGTCAGGTGGGCGGGCAGCCGGACGCCGACGTCGGTGACCAGCGGCGGTCGTCCCGGTGCCCGCTCCTCGACGAGGTACAGCACGTCCCGCCCGTGCAGGGCCACGAGGTGGGCGGACTCACCGGTCGCGTCCACCAGGTCGGCCAGCTGCCGGCGCGCCAGCCGTTGCAGCGGCTCCTGACGTGAGAACCCGCTGCCGACCTCGAAGGCGGCAACCCCCAGGCCGTACCGGTGCTCGTCGGGCAGGTGCACGACGAAGCCTTCGTCGACCATCGCCGCGAGCAGGTGGTAGGCGGTCGAGCGCGGGAGGTCGCAGGCCGCCGCCAGCCGCCCGAGGGAGACGGGAGCCGGCTGCGCGGCGAGGAACTTGAGCACGCGGAGCGTCCGGGTCGCCGCCGGCACCTGTCCCATGGGTCCAGCCTAGGGGGAGTCTCGTATCCGAGACGGTTCTGCGTCCAGACCGGTCGCAGGAAAGCCCGCGCAGGAGTGGAATCGAGGACATGACCGCACTCACCTCGACAACCAGCACCGTGAACCTGGGGGTCGGCCCGCTCGACCGAGCCGACGTGGTGGCCGTCGCCCGGAGCGGCGCCGCCGTCGACCTCGCACCGGAGGCGCTGGCCGCGATCGAGCGGGCGCGCTCGGTCGTCGAGGAGCTGGCCTCGGCATCCACCCCGGCGTACGGCATCTCCACGGGGTTCGGGGCCCTGGCGACCAGGCACATCCCTGCGGAGAAGCGGACCCAGCTGCAGCGGTCGCTGGTCCGGTCCCATGCGGCGGGCAGCGGCCCCGAGGTGGAGCGTGAGGTCACCCGCGCGCTGATGCTGCTGCGGCTGTCCACCCTGGCCACCGGGCGGACGGGGATCCGTCCGGAGACCGCCCGGCTGATGGCCGACGTGCTCAGCCGAGGGATCACCCCGGTCGTCCACGAGTTCGGCTCGCTCGGGTGCTCCGGGGACCTCGCGCCGCTCGCGCACTGTGCGCTGGCCCTCATGGGCGAGGGTCCGGTACGCCGACCCGACGGATCGCTCACCGACGCCGCGACCGCTCTCGACGAGTCCGGGCTGAGCCCCGTCGAGCTCGCCGCCAAGGAGGGCCTGGCCCTCATCAACGGCACCGACGGGATGCTCGGCATGCTGGTGCTGGCACTGCACGACCTGCAGAACCTGCTGACCGTCGCCGACGTGGCCGCCGCGATGTCGGTGGAGGCACTGCTCGGCACCGACCGGGTCTTCGCCGAGGACCTCCAGGCGCTCCGACCGCATCCCGGGCAGGCGGCGTCGGCTGCCAACCTGCGGCGGATCCTCGCGGACTCCGGTGTGGTCGCGAGCCACCGGGGTCCCGACTGCAACCGGGTCCAGGACGCGTACTCGCTCCGCTGCTCGCCGCAGGTGCACGGCGCCGCCCGGGACACCTGGTCGCACGCCGCCACCGTGGCCGACCGGGAGCTCGCCAGCGCCGTGGACAACCCCGTCGTCATGCCGGACGGCCGCGTGGAGTCGAACGGCAACTTCCACGGAGCGCCGGTGGGCTACGTGCTGGACTTCCTGGCGATCGCCGTCGCCGACCTCGCCTCGATCAGCGAGCGCCGCACCGACCGCTTCCTCGACCGCTCGAGGAACGCGGGGCTGCCGGCGTTCCTCGCGCACGACCCGGGGGTGGACAGCGGGCACATGATCGCGCAGTACACCCAGGCCGGCATCGTCTCCGAGCTCAAGCGGCTCGCAGCACCCGCGAGCGTCGACTCGATCCCCAGCTCGGCGATGCAGGAGGACCACGTCTCGATGGGATGGTCCGCCGGCCGCAAGCTGCGCAGGTCCGTCGACGGGTTGACCCGGGTGCTGGCGGTCGAGGTGCTGACCGCCGCCCGGGCGCTGGACCTGCGGTCGCCGCTGGAGCCGTCGCGGGCCACCGGGGCCGTGGTGCGGCTGCTCCGGGAGACCGTCCCCGGACCAGGACCCGACCGGCACCTCGCCCCGGAGATCGAGGCAGCCGTCCAGCTCGTCGCCTCCGGCGCGATCGTCGACGCCGTCACCCGTGAGACAGGAGAGCTCGCATGACAACGACACCATCTGGCAACCCACGCCTGCCGATCCACGCCGCCACCGGCACCGAGCTCTCGGCCCGGTCGTGGCAGACCGAGGCTCCGCTGCGGATGCTGATGAACAACCTCGACCCGGCCAACGCCGAGCGCCCCGAGGACCTCGTGGTCTACGGCGGCACCGGCAAGGCCGCCCGGAGCTGGGAGGCGTACGACGCCCTGGTCCGCACCCTCCGAGACCTCCGCGACGACGAGACCATGCTCGTCCAGTCCGGCAAGCCGGTCGGTGTCATGCGCACCCACGAGTGGGCGCCGCGCGTGCTGATCGCGAACTCCAACCTCGTGGGGGACTGGGCCAACTGGGAGGAGTTCCGGCGGCTCGAGGAGCTCGGGCTCACGATGTACGGGCAGATGACCGCCGGCTCCTGGATCTACATCGGCACCCAGGGGATCCTCCAGGGCACGTTCGAGACGTTCGCCGCCGTCGCCGACAAGAGGTTCGGGGGGACCCTCGCCGGAACGATCACGGTGACCGCGGGACTCGGCGGCATGGGTGGCGCGCAGCCGCTCGCGGTGACGATGAACGACGGCGTCGCGATCTGCATCGAGTGCGACCCGTCGCGGATCGCCCGGCGGATCGAGCACCGCTACCTCGACGTGCAGGCGGACTCGCTCGACCACGCGCTGGAGCTGGCGGTGGAGGCCAGGGACGAGCGCAGGCCGCTGTCCATCGGGGTGCTCGGCAATGCGGCGGAGCTGCTGCCCGAGCTGCTCGAGCGTGAGGCGCCGATCGACATCGTCACCGACCAGACGTCCGCCCACGACCCGCTGTTCTACCTCCCGGCCGGAGTGCCGTTCGAGGAGTGGCAGAGCCAGCGCGAGCAGGACCCCGCCGGCTTCACCAAGGCGGCCCAGGCGTCGATGGCCACGCACGTCCGCGCGATGGTCGAGCTCCAGGACCGCGGCGCGGAGGTCTTCGACTACGGCAACTCGATCCGCGACGAGGCGCGCAAGGGCGGCTACGACCGGGCCTTCGAGTTCCCGGGCTTCGTCCCGGCGTACATCCGGCCGCTGTTCTGCGAGGGCAAGGGGCCGTTCCGCTGGGCCGCGCTCTCGGGCGACCCCGCGGACATCGCGGCCACCGACCGCGCGATCCTCGAGCTGTTCCCCGACAACGAGCGGCTGCACCGGTGGATCACGATGGCCGGCGAGCGGGTCGCCTTCCAGGGTCTGCCGGCGCGCATCTGCTGGCTGGGGTACGGCGAGCGGCACCTGGCCGGGCTCCGCTTCAACGAGATGGTGGCCTCCGGGGAGCTCAAGGCGCCGGTCGTCATCGGCCGTGACCACCTCGACTGCGGCTCGGTGGCGTCGCCCTACCGCGAGACCGAGTCGATGCTGGACGGCTCGGACGCGATCGCCGACTGGGCGCTGCTCAACGCGCTGGTCAACACCGCCTCCGGTGCGAGCTGGGTCTCGATCCACCACGGCGGCGGCGTGGGCATGGGGCGCTCGATCCACGCCGGGCAGGTGTGCGTCGCGGACGGGACCGAGCTGGCCGCGCAGAAGATCGAGCGGGTGCTCACCAACGACCCCGCGATGGGCGTGATCCGTCACGTGGACGCGGGCTACGAGCGGGCCGTCGAGGTCGCCGAGGAGCGCGATGTCCGCGTCCCCATGCGGGACCGCTGACTCAGCGGCGGCCGACGACCCACGTCGCGACCTGCGTGCGCGAGCTGAAGCCGAGCTTGCGCAGGATCTTCTCGACGTGCCCCTGCGCGGTCCGCACCGAGATCACGAGCCGGGTGGCGATCTGCTGGTTGCTCAGCCCCTCGCCGATCAACGCGGCGACCTGTCGCTCCCGGGCGGTGAGCGGGGTGTCGGCGAGCTCGGCGGCGGCGTCTCCGGGGTGCGCCCTCCCGAGGGCCAGGTCCACGGCCTCCTCCACCGGCATCGACCGGCCGCGACGGTGGGCGGAGCTGAAGGCGCGGTCGCCGAGGCTGCGTCGGGCGTGCTCGGCGCCGAGCACTCGCTGGGCGGCGACGTACTGCCCGGACAGGGGGTCGAGCCCGACCCGGTCCCAGAGCCGCATCGCGGCGCCGAGCAGGGTCGCCGACAGCGTCGCGTCGCCCTGCTCCGCGGTGATCGAGGCCAGCGACTCGATGGCCAGTGCGACCCCGGCGTCGTCGCCGAGCTCGGCGCGGAGCTGCAGGGACCGCCGGGCGAGGTCAGCGGCGCGGTCGAGGTCACCGGCGGTGCGGGCGTCCACGCTGAGCGCCCACAGGGCCAGCCCCTGGATGTGCAGCTCGCCGCGAGGCTCGGTGAGCGACAGCGCCGTGCGCTGGGCTGCTGCCGCCTCCTCGCTCCGCCCGCCGGCACTCAGGCAGATGCCGAGCACGACGTGGGCGACCGGCAGGCCGTGCAGCACCTCCGCTGCCTCGAACAGCTCGATGCTGCGACGGCAGTGCTCCTCGGCATCCGACGGCCTCCCCTCGTAGAGGGCCTGCACGCCCTCCGCGAACCTGAGCCTCGCCCACGCGAGCGTGTGTGGCTGGTCGTGCTGGGCCCGGTCGTGATGGGCCTCCCCGTCCCCGACCGACTCCAGCTCGCGACGTGCCTGTGCCAGCCGTCGACGGGTCTCGCCGAGCTGTGCCTGCAGCGCGGCGAAGTAGCCGCTGATCGACGACGCCGTCGACCGCTCGACCACCGACCCGGCGTCCTGCTCGAGCGCCGAGTCGAGCCAGTGCCGGCCCTCGGTCAGCAACCCGGTGACCGCCCAGTAGTCCTCGAGGTCGACCGCCATCCGCAGCGCGACGGCCGCGAGGGTCGAGCTGGAGCCGGTGTGCTCGAGCACCGCCTGCAGGTTGGCGTGGTTGCGCCGCATCCGGGCGACGAGCCGGGGCTGGTGGGGGCCGACCCAGTCGTCGTGCAGCTGCCGGGCCTGTCCGGAGAAGTACTCCTGGTGCCGTCGCTGCCACGTCGCCGGGTCCTCGGCCTCGGCGAGCCGTGCGGCGCCGTACTGCCTGATGAGCTCGAGGATCCGGAAGTGGGGATGGGTCTCCTCGGGGTCGCGGTACACCAACGACTTGTCGACGAGCGCGGACAGGACGTCGAGGACGTCCTCCTGGGCGAGGTCCGGGCCGGCGCAGACGGTCTCGGCGGCGTCGAGGTCGAACCCGCCGCGGAACACCGAGAGCCGTCGCCACAACGTCCGTTCGGCGGGGCTGCACAGCTCGTGGCTCCACTCCACCGACGCCTCCATCGACCGCTGCCGGTCGGGCACGTCGCTGAAGCCGCGGCTCAACAGCTCGTACCGCTGCCCGATCCGGTCGAGCATCGCCTCGGGGCTGAGTACCCGGATGCGGGCCGCGGCCAGCTCCAGTGCGAGCGGGATCCCCTCGAGGGCCGCGCAGAGCCGGGCGACGGTCTCGGCGTTCGCGTCGGTCAGCGCGAAGCCGGGGAGCGCGTCGCCGGCCCGGCCCACGAAGAGGGACACCGACTCCAGCTGCGCGAGCTCAGCCGTCCGCACCGGTGCACCGACCTGCGGCACCGGCATCGGAGGAACCCGGTAGACGAGCTCGCCGGCGATCCCGAGGGCCTGTCGGCTGGTCGCCACCACCTGCAGCTGAGGGCAGGCGGCCATCACCTCGGACGCCAGCGCGGCGCACGCGCCGAGCAGGTGCTCGCAGTTGTCGAGCACCACGAGCGCCGGCTCGTCGCCGACGAACCCGCAGATGACCTCGACCTGGTTCTCCCCGGGCTTGGGGCGCAGCCCCATCGCCGCCGCCACGGCGAGCTGTACGACGTCGGGGTCGTGGACCTGCCCCAGGTCGACCATCCACACCCGGCCGTCGTAGTCCTGCCTGAGCTCGCGCAGGAGCCGCTGGGCGAGCCGGGTCTTGCCCGAGCCGCCGATGCCGATGAGCGTGACCAGGCGCGCCGACGCCACCGACTGGTGCAGCTCTGTCAGCTCACGGCGCCGGCCGACGAAGGAAGTGGCCTCGAGGGCGGTGATCGACACGGCACCTTCGACACTAGAGGTCGGCGGCGGTCCGAGGGAACGGTCAGGATGCAGCAACCCTCGGTGGGACGGGGTGCCCTGGACGGCCTCCCAGACCGTCCAGGGCTCCGATGCCGCCGGGCAGCCGAGCAGGCGGGGGGTGGCCCGGGGCCCGTGACATCGAGCTCACGGTCGATCCTCGGTGCTGGGCACTCGTGCGGCCACCCGCAGAATTACGGGTCTTCAGCCGTGCCAGGACCCTCGGTGCACGACCTCGTCCAGCGGACGGCGGCCCCGCGCAGCGGAGCCACGGGCGCCGGCGTCCTCCGCTCGGTGACCGACGGTGATGGCCCCGATCGGGGTGTAGGCCTCCGGGACCGCGAACTCCGCCCGGAACGACCCGATCTCGTGCGGGGGGATCCCGAAGAAGCAGGCGCCGAGTCCCTCGTCGACGACCGTGAGCAGCATCAGCAGCGAGGCCATCGCGGTGTCGAGGTGCCAGTAGGGGACCGGCCAGCGCGCCTCGTCCCGGTCCGACCAGCCCTTGTCGGGCTCGGCGTACCGGTCGAGGTAGGCGTCCTTGTGGCTGAGCGGGACGATCACCACCGGCGCGGTGGTCATGCCGCGCAGCCAGCTGTCCGGCTTCTCGAGACGGTCGCCGGCGGTGCTCCGCCAGAACCGGACCACGTCCTCGGGCTCGTCGAGCACCAGGAACGCCCAGCCCTGGCTGAAGCCTGCGCTTGGGGCGTGGAGGGCGTTCTGCAGGATCCGGTCGAGCACTGCGCGGTCGACCGGCCGTGATGAGTACCTTCGGACCATCCGGCGGCGTCGGACCACATCGGTGAGCTCCATGAGGAGAAGCATGACAACGTCATCAGAGAAGGGACCAGTCCAGGACGGGACGTTCGAGCAGATGTGGGCCGACCTGGCTCCCGTCGGCCGTTCGAGCCGCACCGGCGGTTACTTCCGCCAGCCGTGGACGGCCGCCGACGACGAGGCGCAGGAATGGTTCGCCGAGGAGTGCGCCCGGCGTGACCTCCGGGTGGAGCGCGACGGGTTCGGCAACGTCGTCGCGTGGTGGGACACCGGCAGTCATGCGGAGAGGTCGGCGTTGCTCACCGGCTCGCACCTCGACTCGGTGACGGACGGCGGGGCCTACGACGGTCCGCTCGGCGTCGTCGCGGCTCTGGCCGCGGTCGACCTGCTGCGCGAGCGGGGATTCGTGCCCGACCGGCCCGTCGGCATCGGGGTGTTCCGCGAGGAGGAAGGGTCCCGCTTCCCGGTGGCCTGCCTGGGTTCGCGGCTCGCCACCGGCGCCCTTGGCTGGGCCGACGCCCGGTCGCTGCGGGACCGGGACGGCGTAGCGCTCGGGGACGTCGTCGACGGGGAGCAGGGCTCCGGGCTGCTGGGCGACGTCGGGGCGTTCGTCGAGCTGCACGTCGAGCAGGGGCGAGACCTCGTGCACCGGGACGCGCCGGTCGGGGTCGCGAGCTCGATCTGGCCGCACGGCCGCTACCGCTTCGACTTCACCGGCGAGGCGAACCACGCCGGCACGACGCGCATGGAGGACCGCCACGACCCGATGCTGAGCTACGCGATGACGGTGCTGGCGGCCAACAAGCAGGCCCGGCTGTCGGGGCAACGGGCGACGTTCGGGCGGGTGCTCGTCGAGCCGAACGGCACCAACGCCGTGCCGTCGCAGGTGACCGCCTGGCTCGACGCCCGCGCCTCCTCGACCGAGCAGCTCCTCGCCCTGGTCGCCGACGTCGAGCGGATGGCGGTGGACCGCGCCGGCCGGGACGGGACCGACGTGGTGGTCACTCCCGAGTCGGTGACCACGGAGGTGGTCTTCGACGCCGACCTCGCCGGTCGGCTGGCCGGTGGACGGGGCTGGCCGGTCGTCCCGACGGCAGCCGGCCACGACGCCGGCATCCTCAGCGCCGCCGGCATCCCCACGGCGATGCTCTTCGTCCGCAACCCCACCGGGATCTCCCACTCGCCGCAGGAGTCGGCCACGGTCGCCGACTGCCTCGCCGGGGTCGAGGCGCTGGCCGACACCATCGCGCAGCTGACCCAGCCGGCACGACCGGACCAGCCGACCCCGGAGCCCTCATGACCAGCTACCTGCTCGAGCACGCCTGGGTCGACGGCGAGGTCCGCGCAGACGTGCACGTGGCCGTCGCCGACGGGCGTTTCACCGTCGTCGGTGGCGAGCCCTGGCCCCGCGCCGAACGGCTCCCCGGGCTGACGATCCCCGGACTCGCGAACTGCCACAGCCACGCGTTCCACCGGGCGCTGCGTGGCCGGACCCAGCGTGGAGCCGGCACGTTCTGGACCTGGCGCGAGCAGATGTACGACCTCGCCGGGCGGCTCGACCCGGACAGCTACCTCGAGCTGGCGACGGCTGTCTACCGCGAGATGGCCGCCGCGGGCATCACCACGGTCGGCGAGTTCCACTACCTGCACCACCAGCCCGGCGGCACGGCGTACGACGACCCGAACGCGATGGGACTGGCCCTCGTCGAGGCCGCTGCCCGGGCCGGGGTGCGGATCGCGCTGCTGGACACCTGCTACCTGACCGCCGGTCCTGGTCGGCCTCCCGAGGGGGTGCAGATGCGGTTCTCCGACGGCTCGGCCGCCGCCTGGCAGGAGCGCACCGACGAGCTGAGCTCCGACGTCGGCGGCGACGTCGTCGTGGGCGCCGCCATCCACTCGGTCCGGGCCGTGCCGCTCGACGAGATGCGGCTCGTGGCGGAGTGGGCCGACCGGTTCGAGACGCCCCTGCACGTGCACCTCTCCGAGCAGGTCGCGGAGAACCAGGAGTGCCTCGACGTCTACGGGCGGACCCCGACCGAGGTGCTCTCCGAGGCAGCAGCCCTCACCGACCGGACCACGGTCGTGCACGCCACGCACCTGACCGACCTCGACGTCGCGCGCATCGGTGACGCCGGCTGCTGGTCCTGCTTCTGCCCCACGACCGAGCGCGACCTCGGCGACGGCATCGGCCCGTCGCGGTCGCTCAAGGCGGCCGGGTCCCGCATCACGCTCGGCTCGGACAGCCACGCCGTCGTCGACCTGCTCGAGGAGATGCGGGCGCTGGAGATGGACGAGAGGCTGGCGCAGCGGTCCCGTGGTCACTGGTCGGCGCCCGAGCTGCTGCGCGCGGCGACGTTCGACGGGCACGCCTCGCTCGGCTTCCCCGACGCCGGTCGCATCGCGGTCGGCCAGCGCGCAGACCTGGTCACGCTCGCGCTCACCACCCCTCGCACCGCCGGCGGCGGGCCGACCCCGGAGACCGCCGCGTTCGCGGCGACAGCCGCGGACGTCACCCACGTCGTCGCGGGCGGCCGGGTCGTCCACCGCGCCGAGGAGACCGTCGAGGTGGGAGCCGAGCTGGACAAGGTCATCCGACGGCTCTGGAGGGACTCATGAGCAGCGTCCTCGTCACCGGCATCGGCGAGCTCGTCTCCAACGACCCCCAGCACGGCGGTCCGCTCGGACTCGTCCAGGACGCAGCCGTCGTGGTCGACGGCCGGCGGGTGGCGTGGACCGGTCCGGCCTCGCAGGCCCCGGCTGCCGACACGGCGTACGACGTCGGGGGCCGGGCGGTGCTGCCGGGCTTCGTCGACTCCCACAGCCACCTGCTCTTCGCGGGCGACCGGGCCGCCGAGTTCGCCGCGCGGATGGCCGGGCAGCGGTACGACGGCGGAGGGATCCGGACCACCGTCGCCGCCACCCGGGCAGCCTCGGACGAGCAGCTGACCGCCAACCTGGTCCGACACCTCGGCGAGATGCGCCGGCAGGGCACGACGACCGTCGAGGTGAAGAGCGGCTACGGCCTCACCGTCGCCGACGAGGCGCGTGCCCTGGCGCTCGCCGCCCGGCTCACGCCGGAGACCACGTTCCTCGGTGCCCACGTCGTCCCCCCGGAGTACGCCGACGACCCGGCCGGCTACGTCGAGCTGGTGACCGGGCCGATGCTGGAGGCCTGCGCACCGCACGCCCGATGGGTGGACGCCTTCTGCGAACGAGGCGCCTTCGACGTCGACCAGGCGCGCGCGGTGCTCACCGCCGGCGCCGAGGCCGGGCTGCGCGGGCGGCTGCACGCCAACCAGCTCGGCCCCGGACCGGGTGTGCAGCTCGCGTGCGAGCTGGGGCTGGCTGCGGTGGACCACTGCACGTTCCTCGAGGACGCCGACGTCGCTGCGCTCGCGAGCTCGGGCACGGTCGCGACCCTGCTGCCCGGCGTCGAGTTCTCGACCCGTTCGCCCTACCCGGACGCCAGGGCGCTGCTGGACGCGGGCGTGCGGGTGGCGCTGGCGACGGACTGCAACCCCGGGTCGTCGTACACGAGCTCGATGCCGTTCTGCATCGCGGTGGCGGTGCGGGAGATGGGCATGACGCCGGCGGAGGCGGTGCATGCCGCGACCTCCGGCGGTGCCGCCGCGCTCGCGCGTGACGACGTGGGTCACCTGCGGGTCGGGGCGCGCGCCGACCTGGTCGTGCTCGACGCGCCCTCGCACCTCCACCTGGCCTACCGACCCGGTGTGCCGCTGGTCGGCCAGGTTCTCGGCAGCGACTGGGCCGGGCCGCTCGAATAGGGAGTTCTTCCGATGTGCCGGGCTACCTCAGGAGCCCACGATCGATGCATGGACAACAGCTACCTGTACTTCACGACAGCAGAGATCGACTACCGCCGCGAGCGCATGATGCAGGGCACCAGGCCCCGCAGGCGCCGGGGCACCCGCTCCACCTGGCGGCGCCGACACGGCTCCGAGCTCGCCACGTGAGGGGTGACCCTCAGAGGCGGGCAGGGGCCAGGATGGTCGCGTGCCACCGGAACTGAACCCGCCGCGTCCCCGCGAGCTCCTCGGCCGGACCGAGGAGCTCACGATGCTCCTCGGACAGCTCGGCAAGGGCCATGCCCTGGTCGCCGGCGACGCGGGCATGGGCAAGACCCGCCTGCTCACCGAGCTCGCCGAGCACGCACGAGGTGAGGGGTGGCAGGTCATGGTCGGGCACTGCTTGGACTTCGCCGACCAGCTGCTGCCGTACCTACCCTTCTCCGAGCTCGTCGGTCGTCTCGTCGACGAGGCGCCCGAGCTGGCCGAGCAGGTCGTCGCCCGGCACCCAGCCCTTGCGGCGCTGGCACCCGGCCGGCGGCTCATGTCGGCGCCCTCCACCGAGCCGATCGACGCGTCCGGGCAGCCACGCGTGGACCGGGCCGCGATCTTCGACGCCGTCCACGCCATGCTCGAGACCCGGGCCGAGGACGGCCGGGTGCTGGTCGTCATCGAGGACCTGCACTGGGCGGACCAGTCGACGCGCGACCTGCTGCGGTTCCTCTTCGCCCGGCCGTTCCGGGGGAGCGTGACGATCGTCGGCTCCTACCGCTCCGACGACCTGCACCGCCGGCACCCGTTGCGGGCGGCGGTCGCCGAGTGGGCCCGCCTTCCGGGCATGGTGCGGATGCAGCTGGCACCGCTGGCCGACGAGGAGGTGCGCCGGCTGGTGCGCACCCTCCACCCGGCGCCGATGCGCGAGCGCGACCTCGCCTGGGTGGTGACCCGGGCCGAGGGGAACGCCTTCTTCGTCGAGGAGCTCGTCGGCGCCACCGGGACCGGCGACGGCCTGCTGCCCGAAGACCTCGTGGACCTGCTGCTGGTGCGACTCGAACGGCTCGACGACGCAGGCCGGCAGGTGGTGCGGGCGGCGTCGTGCGCGGGCCGCAGGGTGAACCACGCGCTCCTCGCGGCGGTCGTCATGCTCCCCGCCGATGAGCTGGACCGCGGGTTGCGCAGTGCCGTCGAGTCGCACGTGCTGGTGCAGGTCGGCGCCGACGGCTACGCGTTCCGGCACGCGCTCCTGGCCGAGGCGGTCTACCGCGACCTCCTGCCCGGGGAGCGCGTCCGGCTGCATGCGAGATACGTCGACGCGCTCACCACCGCGACCGTCACCGGAGCGGCCGCCGAGCTCGCCACCCATGCGCGGGCCGCCCTGGACACCGACACCGCGATCCGGGCAGGGGTCCGGGCCGGTGAGGAGGCGATGGCCGTCGGTGGGCCGGACGACGCCGCGAAGCACTTCGAGGCCGTGCTCGAGCTGGCCGCGGGCCCCACGACCGCGCTGCCCGAGGGGGTCGATCTCGTCGAGCTGGTCAGCCTGACCAAGGAGGCCGTCATCGCGTCCGGCCACCCGGGACGGGCCAAGGCACTGGTGCGCGACCACCTCGACCAGGCCGAGCTGACCCCGAGGGGCCGGGCCCGCCTGCTCGTCGCCTGGACCGGCGCTGCCCTGCTCGAGGACTCGGAGGGGGAGCCGACCAGGGCCACGGAGGAGGCGCTGGTGCTGATCGGTGAGGAGCCCGGACGGCTCCGGACCCGCACGTTGAGCATGCATGCGCGGGCGCTGATGTTCGAGGGCCGGGACGACGAGGCCGCGAAGCACGCCGGGGAGGCACTGGCCATGGCGCAGCGCTTCGAGATGACCGACGTGGTCGCCGAGGCCGCCACCACGCTGGCCAGCCTCGACGACCGTCTCGGGGACCCCGAGACGGCGCTCCGCGCGCTCGAGGAGGTCGTGGTGAGCGCCCACGTCGCGGGCGACGTCAAGGCCGAGATGCGGGGCCGGCACCACCTGGCGTACATCCTCCTGGACCGTGGCCGGCTGGCGGAGGCGCACGACCTCTTCGAGCAGTCCCGGGCCGCAGCCGTCGCCATGGGGCAGCCGTGGGCGCCGTACGGCTTCGACGCGCGCTACCACCAGGCCATGACCGCCTACCTGCGCGGGATGTGGGACGACACCTTGGCGATGACCGACGTCGCCGGGCAGTCACCACCCCCCGACCACGAGGCGACGCTGATGGGGGTGCGCATGCTGGTTGCGTCGGGGCGCGGCGACGAGTCGGCGCTCGTGCAGTACGACGAGCTCAAGCCGTCCTGGCCGCGGGAGGGATTGATCGCGAACAATGCAGGCGCGGCCGCCATCGACCTGCACGGGCAACGAGGCGACCTGGACGCGGTGTGGCGGGTGCACGACGAGGTCGTCTCCGCCGTGTCGCAGATCTGGTCCCCGCTCTACCAGGCGCGCGTCCGGCTCTCTGCGCTCGTCCTCGGCCAGGTGGCGAGCGCAGTCGGGGCACTCGCCCGGCACGGGCGGCCACCGCAGCTGGCGCGTGCCTCCGAGCTCCTCGACGTGGTCGGGACCATCTACGCGCGCGCCACGGCCAGACCCCGTGGGTTCGGCCCCGAGGGGCAGGCCTGGGCCGCTCGCGCCAGGGCCGAGCACCTCCGGCTCCGGTGGTCGGCGGGGATCGACGTCCCGGTTGAGGCCGAGCTCGTCGCACCGTGGGAGGAGACGGCGCGGCTGTTCGAGGAGCTGGGTCACCGCTACGAGACGGCTCGCTCCCGTGCCCGGCTCGCGGCGGTGCTCCTCGCGTGCGGACGGTCCGCCGACGCCGCCCCGCTGGTGGCGCAGGCTCGTGCGACGGCCGAGGAGCTGGGTGCCCGCCCGCTGCTCGACGAGCTGGCGGCGCTCGGAGGCCGGAGCCCGGCAGCCGAGCGGTCCGACACCGACCTGACGCCTCGGGAGACCGAGATCCTGCAGCTGGTCGCCGAAGGACGCTCCAACGGCGAGATCGGCAAGCGGCTGTTCATCAGCACCAAGACCGTCTCGGTGCACGTGTCGAACATCCTGGCCAAGCTCGGCGCCGCCGGCCGCACCGAGGCCGCGGCGATCGCCAGGCGCAAGGGGCTCCTCGGCGACTGAGGGCTGTCGGCCCACTTCGAATACCGCTAGTATCCCAAAATGAGCCTCACCGACGACCGCCTCTCGAAGATGAACATGCGGCCGGACAACACCTTCCCGGTCCCACCCGGCGACCAGCTGCCCAAGGGCCCGCGGTGGCCCGCACTGGTGCAGAGCGCGGCACTCATGCGCTACCGCCACTCGTTCATCCCCGCGCTGCAGAAGAAGTACGGCGACGTGTTCGCGCTGCGGCTCATCCCGGAGCGCCGGCCGCTGGTCCTCTTCGGCAAGCCCGACACGACCAAGCAGATCTTCGGCAGCGACCCCGAGGTGTTCCACGCCGGCAAGGGCAACGCGGTGCTGGGCCCGATCATGGGCGAGCACTCGCTGCTCCTCGTCGACGGTGCGCAGCACAAGCGCGCGCGCAAGCTGCTGATGCCGGCGTTCCGGCAGTCGGCGATGGGCGGCTACGAGAAGGTCGTCACGCAGATCGCCCGGGACGAGGTCGCCTCCTGGACCCCGGGCGTCGAGTTCCGCAGCCTCGAGCGGATGAACTCGCTGACGCTGGAGGTGATCCTCCGGGTCGTCTTCGGCGTCGCCGACGAGGAGCGGCTGGTGGAGCTCCGCCCGCTGGTGAACCGGACTGTCGACATCAAGCCGCTGATCCTGCTCGGCTGGGGCTACCCGTTCCTGCAGCGGTTCGGTCCGTGGAAGAAGGTCGTCGAGGTGCAGCGGCAGCTCGACGCACTGCTCTACGCCGAGATCGCCGAGCGGCGCAGGGCCACCGACCTCCACGAGCGGACCGACGTGCTCTCACAGCTGCTGCTGGTCGGCGACAGCGAGGGCGAGGAGCCGCTGTCCGACGCCGAGCTGCGCGACCAGCTCGTCACGTTGCTGCTCGCCGGGCACGAGACGACGGCGTCCGGGCTGTCCTGGGCGCTCTACGAGCTCGGACTCGACGCCGACCTGCTGTCCCGAGCCCAGCACGCAGCCGACAACGGGGACGACGACTTCCTCGAGGCGGTGATGAAGGAGTCCCTGCGGCTGCACCCGATCATCCCGATGGTGGTGCGGTTCCTGATGGCGCCGGCCACCATCGGCGGCGTACGCCTGCCTGCGGGTGTCTCCGTCGGCCCCTCGATCATCCTCGCCCACCGCGACCCGGCCAACTTCCCCGAGCCCGACCGCTTCCGGCCCGAGCGGTTCCTCGACGGCGAGGTCGCGGCGAACACGTGGATCCCTTTCGGAGGCGGCGTACGGCGCTGCATCGGCGCGGGCTTCTCGCTCATGGAGGGCGTCGCCGTCCTGCGCGAGGTGCTGCAGAAGCTCGACGTGCGGGTGGTCGACGGGCACACCGACCAGCCCCTGGTCCGCAACATCACCAGCGTGCCGGAGCAGGGCGCCCGGATCGTGGTGACCGCCCGGGGCTGACCGGCTCCACGATCGGGCTGGTTTTCCGTTTGCGGCGGTCGCCTCCCGGGGTAACACTGGGAGAGCAAGCATGGGTGCCACGCGCACCCGACGGATCCGGCCCTCGTGCCCGCCCCGTCCTGCCGTTCCCCCGTGGCAGGCTCGGGCGCCGGGCACGGGGGTCGCCGTGCGTCCGGCGTGGTCCGTCTCAACGGGTGCCGCGCGAGGTCAGAAGGCCGCCCGCACCTGCTCCTCGGTGAGCCCGTAGTCGGCGAGCGAGTACTCGTGCCGCGGTGCCCGTGGACCGGCTTTCGACGCGGCGTGCTCGGCGCGCACCGCGTCCTCGACCGTGTCGTCCCAGGGCAGCTCGAGCTCGCGGTGGATGCGACGCACCACCCCGACCGGGTCGGTGACGAGGTCGGCGTAGGCGACGTCGACGAACTGGGCGGGGTCGTAGGCCGACCTGGCCTCGGCGAAGCAACGTGCCTCGGTCGAGAGCAGCTCGAGGACGTCCTCGCCGAGCTGCTCGCCGGTGAACACCGTCGACCAGCCCTTCGACGTCGTCGCTGCCAGGGAGCACGCCGAGCCGACCGCGACGACCGGGTCGCGGTGGGTCTGGACCACCAGCGCGTCGGGGAAGACCTTCATCAGGGCGTCCAGCGCGTCGAGGTGGCTGGGGTTCTTCAGCACCCAGCGCTTCCCCGCGTCGTTGACCCCGATCAGCTGCAGGTTCCGGCGGTAGCGCTCGTAGGCCGGGGTCCAGTCGGCGCCCCGCAGCCACTCCTTGTAGGTGGGCACGTGCGCCAGCGCCGGGTACGCCGCCGTGGTGACCGACTGGCGGAGCAGCTGCCAGCGCTCCTCGACCGTGTCGGCGGTCATCCAGTGCAGCCCGGCCATCTCGGGGTTCTCGGCATGGTGCTGCTCGAACCCCTGCTTGAGCATGGAGTAGACCGGGTCGGCGTCCCAGCTCTCCCGGGGCGGCCGTGGCTGCGGCACCTGGGTGAGCCACATCTCCAGCCCCTGCGTCTGCGGGTCGGCGTGCAGGAGCCGCTGCACCGCGGTCGTGCCGCTGCGCTGGATGCCGGTCACGAAGATCGGCCGCTCGACGGTCGCGTCCGCGTGCTCCGGGTGCCTGGCGAACGCGTCCTCGGAGAGCAGTCGTGCGGCGAGCGCGCCGCGCACGAACGACCGCTGCATGGTGTTGCCGACCCCGGTCAGCCCCGCCTCGCGCTCGAAGGAGTCGAGCAGCACGCGCAGCGGCTCGTGGTACTCGTCCGCACCGTAGTCGTCGAGCCCGGTCATCCGGCTGGCCGAGGCGTGGAGGTCCTCGAACGTCCCGACGGAGTCCCTCTCCTTCATGACCGGTTCACCTGTGGAACTCCCCGCAGCTGACGTCGAGGCAGACGCCGGTGATCGCGCTCGCGAGCGGGGACGCCAGCAGCAGCGCGCCGTTGGCCACCTCGTCGGCCGTGGCGAGGCGGCGCAGGTCGGTCGCCGACGCCTTCTCGTCGTACACGTCCTGGTGGGTGACGCCGCGCTCCTTGGCGAGCCAGTCGAAGTACATCTTGTTGAGGTCCTCGTAGATGTAGCTCGGCGCGATCGAGTTGACCCTGATCCCGCGGGGGCCGAGCTCGGTGGCCAGCGACTGGGCCATGTGCAGCATCGCGCCCTTGGTCAGCTTGTAGGGCCCGAACTCGGGCTGCGACTGCCACAGCACCGCGGAGTTGACCATCACGATGTTGCCCCGGGTCAGCTGCAACGCGTCCGCGAACACCGTCGCCAGCCGCAGCGGAGCCAGCACGTTGGTGGCAATCGCGGCGTGGATGCGCTCGTGGTCGACGACCGTCAACGGGTCCATGGGTGGCATCCGGAAGGCGTTGTTGAACAGCACGTCGACCTGGCCGAACTCCGCCAGGGTGCGGTCGACGAGCGCCTGGCACGCGGCCGGGTCGTCGATGTCGGTGGCCACCGGCAGCACGGCCTCGGCGCCCGCGGCCCGCAGCGCCTCGGCGGCGGTCTCGAGCTTGGCCGCGGTGCGCGAGGCGATGACCAGCCGCGCGCCCTCCTCGACGCCGAGCTGGGCGAGCGCGGGGCCGAGGCCGGGTCCGTAGCCGGCCAGGACGACGACCCGGTCCCGGAGAAGGCCGCTCATCCCACTGCTCATCAACCCAGCATCCTCTGCGCCACGCCGGTCTGGCGGGCGGCGATGCGCGCCCGCCACTGCTCGGCAGAAACCTGGTTCTGCTCGTGGAACGGCAGCAGCGACGCCACGTCGGCGTCCTTGACCACCTGCATGGTCGGGCCGTCCTCCGGGTCCTTGGCCAGCCGCTGCCATCTGAACTGCAGGTAGCCACGGTCGTGGCCGATCCGCTCCACCCAGTTCGCGACGCCGGGGTCGTGCTCGGCGACGACGATGCGGATCATCCCGTCCGGGTCGACCTGCGCCTGAGCGTGGTTCAGGGAAGTCTGGTGACCCACGTAGTCCAGCGAGGTGTACCAGACGGTGCCGAGCTGGAAGCCGAGGTACGGCGCCTCCCCGCGCGGCACCGTGATCACGATCGCCTCGTCGTCCTGGAGGTCGTAGTGGCCGACCGAGGACCACTGGGAGCTCAGCCCGCCGGGCGTGGGCCGCGGCTCGGTCAGGGTGTTCACCGGCTCGTTGAGGTAGAACCACTCCGGGAAGACGAACCACGTCTTGATCCGGCCGATGAGCATCTTCGCCGCGACGGCGTACCGCTTGTCGACGCCCTCGGTGGTCAGGGGCGGGGTCGCCTGCCCGAGCGTGTCGGCTCGGTGGATGGTCAGGCTGCTGCGCTGCTCGCCCGCCCAGTCGCCGTACACCTCTCGGATGGCGAGCATCCGGGCGGACTCCGGCAGGACGACGTGGTGCGCTGCGGCCCCAGCGGCTCCCGCCGGCCCGAAGCTGAGCTCGAAGGTGCCGTCCGGGGCGATCTCGAGCTCCCGGTCGTCGAACGCCGTCGAGCCGTCCGGGGTCGAGCTCGGCGTGTAGTCGCCGCCGAGGACCTGGAAGCTCAGGTCGACCGTGGTCCCTCGGCGGCCGCGGACCACGTAGGTCACGTCGGGCCGGATGTTCGCGTGGTAGTAGACGGTGTCGGGGTTGTCCAGCCCCATCTTCGTGTGCTGGCTCGTGGAGTTGACGAGGAACGGGTGGTCCGGCTGGTAGGACCACGCCATCTGCAGCGACGCGCGGATCGACCCGGCCAGGTAGTCCAGCCCCTCGGCCAGGTCCTGCTCCGTCTTCACGAATTTCGCGGTGCGCACCAGCTCCTCGGCCGCCGCGATCGCCTCGCGGAACGCCTCGGTGCTCGATCCACGCGTGCTCGATCCACCCGTGCTCACGCGTTGACCTTCGCGATGACGTCCTCGGCGAACCGCTCGAGGTGCTCGATCTTCTTCGCGAGCGGCTCGGTGTCCGGTCCCTTGATGTACGGCAGCCGGAACCCGACGATCACGTCGGTGATCCCGCGGTCCTCGAGCCGCTTGGCTCCGTCGACGGTGAACGCGTCGAAGGAGATGACGTGCGTCTCGAAGGGCTTGTCAGCGACGCCCTCGGCCTCGCGGATCTTCTGGAGCTTCTCGAGCAGCACGTCGAGATCCTCCTGCGAGCCCCCACCGTGCATCCAGCCGTCGCCGCGGACGGCTGCCCGGCGCAGCGCCGCCTCGGCGTGGCCACCGACGAGGATCGGGATCGGCTCGGTCGGCGCCGGGGTCATCGTCACGGGCTGGATGTCGTAGAAGTCGCCGTGGAACTCGAATTCCTCGCCGGTGGTGAGGCCACGGACGATGTCGATGCACTCGTCGAAGCTCTTGCCGCGCCGCTCCTAGGGCACGCCCATCACGGCGTAGTCCTCGCGCCACGGGCTGAGCCCGACTCCGAGCCCGAGCCGGTTGCCCGACAGGTAGGCGATGGACGACGCCTGCTTGGCGACCAGCACCGGCGGCCGGATCGGCAGCTTCAGCACGAACGGCGTGAACCGGATCGTGCTTGTCACCGCCGCCATCATCGAGACCAGCGTCATCGTCTCGATGAACTCCTTGCCCTCGAGGAACTCCCGGTTCCCGTCCTCGGTGTAGGGGTACTTCGAGTCGGACTCGCTCGGGTACACCAGGCTGTCGGCGACCGTCATCGAGCTGTAGCCGGCGGCCTCCGCGGCTCGGGCGAGCGGGAGGTAGTAGGTCGCGTCGGTCATAGCCTCCGCGTAGGTGAAGCGCATGGCGCCGATACTAGAACGTGTTTCAGTTTCGGGCTAGGGTCGCGGGATGCTGGACGCGCAGACGCTCTCCGACCGTGTGGAGATCGACGACCTCCTGGCGGCGTACACGATGGCGATCGACCAGGGCGACTGGGACACCCTCGACCGGGTGTTCACCGCCGACGCCCACATCGACTACACCGCCTCCGGCGGCATCGCGGGGCCCTTCCCCGAGGTGAAGGCCTGGCTGGCCGAGATGCTGCCGATGTTCTCGGCGATGCAGCACCTCATCGGCCAGAAGCAGGTCACGATCGACGGGGACGAGGCGCACGTCCGCGCGTACTTCTTCAACCCGATGGTGATGGACCGCGAGGACGGCACGACGTGGCGCCTCGACATCGGCGGCGTCTACGTGCACTCGCTGGTCCGCACCGACGAGGGGTGGCGGAGCCGCCGGCTGGTCGAGGAGCTGCTGTGGGACCGTCGCTCGGACTGACCCGCCGGGTGACCGGCCGGGGTGCGTTCGCCCTGGTTGTCGAGGTGGGCGAGACTGTCTCCCATGACCAAGCCCGACGGCGGTGACTCCCCGCACCGCGCGCTGCTGGTGGCACTCGTCGCCATGGCGGGAGTGGCGTTGCTCGTCGGGCTGGCCGTCGGCGGCGCCGCGGTCACCGTGATGAGCTTCGCCGGCGTCGGGGAAAGCACCGGAGAGTCGACCAGTCGCAGCGAGGAGTCGCTGTTCATCCCGCGCTACAAGCCGACCGAGACCGTCGACGCCGAGCTCGGGCTGCCGAGCCCCTCGACCTCCGGCACGGGTGGGGCGGAGCCCACCGAGGAGTCCTCGCCGAGGACCGACCGGATCAAGCTGTTCGTCGCCCCGCAGTCGGTGGGCCCGGGGGAGCGGATCAACTTCAACGGCGTGTACGTCGACGGGGAGGGCGTGGCCCTCCAGATCCAGCGCAAGGAGGGCGGCACCTGGGTGGACTTCCCGGTGACCGCGACCGTCCGGGGCGGGGTCTTCAGCACCTGGATCCTCACCAGCCGGACCGGGGAGTCGCCGTTCCGGGTCTTCGACGCGACGGCGAACCGCGCCTCGAACGTCGTCACCGTCACCATCGGCTGACCCGCCGACCGCCGAGTCGGCGCATCCTGGAGCGCTTCGGCGGGGTGGGAATGACGGCTGCCCTACGCACGTTGGACTGGTGTCGGGAAGTTGAGTTGAAGCGACTCAACTTGTTTGACAGACTTGCCAGCGGCGACCCGGGAGCGACCGGGAGTCGCCCCCTGAACCCAGACACCCAGCACTCAAGTGCAACAGCGTGGAGGTACACAACATGGCTCGTGCGGTCGGCATCGACCTCGGTACGACGAACTCGGTCGTCTCGGTCCTCGAAGGCGGTGAGCCCACGGTCATCGCGAACGCGGAGGGCGCCCGCACCACCCCGTCGGTGGTGGCCTTCGCCAAGAACGGCGAGGTGCTCGTCGGAGAGGTCGCCAAGCGCCAGGCGGTGACCAACGTGGACCGGACGATCCGGTCGGTCAAGCGCCACATGGGCACCGACTGGAAGCAGCAGATCGACGACAAGTCGTTCACGCCGCAGCAGATCTCGGCGTTCGTGCTGCAGAAGCTCAAGAGGGACGCGGAGTCCTACCTCGGCGAGACCGTCACCGACGCGGTGATCACGGTCCCGGCGTACTTCTCCGACGCCCAGCGCCAGGCCACCAAGGAGGCCGGCGAGATCGCGGGGCTCAACGTGTCCCGCATCGTCAACGAGCCGACCGCGGCGGCGCTCGCCTACGGGCTCGACAAGGACAACGACCAGACGATCCTCGTCTTCGACCTCGGCGGCGGCACGTTCGACGTGTCCCTGCTCGAGATCGGTGACGGCGTCGTCGAGGTCAAGGCCACCTCCGGTGACAACCACCTCGGTGGCGACGACTGGGACCTGCGCCTGGTCGAGTGGATGATCAAGAAGTTCAAGGACAACAACGGCGTCGACCTCGGTGGCGACAAGATCGCCAAGCAGCGGCTCCAGGAGGCCGCGGAGAAGGCCAAGATCGAGCTGAGCTCCTCGACCGAGACGACCATCCACCTGCCGTACATCACCCACGGCGAGAACGGCCCGCTGCACTTCGAGGAGAAGATCAGCCGCGCCGAGTTCCAGCGGCTGACCGCTGACCTGCTCGAGCGCACCAAGGCGCCGTTCCGCAACGTCATCAAGGACGCCGGCATCGGCGTCGACGGGATCGACCACGTCATCCTCGTCGGCGGCTCGACCCGGATGCCCGCGGTGACCGACGTCGTCAAGGAGCTGACCGGCGGCAAGGAGCCCAACAAGGGCGTCAACCCCGACGAGGTCGTCGCGGTCGGCGCTGCCCTCCAGGCCGGCGTGCTCAAGGGCGAGGTCAAGGACGTCCTGCTGCTCGACGTCACCCCGCTGTCCCTCGGCATCGAGACCAAGGGCGGCGTGATGACCAAGCTCATCGAGCGCAACACGACGATCCCGACCAAGAAGTCCGAGGTCTTCACCACCGCCGACGACAACCAGCCGTCGGTGATGATCCAGGTCTTCCAGGGCGAGCGTCCGATGGCGATGCAGAACCAGCCGCTGGGCAACTTCGAGCTGACCGGGCTGCCGCCCGCTCCGCGTGGCGTCCCGCAGATCGAGGTCACCTTCGACATCGACGCGAACGGCATCGTGCACGTGTCCGCCAAGGACCGCGGCACCGGTCGCGAGCAGTCGATGACGATCACCGGCGGCTCTGCGCTCGCCAAGGACGACATCGACCGCATGGTCCGCGAGGCCGAGCAGTACGCCGAGGAGGACCGGCGCCGCAAGGAGGCCGTCGAGACCCGGAACCAGGCCGAGGGGCTCGTCTACAGCACGGAGAAGTTCCTCTCCGAGAACGACGACAAGATCCCGTCGGACGTCAAGGGTGAGGTGCAGGCCGACGTCGAGTCGCTGAAGAAGGCGCTCGAGGACACCTCCGACGAGGCCACCGGCGCGATCGAGGCGGCTGTCGCCAAGCTCGCCGAGTCGAGCCAGAAGATGGGTGCCGCGATGTACGCCGCCGGCCAGACCGACGCCCCCGCCGGGGACACCGGGTTCGCCGGTGACGCGGACGACGACGCCGACGGCGACGTGGTGGACGCGGAGATCGTCGACGAGGGCGACGGAGCCGACACCGCGGAGGGTGACCAGAAGTGACCGATTCGCCCGAGACCGCCGAGCAGGAGCAGGAGCGCCTGCCCGACGAGACCGAGGTGGCCCCACCGATGACCGGGTCGACATCTCCTGACGGAGGTGCCGGCCCGGCCGGTTCGGCAGCCGAGGCCGGCGAGGACGGTGGCCCGGCCGCCGGCGCGCCGTACGAGTCGGCAGACGAGATGGCCACCCGCATCAAGGAGCTGACCGCCGACCTGCAGCGGCTCCAGGCGGAGTACGTCAACTACAAGCGGCGCGTCGACCGCGACCGTGACCTGGTGCTGCAGAACGCCAAGTTCACGATCCTCTCGGCACTGCTGCCGGTGCTCGACGACGTCGACCGGGCGCGCGAGCACGAGGAGCTGAGCGGCGGGTTCAAGGCCATCGCCGAGTCGCTCGAGCGCATCGTGGCGGGTGAGGGGCTGCACAAGTTCGGCGCCGGCGGCGACCCGTTCGACCCGCGGATCCACGAGGCCCTGATGCACTCGCTGTCTCCCGACGTGACGACGACGACCTGCGACAAGGTCGTGCAGGCCGGCTACGAGATCGGTGGCCGCGTCGTCCGACCTGCGATGGTGACCGTGGTCGATCCCGACCCGGACGCCGCCCCGCAGGCCGACGCCGGCGAGGAGCGGTCCGGCCCCGTGCCCGAGCTGAGGCCGGAGCTCGAAGAGGAGAGCTGAGCACGACGAGGATGGAGCGCCGGGAGGAGGTGCGCAGATGACCAACACGGACTGGGCGAACAAGGACTTCTACAAGGTCCTTGGCGTCGACAAGGACGCGTCCGCAGCCGACATCAAGAAGGCTTACCGCAAGCTGGCGCGCGCCAACCACCCGGACTCCAACCCGGGGGACAAGGCGGCGGAGGAGCGGTTCAAGGCGATCGCCGAGGCGTACGACGTCATCGGCGACGAGGAGAAGCGGCCGAAGTACGACGAGATGCGGACGCTCTTCGCGGGCGGCGGCTTCGGGCCGTTCGGCGGCGGCCCCGGTGGCACCACGTTCGACGTGAACGACCTGTTCCGGGGCGGGGCTCCCGGCGGGGGCGCCGGTGCCGGTGGCCTCGGGGACCTCTTCGGAGGCATGTTCGGCGGAGGCGCCCAGCAGCAGCGCCGCCGGCCGGCGCGGCGCGGCGCCGACATCGAGACGACCACGACCATCGGGTTCACCGAGGCCGTGGAGGGCGTCACGGTGTCGCTGCGGCTCGCCTCCGACGCACCGTGCCCGCAGTGCCGGGGCACCGGCGCGAAGGCGGGCTCGATGCCACGGGTGTGCCCGGAGTGCGAGGGCGTCGGCATGCGTGCGGCGTCGGTCGGCGGCGCGTTCACGATGAACGAGACCTGCCCGTCCTGCCGTGGCCGCGGGATGATCGTCGAGGACCCGTGCCCGGCCTGCAACGGCTCCGGCCGGGGGCTGTCCGACCGCACCATCCAGGCCCGGATCCCGGCCGGCGTCCGCGACGGCCAGCGCATCAAGCTGCGCGGCAAGGGCGCCAAGGGGGAGCACGGCGGCCCGCCCGGTGACCTGTACGTCGTCGTCAAGGTCGCCCCGCACCCGGTCTTCGGCCGGTCGGGCGACAACCTCACAGTCAAGGTGCCGGTCACCTTCGACGAGGCCGCCCTCGGCGCGGAGATCAAGGTGCCGACGCTGCTCGGCGCCCCGGTGACCGTGAAGGTGCCCGCCGGCACGCCGAGCGGCCGGACCTTCCGCGTCCGGGGCCGCGGCGCGAACCGCAAGGACGGCACCCCGGGTGACCTCCTGGTCACCGTCGACGTGCAGGTGCCGGCGGCGCTCTCTGACGAGGCCAGGGCGGCGGTCGAGGCGTACCGCTCCGCCACCGCCGGACCGGATCCCCGGAGCAGGCTGTTCGGAGGCTCCTGATGACCGACAAGCCCTCCCGCGCGGCCGCCCAGCCCCCGGGCCCTGACGTCCCCGTCTTCGTGATCTCGGTGGCCGCGGAGCTCACCGGGCTGCACCCCCAGACGCTGCGCACCTACGACCGCATCGGACTGGTCTCGCCCGGTCGCACCGGCGGCGGTGGCCGTCGCTACTCCTGGCGCGACATCGAGCTGCTGCGCGAGGTCGCCGACCTGACCGCTGCGGGCATCGGCCTCGAGGGTGTCCGCCGGGTCCTCGAGCTGGAGAACCACGTGGCGGCCCTGTCGGCGCGGGTGCGGCAGCTCGAGGAGCAGCTCGCCGACGCCGAGTACGCCCTTGCGGTGACGGTGGCCGACCGTGGCTCGGCGAGGAACCTGCCGGCCGTGCCCGCAGCGCGGCCGCCGCAGTCGCTGGTGGTGTGGCGTCGGCGTGGGTGAACCCTGCTGGGATCGCCGGGACAAGTCCCTGGTTTGCCGCTAGCATCACCTCACGGCTCAGGGGTGGGCTGTGCTGCGCGGCAGGTGACGCGACGAGAGCTGGGAGCGACGCAGTGACGGTGGTGCTTGCCGAGGACGATGTCGACATCCGTGACCTCGTCCAGATCGTCCTCGAACAGCTCGACCTCGAGGTCAAGGCGGTCGGCACCGGCGCCGAGGCGCTCGCGGTGGGTCAGCAGGAGGTACCCCGCCTCTTCCTCCTCGACATCACGATGCCCGGCATGAACGGGCTCGACGTGTGTCGCGCGATCCGCGCCGACGAGAAGCTCCAGGACGTGCCGGTCATCTTCATGACGGCCCGGGCCCAGGCGAGCGACGTCGCAGCCGGCATCGAGGCCGGCGCGGACACCTACATCATCAAGCCGTTCGGCCCCATCGAGCTGCGCGAGCACGTCGAGGCGCTGCTCGACCGCGGCGTCCCGTCCTGACCGTCAGCGGGAGCTGAGGTCCGCTCAGACGCGGACGGTGCTGGCCGACCGGTCGTGCAGCAGCGGCAGCCGTACGACGAACGTGCTGCCCTGCCCGAGCTCGGACAGGACGTCGATCCGGCCGTCGTGGCCGGCCACGATCGCGCCGGCGATGGGCAGTCCGAGCCCGACGCCCTGGATCGCCAGGGCGTGGGCGTCGGCGCCGCGGAAGAACCGGTCGAAGAGGTGCGCCTGGTCCTCCGGCCCGATCCCGATCCCGGAGTCGACCACGCGGAGCACCGCCTCGTCGCCCTCGGTGCGCAGCTGGACGCCGATCCGGTCGCCGGCGTGGGAGAACTTGGCCGCGTTGCTCAACAGGTTGACGAAGACCCTCTCGAGCTTGTCGGGGTCACCGTGCACCTTGACGGTCTCGGGACCCACCTCGACGTCGAGGGCGAGCGCGTTGACGGCGACGGTCCCCTGGGCCGCCTCGACGGCGTTGAGCACGGAGTCGCGCAGGTCGATCGGCGCCCGCTCGAAGGAGAAGCTGCCCACCTCGACCTGCGACATCGTCAGCATGTCCTCGATCAGCCCCATGAGCCGGCGGCCGTTGCGCTCGATGCGGCCGATGATCTGCTGGTGCATCGCCGGGAGCCCCGTGCTGTCGTCGGAGGCGAGCAGCTGGGAGTAGCCGATGATGCTGGTGATCGGGGTGCGGAGCTCGTGGCTGACCGTGGACAGGAAGTCGTTCTTGGTCTGGTCGACCTGGGCCAGCCTCTCCACGATCTGCTTCTCGGTGTCGAGGGCTGCGGCCACCATCGCCTCGTGGCGGCGCCGCTCGGTCACGTCGTCGGCGACGCCGAGGAAGCCCAGCGGGCGCCCGTCGTCGCGGTAGCGGCGGCTGATCGCGACCGAGATCGTGCGGACCTCGCCGTCGCGGCGGACGAAGTCCCAGTCGGAGGTGAAGGCGGCCTGCGGGCCGTCGGTCGCGGCGCTGTCGAGGAACGGGCCGATCAGGTCCTCCAGCAGCTCCGTGTCCGGGTCCTCACCGACCTCGATCGCGATGCGCAGCCTGCCGTCGCCGAAGTCGACGAGCGCCAAGGTGGCCTTGCCGATGACCTCGCGGGCGGAGTAGCCGGTCATCCGCTCGGCGCCGATGTTGAAGAACTCGATGCGTCCCTCGAGGTCGGTCCCCAGGATCGCCGTACCGGTGGTCGAGTCGAGGATGTTGCTGACCAGCGCGTGGCTGTGGGTCAGCCGGTCCAGCGTGAGCAGCTGCTGGCTCCTCACCAGGCACAGCGGCAGGGAGACCAGGACGGCGGCCAGGACCCAGACCTGGAGCACGGTGCCGACGAGCCCAACCGAACCCTCCACGACCTCCACGACCTTCACGATCGGCCCCAGTCCGGCCGAGGACAGGGCCGAGACCGTCGCGAAGAAGGCCAGCAGCTGCAGTGCCACCTGGCGTGGCGTGAGCCGGGCGGCTCCCCAGACCAGGAACGGGAAGGGCAGGAACGCCAGCGGCAGCTGCTGCTCGGGTCGGAAGACCAGCAGCACGACGGCTGCCAGTGACAGCCACTGCAGGATGGTCTCGAAGGTGCCGGCCTGGCTGCGCACCTTCGGCAGCTGCATCGCCAGCGGCGCGATGAGCAGGATCGCGGCGGCATGCGAGGCGGTGATCGAGCGCCAGGTGGTGAACGCGTCACCGTCGGTGAGCAGCGCGACCGTGGCGGCGCCCATGCCGGCGCTGATCCCGGCGGCCAGCAGCACTGCGGTGATCAGTCGGAAGAAGTCCTCGAGGTTGTGCAACCGCGGCCTCGGGCGAGCGCCGCGGGTGAGCACCCAGATCGCCGCGGCGGCGCCGGCGGTGTTCGCCAGCCCGTAGGCGAGCGAGATGTCCAGGGGACGGCCACCGAGATGGTTGGCTGTGGCGGTCACCGCGAGGACGCCGATGAGCACCGTCCGGCGCCAGCTGGGCAGCGCCAGGCTGAGCGCGACCACCGAGAGCCCCGCGTTCGGCCAGAACGTCGCCACGTGGGTGCCCTGCTGGGAGTAGTGGACGGCCAGCTGCCCGACGAGCACCTCGGCCCCCAGCACCCCCGCAACCAGCATCGCCCGGAGGTGCGCGGCGGTGAGGGGCGCGCTCCGGGTGGCGGCTGCTGGGGAAGCGGTTGCCATGGCGGGTCTTATCTGAGAAAGACGTTCACGGAAGGGGTTTCGATCGTCACGCTAGCCACTCACGGCTTCTTGCGTGGCTTCTCGGCAAAATCCGGAGTTGAGCGGAACAGACTCAACTCTGGGAACGTTGTGGTGGCAGCACCATGCACAGCAGAAGGAAGGACCGCTCTCCATGGAGATCTCGAAGTTCACCACGCGGACCCAGGAAGCCATCGCGCAGGCGATCCAGGAGGCGACCGGGTCCGGTCACAGCCAGCTCGAGGCTGTCCACCTCTTGTCCGCTCTTCTCATGCAAACTGACACGCTGGTTCATCCCCTGCTCGAAGCAGCAGGCGTCTCTGTGGGTGCGCTGGCCGCCTCCGTCCAGATGGAACTAGAGCGGCTCCCGGCGGCGAGCGGGTCGACGGTCGCTGCTCCGTCGTACTCCCGTGGGGCCATCCAGGCGCTGACCAGCTCCCAGGACATCGCTGCGGAGATGAAGGACGAGTTCACCTCCGGTGACCACGTGCTCATCGCGCTGGCGACCGTCGAGACGCCGGCGAAGCGGCTGCTCACCGAGCACAAGGCCAGCGCGGAGGCGCTCCGCGGGGCGCTCGGGCAGGTCCGCAAGCAGAGGATCACCTCCGCCGACCCCGAGTCGACGTTCGAGGCGCTCGAGAAGTACGCCGTGGACCTGACCGCCCGGGCCAACGAGGGCAAGATCGACCCCGTCATCGGCCGGGACAACGAGATCCGCCGTCTCGTCCAGGTGCTGTCGCGGCGCACCAAGAACAACCCGGTCCTCATCGGCGAGCCCGGCGTCGGCAAGACCGCCGTCGTCGAGGGGCTGGCCCAGCGGATCGTCGACGGCGACGTGCCGGACTCCCTCAAGGGCCGGCGGCTGCTGAGCCTCGACCTGAGCGCGATGGTCGCGGGCGCGAAGTACCGCGGCGAGTTCGAGGAGCGTCTCAAGGCCGTCCTCAACGAGATCAAGGAGTCCGAGGGCCAGGTCATCACGTTCATCGACGAGCTGCACACGGTCGTCGGGGCCGGCGCGGGCGGCGACTCCGCGATGGATGCCGGCAACATGCTCAAGCCGATGCTCGCCCGCGGGGAGCTCCGGATGATCGGCGCCACCACGCTCGACGAGTACCGCGAGCGGATCGAGAAGGACCCGGCGCTGGAGCGCCGCTTCCAGCAGGTCTTCGTCGGCGAGCCGTCGGTCGAGGACACCATCGCGATCCTCCGCGGCCTGCAGGAGAAGTACGAGGCGCACCACGGCGTCAAGATCACCGACGCCGCACTGGTCGCGGCCGCCATGTTGTCGGACCGCTACATCACCGGTCGCAAGCTCCCCGACAAGGCCATCGACCTCGTCGACGAGGCCGGGTCGCGGCTGCGCATGGAGATCGAGTCCTCGCCGGTCGAGATCGACCAGCTGCGCCGCGCCGTCGACCGGATGCGGATGGAGCAGCTCGCGCTCGAGCGTGAGACCGACGAGGCCTCGAAGGACCGCCTCGAGCGGCTGCGCGCCGAGCTCGCCGACAAGGAGGAGGAGCTCCGGGGGCTCGAGGCCCGTTGGGAGCAGGAGAAGGCCGGCCTCGAGGGCGCGGGCGCGATCCGCAAGCAGATCGAGGCGCTGCGCGTCGACTACGACCGGCTGCTGCGCGAGGGCGACCTCGGCGGGGCGTCGCGCATCCAGTACGGCGAGATCCCCGAGCTCGAGAAGCGGCTCGAGGCAGCCGAGGCCGACACCGGCACGGCCGACCCGATGGTCAAGGAGGAGGTCGGCCCCGAGGAGATCGCCGAGGTCGTCGAGGCCTGGACCGGCATCCCCACCGGCCGGCTGCTCGAGGGCGAGACCGCGAAGCTGCTCCACATGGAGGACGTGATCGGCGGGCGGCTGATCGGTCAGCGCGCTGCGGTGAAGGCCGTCTCCGACGCCGTACGGCGTTCCCGGGCCGGGATCTCCGACCCCAACCGGCCGACCGGCTCGTTCCTGTTCCTCGGCCCGACCGGTGTGGGCAAGACCGAGCTGGCGAAGTCGCTGGCGGACTTCCTGTTCGACGACGAGCGCGCCATCGTGCGGGTCGACATGAGCGAGTACTCCGAGAAGCACTCGGTGGCGCGTCTCGTCGGTGCGCCTCCGGGCTACGTCGGGTACGAGGAGGGCGGCCAGCTGACCGAAGCGGTGCGCCGGCGGCCGTACTCGGTGGTGCTGCTCGACGAGGTCGAGAAGGCGCACCCCGAGGTGTTCGACATCCTGCTGCAGGTGCTCGACGACGGCCGGCTCACCGACGGGCAGGGTCGCACGGTCGACTTCCGCAACGTGGTGCTGATCATGACGTCGAACCTCGGCTCCACCTTCCTGGTGGACCCGGTGCTCGACGACGAGAAGAAGCGCGACTCGGTGATGGCCGTCGTGCGCTCGCACTTCAAGCCGGAGTTCCTCAACCGTCTCGACGAGGTCGTCATCTTCGACGCGCTCACCCGCGAGGAGCTCACGCACATCGTCGACCTCCAGGTCGCGTCGCTGGCCAAGCGGCTCGCGGTGCGCCGGATCGGGCTCGACGTCACCGAGGCGGCGCAGGAGTGGCTGGGCCGCACCGGCTACGACCCCGCCTACGGCGCCCGACCGCTGCGCCGGCTGGTGCAGAGCGCGATCGGCGACCAGCTCGCCCGGGCGCTGCTGTCCGGTGAGGTGCTCGACGGGAGCACGGTCCTCGTCGACGTCGACGAGGCCGGTGAATCCCTGTCACTGAAGGCGGTCGGGTCCCCGTCAGGCACACCGTGATGCAATGGTCGGCATGAGCGAGGAGAAAGGGTCCGCACGCCCCCGTCAGGTCACGATGGCCGCGGTGATGGGCGTGATCAGCAGCCTGCTGCTGGTCCTGGGCCTCTTCGACACGCTCGACCGGCTGCGCACACCGGCGATGCGTGACGTGGTCGACGAGTTCCTCGCCGACCCACCGGGCAGCTCGCTGGGCCTCGACACCGCCCAGGTGATCGACCTGATGCGCGTCCTGGCGTTCGCCAGCGGGGCGCTCGCCGCGATGGCACTGGTGTTCGCGGTCTTCGTGCTCCAGCGCCACCGCGGCGCCCGCATCGGGTTCACGGTCGTGTCGGTGCTGCTGCTCCTCACGATCCCGGTCGCGGGGCTGATGCCGTTCTTCCTCGCCGTCGCGGCGTTCCTGCTGTGGTCGCCGCCGGCGCGCGACTGGTACGCCGGCCGGGTGCCGGTCACGGCGCCGGCGGGAGGCCGGCCCACGATGCCGTCGCTCTCCCAGCACGACCCGAGAGCCGGAGGGTCCACGAGGGCGGACCTCTGGTCAGCCCCCGCGTCGGACGACAAGCAGGAGCAGCCCATGGACGGGTCCACCACCCCGCCGCAGGACCAGCAGCACAACCAGGACCAGCCGCGGGACCCGTGGGGTGCGCCGCAGTCCGCCGTGCCGCCGCCCTACGCCCAGCCGTACGGCGGCCAGCCCTACGGGCAGGGCCAGCCGCAGCCCAACCAGCCGCAGTACAGCCAGCCGCAGTACGCACCACCGGGGTACGGCGCCCCGTCGGGCCGGGACCCGGGCAAGCGCCCGACGACCGTCACGGTCGCGGCAGTGCTGACCTGGCTCGGGGCCGGTGCGACCGCCCTGCTCATGCTCGTGTTCGTGGCGGTCCTGGGCGCCGGTGGCGACGCGTTCGTCGAGGAGTTCGAGACTGCCGCCCGCGAGAGCGACGTGGCGCTGTCCACCGACGACGTGCTCGCGGTCGGCTGGGCGGTCGCAGGCACGATGCTGGTCTGGTCGCTGATCTCGATCGTGCTGGCGATCCTCGCCTTCCGACGCAGCAACGGCGCCCGCATCGCCCTGGTGGTGTCCGCCGTGATGGCGGCGCTGTTCAGCCTGGTCGCGATCATGAGCATCGTCTCGGCGGTGACCCTGCTGCTCGCCGGCGCGACGGTGATCCTGCTGTTCACCGGCGGCGCGAACCAGTGGTACTCCCGCCGTTCCTCCGACGGACCCCACTCGGGGTCGCAGTCGGGTGCCTACCCGGGTTGGCAGCCGGGCCCCCAGGCTGGCCCCCAGCCAGACCGACAGCCGGGCCCGCAGTCGGGGCCGCCGGCGGGATACCCCCACGGCGACCAGCCGCAGGGTCAGCCGACGCAGCAGACGCCGGGGCGCAACAAGCCCTGGTGACCCCTAGCGCTCGAGGTCCGCGCCGCGCAGCTGGCTGAGCGCCTGCTCGAGCACCGCCGTCTCCTTGCAGAAAGCCCACCGGACAAGGTGCCGGCCGGTGTCGACGTCGTCGTAGAACGCCTGCGCCGGGATGGCCACGACGCCGGCCCGCTCCGGCAGCGCCTGGCAGAACTCCATCCCGTCGGCCCACCCGAACCGGCTCACGTCGCTGAGCACGAAGTAGGTGCCTTCCGGGCGGACCGGGTCCAGCTCCAGCTCGGCGAGCCCCGCGCACAACAGGTCCCGCTTGTCCTGCAGCTGGGCAGCCAGCCCCTCGACGTAGCCCATCTCGTGCTCGAGCGCGTGGGCGACCGCCGGCTGCAGGGGCGCGGCGTTGGTGAAGGTCAGCCACTGCTTCGCTGCCATCACGTTGGCGACGAGGCCGGCCGGACCGGTGACCCAGCCGACCTTCCAGCCGGTGAACGAGAACGTCTTGCCGGCGCTGCTGATCGACACCGTGCGCTCGGCCATGCCGGGCAACGTCGACAGGGGTACGTGCTGCCGACCGTCGTACACGAGGTGCTCGTAGACCTCGTCGACGACGACCACCACGTCGTGGCGCACCGCGACCTCCGCGACCGCGGCGCGCTCGGCCTCGTCGAGGACCATGCCCGTCGGGTTGTGGGGAGTGTTGACCAGCAGCACCTTGGTCCGGTCGGTGACGCCGTCCCGCAACGAGTCCAGGTCGAGCCGGAACCCGTCGTCGGTGCGCCGGGTGCGCACGGCCCTCCGGACGCCGCCGGCCATCGCGATCGTGGCGAGGTAGGAGTCGTAGTACGGCTCGATGACCGCGACCTCGTCGCCGGGGTCGACCAGGCCCAGCACCGCCGCGGCGATGGCCTCCGTGGCGCCCGCGGTGACGACGACCTGGTCCGCCGGGTCGAGGTCGATGCCGTAGTACTTCTGCTGGTGCCGCGCGACCGCCTCACGGAGCTCCGGGACGCCCGGGCCGGGCGCGTACTGGTTGCGCCCGCCCCTCAGCGCGGTGACGGCGCTCTCGATCACCGAGGGCGGCCCCTCCTGGTCGGGAAAGCCCTGCCCCAGGTTGACGGCGCCAGTGCGCACCGCCAGCGACGACATCACGGTGAAGATCGTGGGCGGCACGTCGCGCAGCCTCTTCGCCAGCCGGTCCTCCATCCCGCGACCGTACCCCGCCTCGCGGCCGGCCAGGCGCACAGGACGGCCCCTCAGTAGGGTCGCCCCATGCCTGACTCCGCACAGCCAGACCCGGCCACCGACCGCACGCAGCTGATCGAGGAGATCAAGGCCAAGGCGGTCGTGCACGGCAAGGTGACGCTCTCTTCGGGCAAGGAGGCCGACTACTACGTCGACATGCGACGGATCACCCTGGACGGGGTGGCGGCGCCGCTGGTCGGTCGGGTCATGCGCGAGCTCACCAAGGACGTCGAGTACGACGCGGTGGGTGGTCTGACCCTCGGCGCCGACCCGGTCGCCACCGCGATGATGCACGCAGCCGCGGCGCGAGGTGAGGTGCTGGACTCGTTCGTGGTCCGCAAGGAGGGCAAGGCGCACGGCCTCCAGCGCCGGATCGAGGGCGCGCCCGTCGAGGGGCGCCGGGTGCTCTGCGTGGAGGACACCAGCACGACGGGCGGCTCGGCGCTGACCGCGGTCGAGGCGCTGCGCGAGGCGGGGGCCGACGTCGTCGCGGTCGCCGTGGTCGTGGACCGGGACACCGGCGCGGCCCAGCGCGTGGAGGCCGAGGGGCTGCCCTACCTGTTCGCGGTGGGCAAGGGCGAGCTGGGGCTGGACTGACGCCGGCACCCGGTGGTTTCGAGACGTCGCTCCGCTCCTCCTCAACCACCGATCGGCGGTCAGGTGAGGTCGTCGGCGATCTCCTCGGCCGACTCGTGCGTCTCGCGCCGGTGCTTGAGGTACTCGTAGACCATCGGCAGCACCGAGATGCCGACGATGAGCAGCACGGCCAGCTCGAGGTGGTCGCTCAGCGCCGGCACGGCCTCGCCGAGGAAGTAGCCGATGAGCGTGAGCCCGGTCGCCCACAGCACGGCCCCGACGAAGGACCAGCCGAAGAACCGGGCCCGGCTCATCTCGCCCGCGCCTGCGATCACCGTGATGAACGTGCGCACGATCGGCACGAACCGGCCGAGGACCAGCGCCTTGTTGCCGTACTTCTCGAAGAAGTCGTGGGTCTTGGCGAAGTTCTTGGTGTTGAGGAACCGGCCCTCGCGGTGGAACAGCGGCGGCCCGATCTTGCGGCCGATCTCGTAGCCCGCGACGTTGCCGGCGAACGCCGCCGTGCTGAGGACCACGCAGGCCACCGCGAGGTTGACGTCCAGCTCGCCGGTGCTGATGAAGAGCCCGATCGCGAACAGCAGCGAGTCACCGGGCAGGATCGGGAACAGCAGCCCGCACTCGACGAAGACGATGAGGACCGACGCCCAGAACATCTCCGCACCGAACTGGTCGAGCCACCACTCGGGGTCCATCCAGTCCAGCCCGAGCAGGAGCGGCGTCATCAGGTCCACGCCGGAACCCTAACCGGCCGCCGTAGCATGACCGGCCATGCGCGAACCGGGTGACGACGACGAGCGACGGGCTCCGTACGACCCGATGCCGCACGGGCCCCAGGAGGTCGGCGTCGGTCCGTGGCCCGGGGAGTGGCCGACCGGTGAGGAGTACGACGTCCAGCTGCTCGCCGAGGGAGACCGGCGCAACGTCGTCGACCGGTACCGCTACTGGACCATGGAGGCGATCATCGCCGACCTGGACAGCCGCCGGCACGACTTCCACGTCGCGATCGAGAACTGGCAGCACGACTTCAACATCGGCACGATCGTGCGGACCGCGAACGCGTTCCTGGCCGCAGAGGTCCACATCGTCGGCCGGCGCCGCTGGAACCGTCGCGGTGCGATGGTGACCGACCGCTACCAGCACATCCGGCACCACCAGACGGTCGCCGAGCTGGCCGCCGACCTCGGCTCGAAGGGGGTGGCGCTGTACGGGATCGACAACCTGCCGGGATCGCGCCCGCTGGAGACGTTGGCACTGCCGCGGCGGGTGTGCCTCCTCTTCGGCCAGGAGGGGCCGGGGCTGTCGGAGGAGGCGAGGTCGCACTGCGAGGGGACGTTCTCGATCGCGCAGTTCGGGTCGACCCGGTCGATCAACGCCTCGGCGGCAGCGGCGATCGCCATGCACACCTGGGTGGTGCAGCACGCCTCAGCCGGCGGTCACTCCACCGAGTAGCGGTCGGCCAGCTCGGCGTACCGCTTCCGCGCCGCCGCGAGCAGCTCGTCGTAGCTCTCGAGCGGGATGCCGAGCCCGTCCAGCACCTCTGCGTGGGTCTCGACCGGGTGGCCGGAGACCGCGCACGCCACGGGCATCGGGTCGTTCTCGTGGCCGGTGTCGGTCAGGATCTCGGGGACCATCGCGTGGGCGAGGCTGACGGTGGCGCTGGCCGCGTTGCGGTGCTCCCCGGCGTGGTGGTGATGGATGATCGCGTCCACGATCGTGTGCGGGAGCTTCCAGTGCTGGGCCACCAGGCCGCCGATGTCGGCGTGGTTGATGCCGAACACGCGTGCCTCTGCAGCCAGCAGTCCGAGGTTGTCGGCCAGCGCGGCCTGCGCCAGCATGTTGAGCACGCGGGCACCGAAGTGCTGGGCCAGGACGGCCTTGCCGAAGTCGTGGAGCAGTGCAGCGGTCGGGGCCTCGGCAGGCACCTCGACACCGGCACGCGCGCGGATCGCCTCGGCGGCCAGCGACGCGGCGACCGACTGCTTCCACAGCTGCCCCTCGGCGAGGCCGTAGGCGGGGATGGGCTGGCAGAGCCGGCGGGACACGTTCGTCGCGAGGGCGAGCGAGAGGACCGATCCGCTGCCCAGCCACAGGGCGGCGTCACGGACGGTCTTGATCTGGAACCGCGCGCCGAGCGCGGCGGAGTTGGCCCGCCGCAGCAACGTCGCGGTGAGCGACTGGTCGAAGGCGACGACCTCGACGATCTCGCGGATGTCGTGCTCCGGGTTGCTCACGATGCTGGCCAGCCGCGTGACGGTGGCCGGCAGCGCCCCCAGCGCCTCGGCGGACGACAGCAGGTCCTTGTGGTCGATGACGGGGGCGGGGCTGCTCAACGTGTCGTCCTCCTCCGATGACGGGTGCCAGCTGCACCCACCGGACAGGGTTCGGATCGGCGGGGGACGGCCGGTCCTGAGTCTTTCCGGGCCGTCGATGACGTCGTCGGCCCCGGGTCCCTGCCCCGGGTCCCCGCCCCGTGGTCCGGCACTGGGCCGGCACTAGACCGGCACTAGAGTGGACGCGCAGGACCGCCGAGACAGCTTCGACAGCAGGAGAGTGGACAGATGCCCATCGCGACGCCGGAGATCTACGCCGAGATGCTGGACAAGGCCAAGCGGGAGTCGTTCGCCTTCCCCGCGATCAACGTGTCCTCCTCCCAGACGTTGAACGCTGCTCTGGCCGGCTACGCCGAGGCCGAGAGCGACGGCATCATCCAGATCTCGACCGGTGGCGCGGAGTACCTCTCCGGCCCGACGGTGAAGAACATGGTCGCGGGCTCGCTGGCCTTCGCCGCCTACGCCGCCGAGGTGGCCAAGAGCTACCCCGTCAACGTCGCCCTGCACACCGACCACTGCCCCCAGGACAAGCTCGACGGGTTCGTGCGTCCGTTGATCGCAGCGTCGATCGAGCGGGTGAAGAACGGCCAGGACCCGCTGTTCCAGTCGCACATGTGGGACGGCTCCGCCGTACCTCTCGACGAGAACCTGCAGATCGCGGCCGAGCTGCTCGAGCAGTGCGCGCAGGCGAGGATCATCCTGGAGATCGAGGTCGGCGTGGTCGGCGGCGAGGAGGACGGCATCGTCGGCGCGATCGACGACAAGCTCTACACCACCCCCGAGGACGCGCTGGCCACCGTGGAGGCGCTCGGGCTCGGCGACAAGGGGCGTTACATGACCGCGCTGACCTTCGGGAACGTGCACGGCGTCTACAAGCCCGGCAACGTGAAGCTCCGTCCGGAGATCCTCGAGCAGGCGCAGCAGGCGATCGTCGAGAAGTACGGCTCCGACGCCGGCTTCGGCCCCGGCACCCGTCCGCTGGACCTGGTCTTCCACGGCGGCTCGGGGTCGACCGGGGAGGAGATCGCCGCGGCGGTCGACTTCGGCGTGGTGAAGATGAACGTCGACACCGACACCCAGTACGCCTTCACCCGGCCGGTCGCCGGGCACATGTTCAGCAACTACGAGGGCGTCCTGAAGGTCGACGGCGAGGTCGGCAACAAGAAGCAGTACGACCCACGCGCCTGGGGCAAGGCCGCCGAGGCGGGGATGGCCGCTCGCGTGGTCGAGGCGTGCGAGAACCTCCGCAGCACGGGACACAAGCTGTGACGTTCCAGGACCTGATGGCCGGTCCGCCGCCGACCCACCTGCCGCCCGACCCGGCCGCTGACGAGCTCGCCGCAGGCACGCCCGCCGGCGCCGTCGCACGGTCGCACCCCGAGTCGCCGGTCGCCTGGGCGACGCTGGCCGAGGAGGCCCGGGACTCCGGTGCGGACGATCTCACCGTCTACGCCTACGCGCGGGTGGGCTACCACCGCTCGCTCGACCTGCTGCGCCGCAACGGCTGGAAGGGCCACGGCCCGGTGCCGTGGTCGCACGAGCCGAACCGCGGGTTCCTCCGGGCGCTCGCCGCACTCGCGCGAGCGGCGGACTCGATCGGGGAGACCGGCGAGGCGCAGCGCTGTGCGACGTTCCTGCGCGACTCGAGCCCCGAGGCGGCCGACCAGCTGCTCTGAGCTCGGGGCTCAGTCGTCGGCGTCGGCAGCGGTGGCGCCGGCGTCGTCACCCGCGACATCGGACTTCGGCGGCAGGTACATCTCCAGCGCACCGACCTTGAGGTCCCAGGTGCGGCGGGTCGTCGGCTCGTCGGAGATCTCGCCGTCGGTGATCACGTAGAACGGGTCGCCCTCGACCACCACGTGGCTGCCGGTGGTCCGGTCGACCTCCTTCATCAGGTGGTGCTTGCCCCGACGCAGCCGTGCCACGTAGGAGAAGCGCCGCAGGATGCCGCGGGCCCGGGAGACGATGACCACGAGCTCGCCGTCGGAGGGGTCCGCACCCGGGATCAGCTCGGTCCCGCCTCCGACGTTCGAACCGTTGCCGATCGCGACCTGGGCGACCCGTCGGCGGCGGACGACCTCGCGGCCGTCGACGGTCACCGTCACGCGGACGAACTGGGGGTCGTAGCCCGCGGACAGGGCACCGAGCGCGTACCCGATCCGTCCGAGCCGCGGCTTCCACTTCTGCGCCGCCCTGCTGGCCTCGGCGCCGACCCCGAGGTGCGCGTTGTTGGTGACGACGAGGCCGGTGTCGTCGACGATGAGGTCGGTGGGGGTCGTCCGCCCGGACGCGATGAGCCGGGCCGCCTCCTCCGGGTCGAGCGGGATCCCGACCCCGCGGGCGAAGTCGTTGCCGGTGCCGAGCGGGATGAGCCCCAACGGTGTGGAGTCCAGCCGCTGCTGGTGGGCGAGCGCGTTCACCACGGCGTGCAGGCTGCCGTCACCGCCGGCGACGACCACGCTGGACTTGTCGTTCTCCCGGAGGACGCGGTCGAGGTCCTCGGCGTCCTTGGTCGACTCGATCCTGACGTCCGACAGCTCCTGCAGGACCGACAGGGCGGCCTGGAGCGCCTCCTGCTCATGGGTGCCCGCAGAGGCGTTCGCGATCAGCAGGATGTGCTCCACGTTGCGGACACTACGCGCCGGGGAGGCACGCCGCAGGGTGATAGCGTGACGCCGCAAGAGCCCCCGGTGCTGTTGCACCGTCGGGGTTCTTCGTTTGTGAGGAGGTGCTGATGCCCGCGATCGTCGTGCTCGGAGCCCAGTGGGGTGACGAGGGCAAGGGCAAGGCGACCGACATGCTCGGGTCGCACATCGACTACTGCGTCCGCTACCAGGGCGGGAACAACGCCGGCCACACCATCGTCATCAACGGCGAGAAGTTCGCGACGCACCTGCTGCCGTCCGGCATCCTCACCCCCGGCACCACCCCGGTCATCGCCAACGGCGTCGTCCTCGACGCCCGCGTGCTGCTCGAGGAGCTCGACGGGCTCGAGGCGCGCGGCATCGACGTGTCCAAGCTGCTGCTGTCGGGCAACGCGCACCTGATCACGTCGTACCACACCGCGATCGACAAGGTCACCGAGCGGTTCCTCGGCAAGAACCAGATCGGCACCACCGGGCGGGGCATCGGCCCGGCGTACGCCGACAAGATCAACCGGATCGGCGTGCGCGTCGCGGACGTCTTCGACGAGAAGATCCTCGCCGCGAAGGTCGAGGCCGCGCTCGAGATGAAGAACCACCTGCTGGTGAAGGTCTACAACCGCCGGGCGATCACCGTGGACGAGATCCTCGAGGAGATCCACGGCTACGCCGACCGGCTCAAGCCGATGGTCGCCGACACGTCGCTCGTGCTGAACCAGGCGCTCGACGCCGGGGAGACCGTGCTCTTCGAGGGCGCCCAGGCGACGATGCTCGACGTCGACCACGGGACGTATCCGTTCGTCACCTCCAGCAACCCGATCGCGGGTGGCGTCGGCCCCGGCGCCGGCATCGGTCCCACCCGCATCGACCGGATCATCGGCGTCATCAAGGCGTACACGACCCGCGTCGGCTCCGGTCCGTTCCCCACCGAGCTGCTCGACGACGACGGCGAGCAGCTGCGCCAGATCGGCGCGGAGTTCGGCACCACGACCGGCCGCCCACGCCGGTGCGGCTGGTACGACGCGGTCATCGCGCGCTACGCCGCCCGCATCAACGGGCTCACGGAGTTCTTCCTCACCAAGCTCGACTGCCTCGGCGCCTGGGACGAGATCCCCGTCTGCGTGGCCTACGAGGTGAACGGCGAGCGCGTCGACGAGATGCCGATGACCCAGACCGAGTTCCACCACGCCAAGCCGGTCTACGAGATGCTGCCCGGCTGGAACTCCGACATCTCCGGCTGCCGCTCGTTCGACGAGCTGCCGGCCAACGCCCAGGCGTACGTGCGGCGGCTCGAGGAGCTCTCCGGCGCACCGTTCTGGGGGGTCGGTGTCGGCCCGGGGCGCGAGCAGTCGATCGTCCTGCGCTGACGGGCGCGGTCGGCGGGGTCCCCCGAGCGGCACTAGCCTGACCCCGTGAAGACGCTCGTGATCGGCAGCGGTGGACGTGAGCACGCACTGGCGCTGGCCCTCTCCCGCGACCCGAACGTCACCGAGGTGCACGCCGCCCCCGGCAACCCGGGGATGGCGGCGGTGGCCACCCTCCACGACGTCGACGCGATGGACGGTACGGCGGTCGCCGCGCTGGCCCAGCAGGTCGGGGCCGACCTGGTGGTGGTCGGCCCGGAGGCGCCGCTGGTGGCCGGTGTCGCCGACGCGGTCCGCGGGGTGGGCATCGCCTGCTTCGGTCCGAGCGCGGAGGCGGCTCGGCTGGAGGGGTCGAAGGCGTTCGCCAAGGACGTGATGGCCGGTGCGGAGGTCCCCACCGCGATGGCCCGGCTCTGCGAGAACGAGGCGGAGGCGGCCGAGGCGCTCGACAGCTTCGGCGCCCCCTACGTCGTGAAGGACGACGGGCTTGCCGCCGGCAAGGGCGTCGTGGTCACCGACGACCGCGAGGCGGCGCTGCAGCACGCCAAGGCGTGCGGCCGGGTGGTGATCGAGGAGTACCTCGAGGGTCCCGAGGTCAGCCTGTTCGCGATCACCGACGGCGACACCGTCTACCCGCTGCAGCCGGCGCAGGACTTCAAGCGCGCCCTCGACGGCGACCAGGGCCCCAACACCGGCGGCATGGGGGCCTACACGCCGCTGCCCTGGGCACCCGAGGGTCTCGTCCAGGAGGTGCAGGACCGGGTCCTGGTCCCGACCGTGCGCGAGATGGCCCGCCGTGGGGCGCCCTTCCAGGGGCTGCTCTACGCCGGTCTCGCGCTGACCGACCGCGGGATCCGGGTCATCGAGTTCAACGCCCGGTTCGGTGACCCCGAGACGCAGGTGCTGCTGCAGCGGCTCGAGTCGCCGCTCGGCGTGCTCCTGCTGGCTGCGGCAACGGGCCGGCTC
>CADCUK010000017.1 GCA_902805865.1 uncultured Nocardioidaceae bacterium | reverse complement strand
GTGTCCGGTGACTGGAACGGCGACGGCGCGGACGACCTCGGCGTGTGGCGACCGGGCACGGCCGTGTTCACGCTCAGGCAGGCCGCGCCCCTGGCCCGTCAGGGCACCTTGGTCACCCAGAGGTTCGGCCGCTCCCGCTGACCGTCAGAGGGCAGAGGTGCGGCCGGCCAGGTGCGGTGCGTCGTTCTTGGGGTTGACCAGGCTGAACGCCGCACCGCGGTCGTCCACCGCAGGCGAGGAGGCGAAACGGACCGTCGTGGGCAGGAGCACCGGCGTCTTGAAGGCCACCTCGACCTTGACCGCCTCGGGCAGCCGGTTCTCGATAGCCGCGATCGAGCGGGCCTTGCTCCACATCCCGTGGGCGATCTGCCGCGGGAAGCCGAAGGCCTTTGCGGTGACGCCGTACAGGTGGATGGGGTTGCGGTCACCGGACACCGCCGCGTAGCGGCGACCGAGGTCTCCGGGCAGCCGCCACTCGACACCGCCGTCGCTGACGAGAGGGATGTCGAGACCGCTCGTCGCGCCCTCGTCACCCTTGCCACGCCGCAGGTACGTCGACACCTCGTCCCAGACGAGCTCACCGTCGACGCTGACCTCGGTGAGCATGTCGAACACCGTGCCCTTGGCGTGCGGGCGCAGGTTCGTCGCGGAGACGCTCACGTCGAAGCGCTCCTGTGCCGTCACCGAGCGGTGCTGGGTGATCGTGTTCTCGACGTGCACCATGCCCATGGCCGGGAACGGGAACGACCCGTCGGTGAGCATCGCCATGTGCAGCGGGAAGGCCAGCATGTGCAGGTACGGCACCGGCAGGGTGTCCTTGCGGGGGAACCCGCAGACCTCGGCGTAGGCGGCCACGTGCCCCGGGTCGATCCCGACGCCCCTGCGGGCCAGGGTCACCTCGGGCAGCTCGCTGCCGCTCTTCTTGAGCCCCGGCAGGGACGCCAGGCCCGGGATGGCGGGGACCGCGGCCTTCAGCATCAGCGGCAGCGAACCGGGTGCGTCGTCGAGCACGCGGACGTTGCCGGACCCGGTGCCCGAGCCGTTGCTCGTGTCCGGGGTCATGTCAGGCCCCCAGCATCATCTGGCCGCAGACCCGGACGACGTTGCCGTTGACGGCGGTGGACGCCGGGTTGGCGAGCCAGGCGATCGTCTCCGCGACGTCGACGGGCTGACCGCCCTGCTGCATCGAGTTGAGCCGCCGGCCGACCTCGCGGGTCATGAGCGGCACCGCTGCGGTCATCTTGGTCTCGATGAAGCCGGGCGCGACGGCGTTGACGGTGATGCCGTCCTCGAGCTCGGGCGCGGTCGCCTCGACGAAGCCGATGACGCCGGCCTTCGACGCCGCGTAGTTCGTCTGGCCCATGTTGCCTGCGATGCCCGCGATCGAGGCGACGCCGATGATCCGGCCGTTGGGGTTGATCGCCTTCTCCTCGAGCAGCGTGGCAGTGATCCGCTCGGGCGCGGTGAGGTTGACCGAGATGGCCGAGGCGAAGACGTCGTCCTTCATGTTCATCAGCCGCTTGTCGCGGGTGATGCCGGCGTTGTGCACGACGATGTCGACCCCGCCGTGCTTGGTCTTCACGTGGTGGGCCATCCGGGCCGGGGCGTCCTTGGCGGTGATGTCGAGGGTCAGGTGGTCACCACCGATGTCCTTCATCACCTGGTGCAGCTCCTCCGCGGCCTGCGGCACGTCGACGCCGATGACCGTGGCGCCGTCACGGTGCAGGACGCGTGCGATCTGCTCGCCGATGCCGCGGCTGGCGCCGGTGACGAGGGCGACCTTGCCGGCCAGCGGGTGGGTCCAGTCGGGCGTCTCGGCCGGGTCGGACGAGCCGACCGCGCCGATGCGGACGACCTGGCCGGAGACGTAGGCCGACTTGGGGGAGAGGAGGAACCCGAGCGTCGAGGTGATCGCGTCGTCGGCATCCGGGGCGACGTAGACGAGCTGCACGGTGCTGCCGCGGCCGACCTCCTTGCCGAGGGACCGGGTGAACCCCTCGAGCGCGCGCTGCGCGACCCGCTCGCCGGGGGTGCCGGTCGCCTCGGGCGGGGTGCCCAGGACGACGATCCGTGCGTTGGTCTCGAGGCTGCGCAGCTTCGGGGTGAAGAAGTGCTGCAGCTCGACCAGCTGGTCGGAGGAGGTGATCCCGGTGGCGTCGAAGACCAGCCCCTTGTAGCGGGCGCCGTCGGTCGCCTCGTCGACGTACGCGATCCCGAGCTCGTCGAGCGCGCCCGTGAGCGAGCTGCCGAGCCGGCCACCCGACGAGTCGCCGCCGACCACGACCGTGCCCTGCACCAGCGGGTCACCCTCGGTGTAGCGCTCGAGGTCGACCGGGTTCGGCAGCCCCAGGTTCTTGGCCAGCAGCTGGCCGACGGGGGTGTGGATCAGGCTCTGGTAACGGTCGCTCATGCCGGGAAATGTAACGAGAGGTGTAACTCGGAGTCCACCTATCGTGATCTGCCCCTCATTCAGTCGCGTTCCGGCGTCGTCACCCCGCACCATTGGTGAGGCTCAAGAAACGGACCACCAAGGGAGACCCATGCAGGCCAAGACCCGCCGCGTTGCCATCATCGGCGGCAACCGGATCCCGTTCGCCCGCTCTAACACCGTCTACGCGGACGCCTCCAACCAGGAGATGCTGACCGCGGCCATCGACGGCCTGGCGACCCGCTACGGCCTCGAGGGCGAGCGCGTGGACCTCGTCGTCGCCGGCGCGGTGCTCAAGCACTCCCGCGACTTCAACCTGACCCGTGAGTCCGTGCTCGGGTCGCGGCTGTCGGCCGACACCCCTTGCTACGACATCCAGCAGGCCTGTGACACCGGCATCCAGGCAGCCGTCCAGGTCGGCAGCCAGATCGCCCTCGGCCAGATCGAGGTCGGCATCGCCGGCGGCACCGACACCACCTCCGACGCCCCGATCGCGGTGAACGAGCGGCTGCGCAAGATCCTGCTCGAGGCCAACCGCGCCAAGACCATCCAGGGCCGCATCCAGGCGCTGTCGAAGGTCCGCCCGCAGCACCTGACCCCCTCGATCCCGCAGAACAGCGAGCCCCGCACGGGGCTGTCGATGGGTGAGTCCGCGGCCGTCACCGCGCTGGAGTGGGACATCCCCCGCCAGGAGCAGGACGAGCTGGCCGTGGCCTCGCACCACAACCTCGCCGCGTCCTACGACACCGGCTTCCAGGACGACCTCGTCACGCCGTTCCGCGGCGTCGAGCGCGACCAGAACCTGCGCGCGGACTCCTCCCTCGAGAAGCTGTCGACGCTCAAGCCGGTGTTCGGCAAGGGCGAGACCGCCACGATGACCGCCGCGAACTCGACGCCGCTGACCGACGGCGCCTCCGTCGTGCTGCTGTGCTCCGAGGAGTACGCCGCGGAGCGGGGCTGGGAGCCGTTGGCCTTCCTGACCGAGTTCGAGACCGCTGCGGTCGACTTCGTGCACGGCGCCGAGGGGCTGCTGATGGCTCCGACGTACGCGATGCCGCGGATGCTCGAGCGGGCCGGCCTGACGCTGCAGGACTTCGACTTCTACGAGATCCACGAGGCGTTCGCCTCGCAGGTCCTTGCCACCCTCAAGGTGTGGGAGGACCCGATCTTCTGCAAGGAGCGGCTCGGCCTCGACGCGCCCCTGGGTGCGATCGACCGGTCGAAGCTCAACGTCAACGGCTCCTCGCTGGCGGCGGGCCACCCGTTCGCCGCGACGGGTGGGCGGATCATCGCCAACCTGGCCAAGCTGCTGGCCGAGAAGGGCTCCGGACGGGGCGTCATCTCGATCTGCGCCGCCGGCGGCCAGGGCGTGACGGCGATCCTCGAGCGCCCCTGACCTACTCGGTCACCACCGGACTTCCGACGGGGCCACTGCAGGCAACCACCCCTCGCTTCGCTCGGGGGGCCAGGCCCATCCACGCCTGCAGCGGCCCCGTCGTCCGTCCGATCGCGCCCCGTGCCCGTCGAGACGGCGCTCGCGGGGGGTTGAGACGGCGCTCAGATGTCCTGCTGCTCCTCGCGGGCCTGACCGCGCCGGCGCAGGAGCTTGGCGCCGGGGAGCCCCTCGACCACCTGACCGACGTTGTCCATCCGGTCGGTGACCTCGCGCATCTCCGGGATCATGCCACCCATGCCCTCGAGGGCCGGCTCGAGGCGGTCCACGAGGTTCGGCAGCTCGTTGAGCAAGGTCGCGAGCCCACGCACGTGGGCCGGGTTCAGCGCCTTGGCCGCCTCGGATCCCAGGGGCGCGAGTGACTCGAGGACCGGCTGGTACAGGTCGAGGAGCCCGCGGAGACGGAGCACCTGCTCCTGAGCCAGGTCGCGGGTGCCCGCTGCGGCGGCAGCGATCCCGTTGGCGGTGTCAGCCACCTCTCGGCCGTCGTGGACGAGCGTCTGTGACTCGGCGGCGATCCCGTCGAGCTCGGCGATCTTGTGCTCCAGGCGTACGGCGATGAGGTCTGCCCGGTCGAGCAGCCGCCTCGCCCGGCGTACGAGGTCGTTGACGTCGTCCAGCACGGCCTTGACGTGCTCCGGTGCTCGCGCCAGCTCCTGTGCGGTCCTGACCCCCAGGCCGACCAAGCGGCGTGGACCGAGAAATGGGTTCACGACTTCCTCCCTCGACGGAGGTTGCCCGCGGTGGGCTCCCTGAACCTACTTCGTCGTGACCCGCGTCACGGACGGGTCAGCGACCGGCGCCCCGGACGAGCGACAGGCTCGACGCGACCAGGTGCTGCTCGACGGCGTCGACGTCGATGTCGGTCACCACCGGCACGCCGGGCGAGCTCTCCTTCACCATCACCCCGAGCCGCGCGAGCTGCAGCCCGCCGAGGCCGAGCGAGTAGAGCATGTTCGCGACGAGGTCCGGGTCCTCCACCTCGAACTCGCCCGACTCGGTCCCGGTCCTGATGATGTCGACGACGCGGGTCAGGCACTCGGTCATGCCCTTGCCGAGCCGGTACAACGCGCCGGAGCTGAGCTCGTCGAGGATCGCCGGGCCCATGCGCAGGATGGTGACGCCGCAGTCGATGAACGCGGGGTAGGCGAGGCCGAAGTCGACGAAGACCTCGGTCAGCAGGCGCAGCCGGGCCTCGGCGGTGAGGGTCGGGTCGTCGACCGCCTCTGCCCGGGACTGGAACTCCCTGAGGTAGTCGACGAGCGTGAGCGCGAACAGCTCCTCCTTGCCGGTGAAGTGCCGGTAGATGATCGCGCGGTTCACGCCGACGGCCCGGGCGACGTCCTCGACCTGCGCGTCGCGGACCCCGCGCGCGTCGAAGAGCTCGCGGGTCGCGGCGATGATGCGGGCCTCACGCTCGCGCCGCCGGTCAGCGGCGGCGAGCCGCTTCTGCCGCGGGTGCGAGACGGAGCTGTCCTGCGTCATGGCGGTGATCGTACGCCGTGTGCAACTCGGAGTTGCAGCACCTGTGCGCAGTCTCTCACCCGAGCAGGCGGCGTACCGTCCCGACGTCGTCGATCTCCTCGACCGGTTTGTCGTCGCGGTAGCGCAGCACCCGGGCGAAGCGCAGCGCCAGCCCCGAGGGATAGCGGGACGAGCGCTGGACGCCGTCGACGGCGACCTCGACGACCTGCTCGGGGCGCACGTGCACCACCTGCCGGTCCCGTCCGGTCTCGAGGGCCAGGAACCGCTCGGTCTGCCAGGCGAGCATCTCGTCGGTCATGCCCTTGAAGGTCTTCCCCAGCATCGCGAAGCCACCCGTGGTCGGATCGGTCGCTCCCAGGTGGATGTTCGACAGCAGCCCCTGGCGGCGCCCGCTGCCCCACTCGACCGCGAGCACGACGAGGTCGAGGGTGTGCCGCGGCTTCACCTTGACCCAGCCGGAGCCCCGCCTCCCCGCTTCGTACGGCGCCGACAGCGACTTGACCACGACCCCCTCGTGACCGAGCTCGATGGTGCTGTCGAAGAAGGCCTGCGCCTCCTCGACGGAGTCGGTCACCACCCGAGGGACCTGCAGCGCCTCCGGGAGGATCTCCCGCAGCGCGGCCAGCCGCTCGCTCGCCGGCTCGTCGAGGAGGTCCCGTCCGTCGAGGTGCAGCACGTCGAAGAAGTACGACGTGAGGGGCACCCGCTCCCGCGCCGACACGTCGGTGGAGCTCCCGGTCCGGGACGCCGTCTCCTGGAACGGCCGTGGTCGTCCGTCCGGCCGCAGGGCGATCACCTCGCCGTCGAGGACCACCGTGCCGACCGGCAGGTCGAGCACGGCGGAGACGACCTCCGGCAGCCGGTCGGTGACGTCGTCGAGGCTGCGCGTGTACACGCGGACCTCGTCCCCGACCCGGTGCACCTGGACCCGGATGCCGTCGAGCTTGCGGTCGACGAGGCACGCCCCGGCCATCCGCTCGAGCGCGGCGCCGACGTCCGGCGCGGAGGCGGCCAGCATCGGCCGGACCGGGCGGCCCGGGACGAGGCCGAACGCATCGAGCGCCTCCCGGCCGCCGGTCAGCGATGCCCGGGCGACCTCGCCGGACGACGGGGTGAACATCGCGGCTCGGCGGACCGCGGCCACCGGCACGCCGGAGGCCTTGGCGACCCCGTCGAGCAGCACCGAGTCCTGGGCGCCCTGGCGGAGGTTCTCGAACACCAGTGCCCGTAGGAACTGCTGCTCGCCGGTCGTCGCCCGGCCGAAGAGCTCCTCGACGAGCGTGCCGCGGGCGGCCCGGGAGCCGGCGCCGGCGGTGGTGCTGATCCGCTCGAGCAGCGCGTCGACCTCCATCACGGTCAGCGTCGGCTCCGTCGCCGGCTCGGGAAGCGTCTCCAGCCCCCGCCAGCCGAGTCCGATCCGCCGCTGCCGCGGCGCGCCGGCGAGGTAGCTCGCCACGACCTCCACCTCGTCGACCTCGGCCGCCCCCAGCACGTCCGCGACGATGCCGGTCTTGGCGGTGCGTGAGGACGTCGCCGTGAGCTCGGAGGACGCCCGGACGAGGTCGTGGAGGAGCATCGGCACATCGTAGGGTTGTCCGGTGTCGCAACCCGGGTCCCACCTCGAGACCACCTGGCGTCCGGGGTGGCCGTGCCCGGTGCGGCAGGTCCTCGGCTCGCTGAGGAGGGGACCGGGCGACCCGACGTACGTCACTGATCCGGACGGCACCATCTGGAAGGGCTGGCGGACCCCGCAGGGGCCGGTTACGGTCTCGTTGCGCAGCCGGAACGGCGAGGTGTGCGCAGCGGCCTGGGGGCCGGGTGCGGAGTGGGTCCTCGACGGGCTCCCGTCGCTGCTCGGCGCCGACGACGACCCCTCGACGTTCGTCCCCGACCACCCCGTGCTGGCGGAGGCGTGGCGACGCCACCCGCACTGGCGGGTGCCCCGCACGCGAATGGTGCTCGACGCGCTCGTCCCGGCGATCCTCGAGCAGAAGGTCACCGGCAAGGAGGCGTTCGCCTCCTACCGCCGCCTGGTCCGGGCGTACGGCGAAGCGGCCCCCGGGGCCGAGGCTGCCGCTCGACGGCTGATGGTCGCCCCGACCCCCGAGCAGCTCAGGTCCGTCCCGTCCTGGGCCTGGCTGCAGATGGGGGTCGACCACTCCCGGTCCCGGACGTTGATGGGTGCCGTGCGGGTGGCCTCCGCCCTGGAGCGGCTCGTCGACGTGCCCTGCGACGAGGCCGACCGGCGGCTCCGCACGCTGCCCGGGATCGGGATCTGGACCTCGGCGGAGGTGCGGGCCCGGGCCATGGGGGACGCCGACGCCGTCAGCTTCGGCGACTACCACGTGGCCAAGGACATCGGCTGGGCGATGACCGGCAAGCCGGTCGACGACGAGCAGCTCGCGGTGCTGCTGGAGCCGTACCGTCCGCACCGGCTCCGGATCCAGGTGCTGGTGAACCAGGCCGGGCTCCGCCGACCGCGTCGCGGCCCGCGGATGACCCTGCCGAACCATCTGCCGACGCGAGCCGGCTAGACCATACTTGCCGGATGACCACGGGGGACATCACCGGCTCGAGCACGCTCATGCAGACGACGGTGTCGGGAGTGCCGACGTTCGTCGTGGAGACCGGCCGCACACCGGCCGTCGAGCTCACCTTCCGGACAGGGATAGCCGACGAGGAGCTGGTCGGCCACGGACAGCTCCACCTGCTCGAGCACCTGGCCATGCACGGAGTGGACTCCCCGGCGTACGAGTGCAACGCATCCGTCGGGCTCTGGACCACCAGCTTCCAGGCCGTCGGGGACTGGCCCGACCTGCTCCGCTTCCTGGAGAGGGTCACCAGCTGGCTGTCCGACCCCGACTTCGGCGACCTCGACCACGAGCGCCGCATCCTCCAGGCGGAGAGCGCGCGCCGCGGCTACAGCGAGGGAGCCTTCCACCTCGATCTGCGGTACGGCGCTCGAGGCGTGGGCCTGCCGAACTACCCGGAGCTCGGGCTCCGACGCACGGACGAGGCATCGTTGCGGCGGCTGCTGGCGACCTGCTTCACCGCCGACAACGCCGTCCTGGCCTGCGCCGGCACACCACCCGCCGAGGCCCGGCTGCACCTGCCCGGCGGCGAGCGGCTCGCGATCCCACAGGTCCGACCCCTCCCTCTGTCCCTGCCGTGCCACACCGCGAGTGGTAGCCCCTACGTCACCGTGTCCGGGATCCTGCACGACGCGACGCTGAGCGCACTCGTTGCCGAGCTCCTCTCGCGCCGGGTGACTGCCGCCCTCCGCCACGAGCTGGCGGCCTCGTATGCCACGACCACGACCCTGGAGCGGGTCGACAACGACTCGCTCGTCCTGGTCCTGGTGTCGGACGTGGCCCAGGAGCACGCCGCCCAGGCGGTGGAGACCGTTCGTCGCGCGCTCCAGGCCAGCCACGACGACGGCCCCACCACGGACGAGATCGATGCCATCAGGATCAAGGCACTCCGTGCCCTCGGCGACGACCCCACCGGGGTCTGGCAGGCTTTCAGCTCGGCGCACCTGCACCTGCGCGGCGCGCCGCCCGTCACGCGCGACGTGGTGCAGAACCGGTACGAAGGCGCATCGCCCAGCGAGTTCGCGCAGGAGATCCGGACGTTCCTGGCCACCGCGATCTACTCGTCCCCGGCGGGCAAGGACAGCAGCACGTCGATGCGTTTCGACGAGGGCGTTCGCCACCGTCGGGCGCACCCGGACAGCGTCTCCGTGCGTCCGTGGAGGGCCAGTGACCCGAGCCGGCTGCTTCTCTCACCCAGCACGGTCGAGATCCGCGGCACCGAGCACCACCGAGGAGTCGCCCTCGACGAGCTGGCGGCCTACCTCGAGTACCCGGACGGTGCGCGGACCCTGGTAGCGGTCGACGGCAACAGCCTGCACCTCGAGCCCGGCCTCTGGCACCGGGCGGACGAGGCGATCCTGACCCTGGACACCTACGTCAGCGACGACGTCCGGATCCCGATGGAGAGCCGGGAGACCGAGGAGGTCGTCGAGCCGCCCGCGGGGTGGCGGCGTTCCTGGGCCCAAGTGCGGCTGTTCCTGGCTAGTGTCGGCGGTCGCATCGTCGCCACGGTGGTCCTCTGCCTGCTGGCGGCGGCGGCCGTGTGGGGCGCGGTCCACGGTCACGGCGGGGGGCTGGGTCTGCTCGTGGCGGGGTTCTGGCTCTACAAGCTGTGGGCGCCGAAGGACGAGTAGGTCTACAGCAGCGGGCGCAGCGGTGCCAGGAAAAGCTCGGCGGCCTTCTTGTGCACCGGCCGGGCGAACCAGTCCTCGGCCGTCAGCTGGTTGCAGTTCTGGAGGTCGACCTCGAAGATCCGCTCCATGTGCCGGGCCATGCCGGGGTCGATGAATTCGACGTTCACCTCGTAGTTGCCGGTCATCGAGAGCCGGTCGATGTTCGCGGTGCCCACGGTGCTCCAGGCTCCGTCGATGGTCGCGGTCTTGGCGTGCACCATCGCCCCGTCGTACCGGAACACCTTGATGCCGGCGTCGAGCATCTCGCCGTAGTAGCCCTGCGAGATCCAGTCGGCCACGATGTGGTTCGACTTCTGGGGGAGCAGCACCCGCACGTCGACACCGCGCCGGGCGGCCGCCTCGAGCGCACCGACGAAGTCCGAGTCGGGGATGAAGTACGCCTGGGTCAGCCACACGTTGCGCGTCGCCCGGTTGATCGCCTCCATGTACATCGACCGGATCGGGAACATCCACAGCCGCGGGACGTTGCGGTGCACGCGGATCCGCGGCTCCCACTCCGACGGGGTCTCCAGGAGCAGCGGCCCGCCGTGGCGTCCGCGGCGGTGGAGGTTCCAGAAGTCGGCGAACCCCCTGGTCAGGTCCCACACCGCCGGGCCGGTGATGCGCACGTGGGTGTCGCGCCACTCCGTGGCGTAGGGGGAGCCGATGTTGTAGCCGCCGACGAAGGCGACCTCGTCGTCGACCACCAGGATCTTCCGGTGGTCGCGCCCGTAGCGACGCAGGTCGAAGAAGCGCAGCCCGGCCGTGTAGACGGGGAACCGGAGCACGCGCACGGGCGGGCGGAACGTCAGGAAGCGGGGGGAGACGACCAGGTTCGCGAAGCCGTCGTAGATCGCGTAGACGTCCACCCCGCGCGAGGCGGCGTCGTGCAGGGCCTGCTTGAACCGCTCGCCGGTCTCGTCGCCCTTCCAGATGTAGGACTCGAGCAGCACCTGGTGCTTGGCCTGTCCGATCGCCGCGAGCATGTCCTCGTAGAGGTCCGCGCCGAAGGTGTAGCTCTTGATCGTGCCCTCGCCGATCGTCACCTCGGTCGGCGGCGTCGTCGGGAACGGCTTCGGCTTCTTGCCGCGGCGGCGGTAGGAGTCGACCAGCGACAGGCCGATCGCGAACGCCAGCTGCAGCCCGAACGTGATGATGACCGCACGGCGGAGCGTCAGCCGCATCGACGCCAGCCGGTCGGCGACCCGCGAACGGGCCCGTCCGGCCGCCGGACGGGGCGAGTGGCCCAGCGCCAGCCGTGCGGCGCGGGTCATGGCGAACCGCAACGCTCGGCCTGCCCACCCACGGTCCACGAGGAGGAATCTAACCTGTCGGTGCCGCTGGCTAGGCTCGGGACATGAGGCCTGTCACCGATCTCAAGCGCAGGGTCGCGCCGTTCGAGGTCATCTCCGAGTACCAGCCGGCCGGTGACCAGCCGGCCGCGATCGAGGACATCGAGAAGCGCATCCGTGGCGGCGAGGAGGACGTCGTCCTCCTGGGTGCCACCGGCACCGGCAAGACCGCGACCGTGGCCTGGGTGGCCGAGCGGGTGCAGCGGCCGTTGCTGGTCATGCAGCCGAACAAGACGCTCGCTGCGCAGTTCGCCAACGAGCTGCGCCAGCTGATGCCGAACAACGCCGTCGAGTACTTCGTCTCCTACTACGACTACTACCAGCCGGAGGCGTACGTCCCGCAGACGGACACCTACATCGAGAAGGACTCCTCGATCAACGAGGAGGTCGAGCGGCTGCGCCACTCCGCGACGAACTCGCTGCTGACCCGCCGCGACGTCGTGGTCGTGTCCACCGTCTCCTGCATCTACGGCCTCGGCACCCCGCAGGAGTACGTCGACCGGATGGTCCGGCTCAAGGTCGGCGACGAGGTCGACCGCGACCAGCTGCTCCGCCACCTGGTGAGCATCCAGTACACGCGCAACGACCAGGCGTTCACCCGCGGCACGTTCCGGGTCCGGGGCGACACCCTCGAGATCTTCCCGGTCTACGAGGAGCACGCGGTCCGCATCGAGCTGTTCGGGGACGAGATCGAGCGGCTGATGACGCTCCACCCGATCACCGGCGAGGTCGTCACCGAGGACAACGAGCTCTACATCTTCCCGGCGACCCACTACGTGGCCGGTCCGGAGCGCATGGAGCGCGCCATCCAGGGGATCGAGCACGAGCTCGCCGACCGGCTGGCGGAGTTCGAGCGGCAGGGCAAGCTGCTGGAGGCCCAGCGGCTCCGGATGCGCACGACGTACGACATCGAGATGATGCGCCAGGTCGGCAGCTGCGCCGGCATCGAGAACTACTCGATGCACATCGACGGCCGGGTCCCCGGGTCGGCGCCGAACTGCCTGCTCGACTACTTCCCGGAGGACTTCCTGCTGGTCGTCGACGAGTCGCACGTCGCGGTCCCGCAGATCGGCGGCATGTACGAAGGCGACATGTCGCGCAAGCGCAACCTCGTCGACCACGGGTTCCGGCTCCCGAGCGCCATGGACAACCGGCCGCTGAAGTGGGAGGAGTTCCTCGACCGCATCGGCCAGACGATCTACCTCTCCGCGACCCCGGGCAACTACGAATTGGACCGTGTGCGTGGCCCCGAAGGCGTTCCTCAGGTCGTGGAGCAGATCATCCGCCC
>CADCUK010000016.1 GCA_902805865.1 uncultured Nocardioidaceae bacterium | reverse complement strand
CCGTGGCCGCGGCGGTCGTGGGCGATCGCCCGGTAACCGGCGTCAGCGACCAGCCGGAGCTGGTTGTCCCAGGCATCGGCGTTGAGCGGCCACCCGTGGCTGAACAGGACCGGCTGGCCCGTTCCCCAGTCCTTGAAGAAGATCTCGGTGCGGTCCTTCGTTGTCACGACAGGCATGTCGGTCTCGTCTCGTCTCGTCTTGTCTGGTGTCGGGGGCGGCTGACCGGTCGGTCAGGCGCCGACGAGCTCGGTGGCGTTGGCGGCCTCGAGGATCATCGCGGCGGTGTCGGCGTGGTACGACATCCCGACGACGTGGGAGGCCCCGGCGACGGCCTGGGTACGGCGGGAGCCGGCTCGCTCGGCCATGAACGCGTGCGAACCTGCGGGGATGTTGCGGTCCTCCTCGCCATAGATGAACCAGCTCGGGATGTCCTTCCACAACGGGTCCGAGCCACTGGGGTCGCTGAGCGCGGCCTCGGTGCAGGGTCGCTGGGTGGCGGCGAGACGGCGTGCCTCGTCGGCCGGCAGGTCGGCGCAGAACTGCGCGTGGTACTTGTCCTGCGCGATGTACATGTCACGGCCGTGCTCGCCGAGGTCCACGAACTGCAGGGTCGGTGCCAGCGTGCTGCCCGGCACCTTGCCCGACAGGTCGGCGCAGCTCTCGCCGACGTCGCCGGCGAACCCGGCGACGTAGACGAGGGCACGGATGTCGCCGGCGCTGCGGTCGACGTTGGTGATGACCGCGCCGCCGTAGGAGTGCCCGACGAGGATCACCGGCCCCTCGATGGACCGGACCAGGTCGGTGACCGACTCCGAGTCGGGCGCGATGCCGCGCAGCGGGTTGGGCGCCGAGATCACGGCGTGCCCCGCGTCCAGCAACGGGTCGATCACGTCGTTCCAGCTCGACGACTCGGCGAAGGCGCCGTGGACGAGGACAACGGTGGGCTTCATGGTGGGACCTTTCTTCGAAGTGGTGTTGCGGATTCCAGTGCTCAAGGCCGGTCGGACCACGACTCGTCCTCGATCAGGTGCATGGCGGCTTCCTCGGCGCTCGCTCCTGCGCCGTCGATGCCGATGTCGAACGCGACGAGGTCCTTGACGTCGTCCTCGCCCACGCCTTCGTCGTAGGACAGCAGCCGCCCGGAGCGCGGCCCACCGACCTGGCGAGCCCAGGGAGGTTCCTCGCCGGGTGGGGTGCTGATGTCGTCGGTCTCCTGCAGAGACGTGCCGCGTTCGAGGATCCGGTCCGCCGGGCCGGGGTCGTAGGCCGCGAGGTGGCCCGCCCGGAGTCCGCCGACGCGCGTCCCTTCCGCGGTCTCGTCCGGCCCGTAGGGGTCGGGCTCCGGCTCCTCCTGCAAGAGGCGCTGGGCGAGCGTCTCGCCGCTGGCCTCCTCGTAGGCGGTGTTGCCGAACCCCTGCCCGTACGACCAGTGGTCGGGAGGTGAGTAGCCCTCGTCGAGGGGCTCCCGCAGTCCTCGGTCGTCGACGAGACTGTCGCCGAACGCCTGCGGCTGGTCCTCGTCGTCGACGCTGTACCCGTGGTAGCTCTCGGGGCCCTCACCGGTCTGCTCGGTCATGCGACGTGCTCCCTTCGACCAGTGCAGTCTTGGCTGGGCACAGGTCCTGGGGCATCGGCCAAGTGACTGCCGGCCGCGCGATTCCGGCCTGTCCCGAGACCTGTCACGTGGGCGCCGACGCCGCTAGCGTGCCTGCATGGTCGCGACCTTCCTCCTCACCTCGCTCGTCATCGTCGCCACGCCGGGCACCGGCGCGCTGTTCACGCTCGCGGCGGGGCTGACGCGGGGGGCGCGCGCCAGCGTGCTCGCGGCCTTCGCCTGCACGCTCGGCACGGTTCCGCACGTCGTTGCCGCCGTGACCGGGCTGGCCGCCGTCCTGAATGCAAGTGGGGTCGCGTTCCAGGTCATCAAGTACGCCGGGGTGGCCTACCTCCTCTACATGGCCTGGGCGACCTGGCGCGACACGGGGGCGCTCGGGGTGGCTGACGCGTCCGGTCCGGCATCGTGGCGCGGCGTGCTCTACTCCGGCATCACCTTGAACCTGCTCAACCCGAAGCTGACGATCTTCTTCTTCGCCTTCCTCCCGCAGTTCGTCCCCGCAGGCGAGCCGGGGAGCCTGCTGAAGATGCTGGTGCTCAGTGGGGTCTTCATGGCCATGACGTTCGTCGTGTTCACCGGCTACGGGCTCGCGGCCGCTTCCCTGCGCGACAAGGTGCTCAGCCGACCGCAGCTCGTGCAACGGATCCGCAGGGTCTTCGCCGCGACCTTCGCAGTGCTGGCCGGGCGCCTCGCGGTCGAGACACGGTGAACCGCCTCGTCGGCAGGTGCGAGCCGGTCTAGATCCAGCCGTTCGCCCGAGCCAGCTGCGCCGCTTCGGCCCTGGTGGTGGCGCCGGTCTTGCCGATCGCTGCTGAGAGGTGGTTGCGCACGGTGCCGACCGAGAGACTGGCGCGCTGGGCGATCACGGCGACGGGCGATCCGTCGATCGCGAGCTGCAGGATCTCCGACTCGCGAGCCGTGAGCGGCGACGGGCCGGACATCAGCGACTCGGTCGCGAGGTCGGGGTCGATGACGCGGAGTCCGGCATGGACCCGGCGTACGGCGGCTGCGAGCTCGCGTGCAGGGGTGTCCTTGACGAGGAACCCTGCGGCGCCGGCGTCGAGAGCGCGGCGGACGTAGCCCGGTCGTCCGAAGGTGGTGACGATCAGCGACCGCACGGCGGGCAGCTCGGCCCGCAGCTGCTCGGCCACCTCGAGGCCGGTGAGCCCCGGCATCTCGATGTCGAGCAGGCACACCTCGGCCTGCGAGGAGCGCGCCGCTGCCAGCACCTCGTCCCCGCGACCGACCTGCGCGACGACCTCGATGTCCGTCTCGAGGTCGAGCAGCGCGGCGAGCGCGCCGCGGACGAGGGCCTGGTCGTCGGCCAGCAGGATCCGGATCACGACAGCACGACCTCGACGCGTGTCCCTGGTCCGCTCGACAGCCGGAGCGTGCCGCCGGCTGCCGAGACCCGCTCGCGCATCCCCAGCAGGCCGTTGCCGTCGCTGTTCCCGGTGCTGTCGTAGCCGGTGCCGTCGTCGGCGACGACCAGGCCGGTCGGGGAGAGCTCGATGGAGACCTTCGACGCTCGTGCGTGCCGGACCACGTTGGTCACCGACTCCCGCAGCACCCAGGCCAGCATCGTCCGGTGCCTCGGATCGGTGTCGGCAACGTCCCCGACCAGCTCCATCCGGATGCCGGCGTCACCGAGCACGCGGGGTGCGGCGGCCAGCTCGGCCTCGAGGTTCGCCGCGCGCAGCCCTCCGACGGTCGAGCGGACCTCCGCGAGGGCCTGCCGCGCGGTCTCCTGGATCGACTCGAGCTCCTGCCGCGCCCGCTCCGGGTCGACGTCGAGCAGCCGGCCCGCGAGCTCGGCCTTGATCGACAGGGCCGTCAGGGAGTGGCCGAGCACGTCGTGCACGTCCCGTGCCACCCGATCGCGCTCGGCCACCAGCGCCAGCTCCCCCTGCGCCACGTAGGACTTCTCCTCGAGCTCGGAGAAGACCCGCATCGCCGCGCAGAACCCGATGATCGGCCACACCAGCATGAAGAAGAAGGCCGGGAAGCGGCCGTCGACCAGGGAGAGGGTGGGCAGCAGGGCGCTGAAGATCGTCGTCCACCGCCACCAGGGCTCCGGGACCATCAGCGCGGAGAACGCCCCGAGGTACGGCGTGAGCCCGATCGCCTCGATGCCGATCACCGGCACGGTCCCCAGCGCGAGCAGCAGCATGGCGACCCAGATCTTCAGGGCGTGCTTGCGCCACACGCTCCACCCGAGCAGGTAGATCGCCGCGTAGGACGCGATGAGCACCAGCACCAGTGCCTGGACCGGTGCCGGCGCATCGGTCTCGAGCGTCTCGATCACCGGGTAGGCGAGGAAGACGAGCCAGATGGCCGCCACCAACCAGCCCCACCGCTCCCAGGGGGCACTGGCACCCGTGGCGGATGCCGTCACACCCGCTCCCGGCGTCGGCGCAGCCCCCACACCGCCAGCGCCGCGAAGATCACCGTCCACGAGCACACGTTAGCCAGCAACAGCCACACCGAGTCGTGACCGGCGTCATCGGGGAGGTAGCCCTCCGAGATGGGGTAGCGGGCCAGCCCGGCGTAGCCGTACAGAGGGGTGAACCGACCGATCTCGAGGATGAGGCCGTCCATGGGCGTGAAGACGTTGCCGAGGAAGCTCATGATCACGACCAGGCCGGACGCGATGCCGGCCACGTTCTCGCCCTTGAACACCAGGCACATCGCCAGGCCGTACACCGCTAAGAGCGCCGACCCGAGCCAGACGACGCCGGCGCTGGCCAACCAGTCGAAGGCGTTGCCTGACGAGCCTGTGGCTGCACCGACCGCGAAGATGAGCGCGATCGGAACTGCAGCGACCAGCATCGCCACGACCGTCTTGATCGCCACGAAGGCCAGGGGCGGCATCGGCGTCAGCGCCAGCTGTCGCCCCCACCCCATCGTCTGCTCCGTCGCGGCCATGCCGGCGACGGTGGTGGTGGCCGTGACAGCCCCGTACGCCGCCATCGACACCATGACGTACATCGCGACGTTGGCGCTGCCGTACCGCTCGTCGTCGCCCATCCCGAAGACGAAGAACAGGAACACCGGCAGGGCCACGATGAAGAACATGCCGACCAGGTCGCGCAGCTGGCGCCTGAGGTCGAGCGCGGCGTACGCGACCGCCATGGGCCGCGGCCTCCGCCCCGTGGCGGCTGGGGACGTCTCGCTCCCGGTGTCGGTGTCGGTGTCGGTGTGGTCGGTGTCGTTGTCGCGGATGCTCAGCGTGCTCATCGGAGGACCTCCTCGGCCATGGGGGAAGTGCCGGCGGCCGGGCCGGCTTGGTGCGCTGCGGTGAGCGCCAGGAACGCCGCCTCGAGGCTGGGGTTGGCGACCTCGATGTCGGTGATGCCCAGCGGGGCGACGGCCGTGCGGAGGTCGGCGAGCCAGCCGTCGTCGACGCCGTGGACACCGACGACTCCCGCCGGTGGACGGAGGGACACCGTCTGGCCGCCGTACGCAGCACGCACCTCGGCGGTCGGGCCGTCGGCCATGATCCGGCCGCGCGCCATCAGCACGGTGCGGTCGGCGAACGCGTCGGCCTCGGCGAGGTAGTGGGTGGCGAACACGATCGTGCGGCCGTCGGCTGCGTCTGCTCGCATGGTGTCCCAGAACTCCTGCCGGGCGCCCACGTCCATGCCGGTCGTCGGCTCGTCGAGGATGACGAGCTCCGGGTCGGGGACGAGGGCCAGGGCGAACTTGAGCCGCTGCTGCTCGCCTCCGGAGCACGCCTTCACCAGTCGGTCGGCGAGCGGACCGAGGCCGGCCCGCTCGACGACGACATCGACCCGGTCCGGCCGTCCGTGGAGAGCGGCGACCGCCCGGACCGTCTCCCGCACCGTGAAGTCGGGAAGCAGGCCGCCGGTCTGCATCACGGCGGAGACCCGGCCGTGCGCGACAGCACGCCGAGGCGGTTCGCCGTACACCTCGATGCTCCCGCCGGTCGGCGACGTCAGCCCGAGGAACATGTCGACGGTGGTGGTCTTGCCGGCGCCGTTCGGGCCGAGGAAGGCGACGATCTCGCCGGGGTCGATGGTCAGGTCGATGCCGTCGACGGCGGTCACCGTCTCGCCGCCCGATGCTCGGAACCGCTTCGTCAGGCCGGTCGCCTTGAGTGCTGGTGTGGTCATGGCAGAGACACTCCCGTTCCACGCACCTCCATCCCCGGGGGAGTTGTCATCTCCTGGCCATGACACCTGTCACGGCCGGCGTCCCTCCGGCGGCGACGGCACCATGTACATTCACCGGCCATGGCAACCCTGCGCGGCTCCCGCATCCGGCACCTCGTGGTGTTCACGCTCCGGCACGAGGACGGCACCGCTGAGGCCGAGGCGTTCCTGGCGGCGCTCCGTTCCCTGGCCGCGGTCGAGGGCGTCGAGGAGCTCGACGTGGTGCGTCAGGTGGGGTCGAAGAACAGCTACCAGCTCGCGGTCACGATGGAGTTCGCCGACCGCGCGACGTACGAGGCCTACAACGCCCACCCGGACCACGTCGCGTTCGTCCGCGACCGGTGGGCAGCCGACGTCACCGACTTCATGGAGATCGACCTCGCGGAGCTGGCTCCGGACGGGTCGGTGGACGCCTGAAGCCCAGCCCTAACCGGCGCGCTGGGGAGCGTCCGCGGGTGGCGGGGCGTCGGCCGGGCGCAGCAACGCGAGCGGCAGCGTCGCCACGGCGAGCGCGGCCGCGACGAGGAACGCAGTCGCGAACGACGTGACCTCGGCGATGACCCCGACGGCCACGGAGCCGAGCGCCGTACCTGCATCGAAGCCGACGTTCCACACCGCGCTCGCGAGGTTGTGGTGCCGACGCGAGACGGCGGAGAAGGAGATCAGCAGGGTCAGGTTCTGCAGCCCGCCGTAGCAGACACCGACCAGGAGCATGGCGACCAGGAACGAGCCGACGCGGACGCCGTCGGTGTCGGCGACCGACCACGACACGAGCGCCATTGCCGCGCCCGTCAACGGCACCAGCGGCACGACGAAACGCTGGGCGCCGTAGCGGTCCGCAAACACCCCGAACCGCCAACGGCTGATGGCAGCCGAGAGTCCCATGAGGAGCAGGCCGCCGGCCGCGACGGACGCGCTGTCGATCATCTGCGGCGTGAACGTGATCACCGCACCCCCGGCCAACGTCACCACCAGCAGCAGCAGCATCGGCCGCAGCAACCGCCGATAGGCGGCGGACACCGGATCGCCCGGGTCAGGCAGTCCCTCGTCGCCCGGATGCAGGTCCGGTGCCTGGAGGCGGAGTGCCGACGCGAGCCGAAGGGCCGCCGGGATGCCGGCCAGGGGCAGCGCACTGAGGACGAACGCCACCCAGTAGCCGAGGCTTTCGGCGATCCACGGTCCGGCGGGCAGGAGGACGAGGTTCGGTGCTGCAACAGCGAGTCCGTAGGCCCCGATCGCTTCTCCGCGGCGCTCGGCGCCCACCAGAGCGGCGACCGCAGCGCTCCCGGTGACCGTCAGGACGCCGAATCCCATCCCGCGGACCGCCGAGAGCGCGAGGATCACGCCGAGCTCGTCGCTGAGCGAGAACAAGACGCCGGGGACACCGAGCAGCACCAGCCCCACGGTGAGCACCCGTGCCCATCCGAAGCGCCGCAGTGCGCGGGGGACCAGCAGCTGGGTCAGGACGGTGAACAGCAGAAGCACCCCGTTGACCAGTCCGCTTCCGGCCGTCGTCGCGCCGCCCTGCACCGCCCATAGAGGTGCGACCGTGAGCAGCAGCGCGTAGCTGGAGAACCCTGCGGTCGTCATGACCACCAGCGGCGCCATGCCCGGCTGGCGCCAGATCGCCCCAGCCGCACTCACCGTCGCGAGTGTAGTGCCGATCGAGGCACCGTCCTGTCGGCCGTGATCCCTACTGTGATCGGCATGAGCCTCAGACTGCGGATGCTCGAGGACACCGACCTTCAGGCGGTGGAGCACATCTACCGCCTGACCGAGCCCGCCTAAGGTGCTGTCATGCCCAGGTCCATCGCCACCAACCGGACCGTCGAGCTGGCGGAGCTGCTCGACTTCGTCCGGCCACGCCATCGCCTCCTGCTCGTCACCGCGCGTCGCGACGGGCGACCGCAGGTCTCGCCGGTCTCCGGGGGAGTGGATGACGAAGGGCGGATCGTCATCTCGACCTATCCGTCCCGGGCGAAGGTCCGGAACGCAGAGCGCGACCCACAGGTCTCGGTGCTGGTTCTCTCCGACGACTGGAACGGTCCGTGGGTGCAGGTCGACGGCGAGGCCGAGGTGCTGCACATGCCCGAGGCAGCCGAGGGTCTGGTGGAGTACTACCGCTGCATCGCCGGCGAGCACCCGGACTGGGACGAGTACCGCGAGGCCATGCGCGTCCAGGACAAGTCGCTGGTCCGGGTCACTCCGCTCAGGTGGGGTCCCATCGCCACCGGGGGGTTCCCGGCCGACGTGGCCGCCCGACTCGGCGACTGAAGCATCCTGCTGCGGGAGCCGGCAGCCGTTCAGGCGGTGGTGAGGATGGCGTCCATGGCCGCGATGTGTGCGGGTGTCGAGCCGCAACAGCCGCCGACCAGGTCGATCCCGAGCTCCGCCAGCCGGCTGGCGTGTGCCGCCAGGTCGTCTGCCGTGGCGTCGTACTCGAAGTGGTCGCCCACCACCTGAGGCAGGCCGGCGTTCGACTGCGCGACCAGGAGCAGGTCACCGGTGCGCGCCTGCACCATCTCCGCGGCGATGACCTCCATCTCCTCGGGACCGCGGCCACAGTTGGCGCCCACGGCGTCGGCACCCGCGGCGGCCAGCTGCGTCACCGCGTCGGCCGGGCGGACGCCCATCATCGTGCGCAGGTTGGTGTCGAAGCTCATCGTCACCACCACCGGCAGGCTGGGCGCGACCTTCTGTGCCGCGGCCAGTGCCGCCTCGGCCTCGCCGACGTCGCTGAGCGTCTCGACCAGCACCAGGTCGATCCCGCCCTCGACCAGTCCGAGGAGCTGGTCGGCGAACAGCTCCTGCGCCTCCTCCGAGGTCATGGTCCCCAGAGGCGCCAGCAGCTCACCGGTCGGGCCGAGGTCGCCGGCGACGAGCAGACCGTGCTCGTCCGCCACCGATCGCGCGATCTGCGCGGCCCTCCGGTTCACCTCGCTGACGCGGTCGCCGAGCCCGTGCATGTCCAGGCGTGGTCGCGTCCCGCCGAACGTGTTGGTGGTGAGCAGCCGCGCGCCCGCCTCGGCGTACGCCGCGTGCGCCGCACGGACCGCGTCGGGGTTCTCGAGGTTCCAGAGCTCGCCGGGCGCCCCGTCCTCGAGGCCGGCGTCCTGCAGCAGCGTGCCCATGCCGCCGTCGAGCAGGACCGGTCGTCGGGCGCCCAGCAGCGCCGCCAGCCGGTTCACCGGCCCAGCCCGTCGAGGTAACCGGCGATCCTGTCGGCCGGCCACTCCGCGTCGAGCTCGGAGGTGACGCGGTCGAGCACCTCGGTCGGCGTACCGTCGGCCGTGGTCCACGGGGACCGTTCCCACCCCATGAGGTAGTCGTCGGCGCCGGTGTCACCGAGCCGCATCGCGGCCTCGTCGATCGCCTCCTGGAAGCGCGACGCGAGCTCGGTCTTCACGACCTCGTCGCCGGCCCTGACCGCGACCATGGAAGGCAGCTCGCGCCACCGGGTCACCTGGTACTCCGTCATGCGTCGGAGCCTAGCTGTGGGGCCAGCCGTCGACGGAGTGCGCTGACGTGGTCGGCGCGCCACGGATTCGCTTGCCACGCACACGGACCTACCTTATCGTTTCTCAATAATATTGTTTCTCGATAAGGAGCGCCCTCGTGTCTGGAACATCAGTGCGAAGCCCGGCTGCCACGCTGCTCGAGGGTGCCCTCGTGGTGATCATCGGGCTCACCTTCGTGCTGGGCGTCGTGCGACCCCTCGCCGGCCCCGCCGTGCTCGGCGTCGGGACCGGTGCCGTGTTCGGCAGCGCGCCCACCGTGCAGGCCGAGCTGGACTCCGCTGCGGTTCAGGTCCGCACCAGCCCGAGCCTGCCCACCGTTGCTGGAGGGGGAGAGCTCGTCGCCGGCGACGCGCTCGAGATGACCCTTCCTGACGCCAGCACGGTCGTCGTGAACGACCCCGACACCCGGCAGCTCCTCGGGCTCGTCGGTTCCGAGGTCCTGGCGGCACTCCTCGCCATTGCCGTGATCGCCATGCTCCTGGCCGTCGTACGCACGTTGCGCCGCGGCGACCCGTTCGTCCCGGCCAACGCCCGCCGCCTGTACACGATCGCGATGACGGTCGGCTTTGGCGGTGTAGCGGTCGAGCTGCTCCAGGCGTGGGGCGAGTTCAGCGTCCTGTCCCACCCGGCCATCGAGCCGTACGTGATCGAGGGTGCCGAGCTCAGCTTCATGCCGTTGGTGGCCGGCTTGGGCATCGCCGTGGCCGCCGAGGTCTTCCGCCAGGGTGCGGCCCTGCGGGAAGAGGTCGAGGGCTTGGTGTGAGGGGACATCAGGAGACCGAGCCCGACCGCGGCCACCGCATCGTGGTCAGGTTGGACACCCTGCTCGCAGAACGCGGGATGACGCTCACCGAGCTCGCCGAACGTGTGGGGGTCACGCTGGCCAACATGTCGGTGCTGAAGAACGGGCACGCCAAGGCGATCCGTTTCAACACGCTGACCGCGATCTGCCAGGTGCTGGACTGTCAGCCCGGGGACGTCCTGGACTACGTCCCTGAGCCGTAGCACGTGGCCAAGCACACGTCAGCACCTGGATTCGTACTGACGGATCAGCCTCACTGGCTCGACGTCAACGACTTCTCCCACCGTGGGCTCACCTCTGACGCTGACGCACACGCTGCGGGGCTCCTCCTCACGTTCTGGCGCCAGGACAGCACCGAGCCGCCCGACAGCCAGCCCGGCCACCGTCATGATGAGAACGAAGTTCAGGATGTTCGCGCCTCGTTCATCTTTACGTCTCACTGTCTAGGTGCCCTCCAAGAAGATGCCCCATGGCTGCTGCTCCATGATCCACGTCAGAGGTGTCCCTGCCCGGATGTGCCCTCCGCCCGCGTTCGGGCATGGGGTCTACGCCGTCACCGGCGCCAACGCGAGCACCTCGTCGAAGCCGGCGACAAGACACTCGTGAAATGCGTCGAAGTCAGGGATTGCCCCGCCGTCCGCATTGATCCCCAAGACACAGGTGTCCGCGTAGGACATCAGCGTCACGTTCACCCCGGCGCCGACCGTGGGACCGAACGCGTAGTGCATGGTCACCTCGGCGCCCCCGATGAACACCGGGACGGGGATGCCGGGCACGTCGCTGGCCAGCACGTCGACGTTGCGCAGGATCGAGGCGATGTACCAGCGCGGCATCAGGTTGAGGACACCGGCGATGAGCTGGATGTAGGGCAGATACTTCTCCGAGCGCACCGAGCCTGCCCGCGAGCGGGCCTCGCGGATCCGGTTCCCCGCCTCGACGGTGTTCGCCGCCAGGTCGAACCTTGCCAACGTGATGCGATTGCCGCCCATCTCGTCCCCGTCCGCGCGCAGGCTCACGGGCATGGCCACGTGCAGCTTCCGGAGCTCGGCGCCGTGGCGCTCATGGTAGAGACGGAGTCCGCCGGTGACCGCGGCGAGGAATGCGTCATTGACCGAGCCGTCATGACTCTTCGCAGCAGCCTTCATCGCCGCGAGCGGGACCTCGTGCACGCCCAGCCTCCGCGCCAGGCCACGCTCTGTCATCAGTGGCGAGCCGGTGCGGCTGATCGGCTTCACAGTCCGGTAGACGGAGGCGGCGGTCTCCACGGCTGCCCGGGCATTGTTCAACGGACGACGTACGGCGGTGTAGGCGGCACGTGGACCCTTGGAGACCAGCCCGCGGGCCGTCGATCCGGCCAGCCAGGCGACGTACCGCACCCACTGGCGCAGCCCCTGAAGCACAGGAGGCGGCGACGCGGCCGGGACGTCGGGAACCGGACCCCGATCGGTGCCCTCGCGGGCAATGTCGAAGAGCGCCATCGCGATCTCCACACCACCGACGCCGTCCGTCAGCGAGTGGTGCAGCTTGCACAGCAGCGCTGCCCCGCCGTCAGCCAGCCCCTCGACGAGGGTGAAGTCCCACAGCGGTCGTCCTCGGTCGAAGTCCGCCATCGACGCCTGCCGGGCCATCTCCAACACGTGGTCGAACGTCCCGGGGGCAGGTGCCACGACGCGGTGGACGTGGAAGTCCATGTCGAAGTCCGGGTCCGCTTCCCAACGCGGTGGAGTCGGCGCGACGCTCTCCACCACGCGTTGGTGGAACATCGGCACGGTCGCCGACAGGCGCGCGAACCGACCGAGAAGGTCGTCCCAGTCCGGTGAGCGGTCGAGCATGAAGATCGTCACGACGGTGGAGCGCAGACCAGGCTCGCGCTCCATCTGCCACGTGAACGCGTCGCTGCTGCGCATGAGCTCGACCATGGGACCTCCCGAGTTCCTCGTCCCAACCTACGACCGGTGCGGTTGGCGGCACCCGGCGTCGGTCATGGCGAGGGCGACACCTGGCCGTCGTCGGTGCTGCTGCGTCCCGGGGCAACACCCCTGCCCGGGCCCGCTCGACGATCTGTAGCTGCGCGCGTGGGTGCTCGATCGTGCCTGTCACGTTGCGGTGCTCGGCAGGCGGTGGCACCGGTAGGACGTATGCGGTCGGCAGGGAACCGGAACCTCAAGATCGATGCTTTTGTCGGTCGCCTCCGCGGTCACCGGGGAGACTCGTCCCGCGGTCGGTACGGTGCCTCAGCTTCTGCGGCGTGCAGAACAGATAGCTC
>CADCUK010000015.1 GCA_902805865.1 uncultured Nocardioidaceae bacterium | reverse complement strand
GCACCGACACCACCAGAAGGATCGGCAGGTCCAGCGCGGCGCCGAGGGCGCAGCCGATCAGCGCAACCGCGGCCACGGACGCCGAGAAGACCAGGGCTCCGGCAGCGCTCACGCGGGCGATGACCGAGCCGACGACGCGCGGCATGAACAGCGCGACGATGCCTGAGGGCACGAGCGCGAGGCCCACCTGCCACGCCTCCCAGCCGTCGCGGAGCAGAACTGCGGGGATGGCGACGAGCATCGCGAACCAGGCGGCGGGGATGGCGGCCGCGGCCAAGGCGCTGCGCACCACGACCGGGTTCTTGATCACCGCGAGCGGCAGGAAGCCGTGCGGCCGGTGACGCACCCAGGCGGCGACGGCAGGGACACCGAGGACGACGAGCAGCAACCCGGTCAGTGCAACGGGCAGGCCGGTCGATGGCGACTGCAGCAGGAGGACGACACCTCCGGCGGCCAGGGCGGTGAGCATCGCGCCGAGGAAGTCGAGCCGTGCCCCGGTGCCGCCGACGAAGAGCGCGTGCCACAGCAGGGGCACGACGAGCACGCCGAGGATCGGCAGCGCGATCGCGAACCGCCAGGACAGGGTGTCGACGAGCAAGCCCCCGGCCAGCGGGCCGAGCGACGTGACGGCTGCGGCCGTGCCGGCGAGCCTGAGGAGGGCCGACGACTTCACCGCGCCGGCGTAGCGGGCGGTGACCACCGCGGCGCCGAGCGTCGGGACAGCGGCTGCGCCGGCGCCCTGGAAGAGCCGGCCGACCAGGTGCACCTCGAACGTCGGGGCGAGCGCCGCGACGAGCGCCCCGAAGGTCATCAGCGACAACCCGACGAGCATCGGGAACCGTGGTCCCTGCAGGTCCGCGACCCGCCCGTACACCGCGGTGCCGACCCCGAGCATGAGGGCGTAGAGCGAGATGGTCCACGCAGCCGCACCGGTGCCGACGTCGTACGCCTCTGCGAGCGGCGCAAGCGCCATCGCGGCCGCTGCACTGCCCATGCCGGCGAAGCCGAAGAGAAGGCCGAGCAGGACCGACACGCGACGCACGTCAGCGGCTTGCGTGGCTGAGTCGAGGGCGGGCGCGGCGGTCGGGTCGACGGTGGACATCAGGGACTGAACCGTCATGGCCGTCGGCGCATTCCCGAAGCCGGACCGGACCGGATCCCCGCCGCTGCGTCACCCAGCCAGCCCGTGCTCGTTGAGGTGGTTCAGACGGCCGCTTGAACGGTGGGCGCCAAGGGTAGGACCGATGCGTGACCTAGGTCACGACGACGCGCGGGGGTTCGTCGGATGCAGATGTGGTCGGTGTACGAACTGGGAGGGGATCAACGATGACTCAAGGGATGCCAGGAGCGTCGAGCTCGAACGGTGCGGCGGTCGAGGCCGGGTCGTGGCGCGCGATCGTGCTCGCGTTCGCCGTAGCCGCTACGGGGATCTGCGTGGGAGGTGCCGCAGCGATCGTGGCGCTCGACCAGGGCGCCTCCGCGGTGCTCAGCCTGTCGCTGATGGCGGCGTTCGTCGTGATCGGAGGGGTCACGGCCATCGTCATCGCGCGTCGCGCCAAGCGGTCCGTCGGCAGGGCGCCCGACCCCGAGACGCTGCTGGAGTGGCAGCTCTCGGCACGGTACGGCGTGCGGGTCGAACGAGTCGCCTGGCACGTGTGGCGGGTCGACGGCGAGCTGGTGGAGGCCACCTTGGACCCCTCGACGGGCTACCTGACCTCCGGCGGTCGAGAGCTGCAGCTGTAGCTCAACCCGGCTACTGCTCCGCAGCGACCTCCAGTTCCGCGTCGGCGCACAGGTGCGCGGCGAGGTGGTCGAGCAGCCGCTGCGACATCTGCTCGTCCCGGCTGACCAGCCACTGGATGGTCACGCCTTCGATGGTGGCAAGGGTGAACCGGGCAAGCTCATCGACGGGAGTGCGCCAGGTGCACCCTCCGATCCTCGCGATCTCGACGAGGAACGCTTCGATGCCGTCGGCGTAACCGGCGTACTGTGCCACCGCCGCCGCTTCCTCCCCCGGCTGCCGAAGGGCGTGCTGGGTGAGCTCGCGGTTCAGCAGGTGCTGCAGGGGGTTCGCCCTGATGTCGCCCCAGTAGGCGCGGAGGGCTCCGTGGATGATCTCGGCCGGATCGGTGCTCGAGCTGAAGACGTCGGCGACAGCAGCGAACATGCGCCGGCTGATCGTCTCCATCACCTCGAGGATCAGCTCTTCCTTGGATCGGAAGCAGTAGTGGAAGACGCCGATCTGCATCCCGGCCTCCGCGACGACCGCCCGCGTCGTCGTGTGCGCGACCCCGTCGCGGGACATCACCGCGATCGCGGCCTCGACGAGCAGCGCTCGACGTTGGGTGACTGACATCCGTGCCATTGGCACCCCCAAGAACGACGAAGCGCGCCCGGTGTGACCACCGAGCGCGCTTTCAATGTGTCCGGACCCGGTCTCCCAACCTAGGAACCAAACCACACTTCGGACCGAGGGGATGAAGGTCCGCCGTGTTCGAGTTGTACTGCCTTTGTCTCTCGCGCCGGATCGCTGCCCTCCCAAGCAGTGATCCGACGCGGTCGCCAATATGCCCTCAACTCCTTTACTTGGTCAAGCGTCCCACTTCAACGAGTAGGACGGGTGTGCAAGACATTTGTCCAACGGCGCGCAGAAGTGGCTCAACCACAGGGCAGAACGCCCATAGCGTCACTAGATGGCTTATGTCTAGACCACGGTCGTACGCAACGGCGTGCCTCGTTGGCGGTGCCCGACGCTGTACGGACTTCTCTGTCGTCCTGGCTCGTCGAGCGGCGTTGCATGGCTGGTCCCTCGCGCGGAAGGGGACGTGCTGACTAGTCGAGCATGACTCCTGAGCGAGGACCCTTGGGTGACGTGGCCTCAGCGCGGGTCGCCGCGGATCGCCCTGCGCAGGGCTTCGACAGCGGCATCCCCGTAGCCGACGAGCACCGACCTGGTGACCTGAGTCGGGGTCGAGGACAACGTGTCGACCTGCGCAGCCACCGCGTCCTCGAGCGGCCAGCCGTAGACGCCGGCCGACACCAGCGGGAAGGCGACCGCGAA
>CADCUK010000014.1 GCA_902805865.1 uncultured Nocardioidaceae bacterium | reverse complement strand
TTCGCCCTCGGCGGACCGAGGAGCGACGGTCGCCGGAGCGACGGCGTCTGCCCCGACTGCGAGGAGCAGGGGGGTGGTGCCGATGGCGAGTGCAGCGACGGACGCTGCGAGTCGCGCGTGGCGCTTGGTGCTGGGCAAAAGACTCTCCTTCGAGAGGTGTGGGTGCGACGAAACCTCGGCACCGTAACCTGCCGTCGGAAGGGCCGGTAAGGGCATGATGTGCCAACAACCGGCGAACTCTTGGGCGCGCCATGCCAACGGCCGCGCCTGCGTCGGGACGGCCGCGACCGAAGGTAAGGTGGCGGCGCTGACGTGCTGGCTTCCCCACAGCAGGGGCACGGCAGTGACCTTGAAGGACACCCGTGAGGAGCCCACGTGTACCTGAAGAGCCTGACCCTCCGGGGGTTCAAGTCCTTCGCGTCCGCCACGACGCTGCAGCTGGAGCCCGGGATCACCTGCATCGTCGGGCCCAACGGCTCCGGCAAGTCCAACGTCGTCGACGCCCTCGCGTGGGTCATGGGCGAGCAGGGCGCCAAGTCGCTCCGTGGCGGCAAGATGGAGGACGTCATCTTCGCCGGCACCTCGGGGCGCCCGCCGCTGGGCCGCGCGGAGGTCGCCCTCACGATCGACAACGCCGACGGGGCACTGCCGATCGACTACGCCGAGGTCACCATCAGCCGGACGATGTTCCGCAACGGTGGCTCCGAGTACGCCATCAACGGACAGTCCTGCCGGCTCCTCGACGTGCAGGAGCTGCTCTCGGACTCCGGCATCGGCCGGGAGATGCACGTCATCGTCGGCCAGGGGCAGCTCGACACGATCCTGCACGCCACCCCTGAGGACCGCCGCGGGTTCATCGAGGAGGCCGCCGGTGTCCTCAAGCACCGCAAGCGCAAGGAGAAGGCGCTCCGCAAGCTCGACTCCACCGAGGGCAACCTCACCAGGCTGGGCGACCTGCTGAGCGAGATCCGGCGTCAGCTCAAGCCGCTCGGCCGGCAGGCCGAGGTCGCGCGCAGGGCCGCGGTGGTCCAGGCCGACGTCCGTGACGCCCGGGCCCGGCTGCTCGCCGACGAGCTGGTCACGGTGCGGACCGCTCTCGAGCAGGAGCTGGCCGACGAGACGCTGCTCCTCGAGCGTCGCGCCGAGGTGGAGGGCGCCGTCGACGCCGCCCGCGCCGCCGAGGCGGAGCTTGAGGCGGCGCTCCGTGAGGACCTGCCCGCGCTGGCCCGCGCCCAGGAGACCTGGTTCGGGCTGTCCGGGCTGCGCGAGCGGCTCCGCGGCACGGCGGGGCTCGCCGAGGAGCGGGTGCGCAACGCGGCGTCGGAGCCCGAGGTGCCGGCCGGGCGCGACCCCGACGAGCTGCTCGCCCAGGCCGAGCAGGTGCGGGCCCAGGAGCAGCAGATCAACGCCGAGGTCGATCGCAACCGTGAGGTCCTCGACCGCGCACTCGCCACCCGTCAGTCCGCGGAGCAGGCGCACGCCGAGGAGGAGCGGCGGGTCAACGCCCTCGAACGCGCCGCCGCCGACCGCCGCGAAGGGCTGGCCCGGTTGCAGGGGCAGGTCAACACCAAGCGCAGTCGGGCGGCTGCCGCCGAGGACGAGCTCGGCCGGTTGACGCTGGCGCGGCAGGAGGCGCTGGCGCGGATGGAGCGCGCCGAGCGCAGCTTCACCGCTCTGGAGACGCGGATCGCCGGCCTGGACGCCGGCGAGGAGGGGCTCGACGCCGAGCACGAGGCCGCAGCAGCAGCGCTCCAGGACATCGAGGAGCGGCTCACCAAGACGCGGGAGGAAGCCCAGGCCGCGGACCGTGAGCGCGGTGCACTGACCGCCCGCCGGGAGGCGCTCGAGCTCGGTCTGAACCGCAAGGACGGGGTCGGCGCGCTGCTGGCCGCCACCGAGCCCGTCTCGGGGCTGCTGGGCTCCGTCGCTGCCCTCCTCACGGTGCGCCCCGGTTACGAGACCGCGGTGGCGGCGGCGCTGGGCGGCGCTGCGGACGCGGTCGCGGTCGACCGGGTGGAGGCCGCGGTCGAGGCGATCGGCGTGCTCAAGGACGGCGACCTGGGCCGCGCCGGGCTCCTGCTCGGCGGCGCCCCCATGACCGCCTCGGACTGGCCCGCACTCCCACCCGGCGTGGCCTACGCCGTCGACGTGGTCGAGTGCCCGGACCAGCTGCGAGCCGCCCTGTGCAGGCTCCTGGACCGCGTCGCGGTGGTCGACGACCTCGACCAGGCCCGCGACGTCGTCGCGCGGATCGCCGAGGTCACGGCGGTCACCCGGCACGGTGATCTCATCGGCAGCCACTTCGCCGCGGGCGGCTCTGCGTCGGTGCCGAGCCTCCTCGAGGTGCAGGCCGCCGTCGACGAGGCCACCGAGCAGCTGACCGCCGTCACGCACAGCTGCGAGCGGCTGGCGTTCGAGCTCAACCGGCTCGACCAGGAGCGCCACGAGGCCCAGCGCCGGGTCGACGTCACCATGGCCAAGCTGCACGAGTCCGACGCCCACCTGGCGGCGATCGCCGAGGAGCTCGCGCAGCACGGGTCGCAGGCGCGGTCGGCCAAGGGCGAGGCCGAGCGGCTGGCCAAGGCCATCGCGACCGCGGAGGAGGCACGGGCCGCGGACCTCGCCGGCCTGGCCGAGCTCGAGCAGCGGCTGGCGGCCGCCGAGCAGTCCGACGACGACGTACCCGATGTCGACGACCGCGACCGGCTCGCCGAGGCCGCCCGCGCGGCCCGGGCCGCCGAGACCGACGCCCGGCTCGCCCTGCGCACGGCGGAGGAGCGGGCCCGTGCGCTGGCCGGACGGGCCGACTCGCTGGTCCGTTCGGCCGAGCAGGAGCGGGACGCCCGGGCGCGGGCGCTCGCCCACCGGGAGCGCGTACGCCGCGAGGGCCATGTCGCGCAGGCGGTGATCAGGGGCGTCGCCGTGGTGCTCGAGCGGCTCGAGCTCTCCGTCGCCGAGGCCACCGCCGCCCGGGAGGCCGTCGAGGCGGCGCGCCGGTCCCGCGAGGAGGACCTGCTCGCGGTCCGCGGCAAGCTGCGCGAGCTCGACAAGGAGCTCGGTGAGCTGGTCAGCAGCGTGCACCGCGACGAGCTGGCCCGTGCCCAGCAGCGCATGCGCCTCGAGCAGCTCGAGGAGCGGGCGATGGAGGAGCTCGGCCTCGACCTCGAGGCGCTCGTCGCCGACTTCGGGCCGCACCTGCCGGTTCCGGTCCTGGTGGCCGACGCCGAGGGCGTGCCCCAGGAGGCCGAGCCGGTGCCGTTCGTGCGCGAGGAGCAGCAGAAGCGGCTGCGCTCGGCGGAGCGGGCGCTGGCCCAGCTCGGGAAGGTGAATCCGCTCGCGCTCGAGGAGTTCTCGGCGCTCGAGGAGCGGCACAAGTTCCTCACCGAGCAGCTCGAGGACCTCCGCCGCACCCGCAAGGACCTGCTCGACATCGTCAAGGAGGTCGACGAGCGCGTCGAGCAGGTCTTCACCGAGGCCTGGGAGGACGTCCGCACGGCGTTCGACCACGTCTTCAAGCGGTTGTTCCCCGGCGGCGAGGGGCGGCTCATCCTCACCGACCCGTCGAACATGCTCACCACCGGTGTCGAGGTCGAGGCGCGGCCTCCGGGCAAGAAGGTGAAGCGGCTGTCGTTGCTGTCCGGCGGTGAGCGGTCCCTCGTCGCGGTGGCGTTCCTCGTGTCTTTGTTCAAGGCCCGGCCGTCGCCGTTCTACATCCTCGACGAGGTGGAGGCCGCGCTCGACGACACCAACCTCGGCCGGCTGCTCCAGATCTACGAGGAGCTGCGCGAGAACAGCCAGCTGCTCGTCATCACCCACCAGAAGCGGACGATGGAGATCGGTGACGCGCTCTACGGCGTGACGATGCGGGGCGACGGCGTCTCCGCGGTGATCAGCCAGCGGCTGCGGGAGGCCGAGTCGGCGTGACCGATCGCACCCGGCCGACGCGGACCGACTACAGCGCCTGGCGGACCGCGACCACCCGATGGGCCGACGACGACGTCTACGGCCACATGAACAACGCCGCCTACTTCGAGATCATCGACACCGCTGTGAACGCTCACCTCGTCGAGGCCGGCGTCGACGTCCGGTCGCTGCCCGCGATCGGGATCGTCGCGGAGGTCTCGTGCCGCTACTTCGAGGAGATGGGGTTCCCGGCCCCGGTCGACGTCGGTCTCGCCGTCGAACGGCTCGGCACGTCATCGGTCGTGTACCGGATCGGGATGTTCCAGGGGCAGGGCGACCAGGCGAACGCCGAGGGCAGGTTCGTGCACGTGTACGTCGACAACACGGTCACCGGGGGCCGGCGTCCCGTGGTGCCGGTGCCGCCGGAGGTGCGCACCGTGGTCGAGGCGCTGGCCACGCCCGAGCAGTGACTCTGGTCACCTCTTGTGCCGCATGGGGCGTTTGAGGCCGCCTCCGCGTGGAACCCTGAGGGAACCGGCCGATCGGGCCGGCCAGTCGTCGTCTCGGGGGTTCCTGCCTTGCTCTGGGTCCTGCTCACCATGCTGTCCATCCTCGTCGTCGCGGGTCTCGTCGCGGCCTACGCCGCGTTCACGCACCGCGGTGCCGACGTGCCGGCCGTCCCCTGGGTCGGCGACGTCCTCGAGCGGGCGGTGTCCGCTGTGCCGACGCTGCCCGGTGACCGCCCGCAGCGGTGAGAGTGACGTGTCGAGACGTCTGGTTGGATGACCGGCGTGGGTGACTATCTCTATCTGATCATCGCGATCGCCGTCGTCCTGGTCGGCCTGGTCGCAGGGCTGGTCAGCACCGGCGTACGGCGCGGCCGCGAGCGGTTCGACCGTTCCTCGGGTGGCGCAGGGACGATCGCCCCACCGCGCGAGCCGCAGGTCGAGGACCGCGCCCCCACCACCACCGTCGAGCCGGAGCTCGTCGAGCCCGTCACCCCGACGCTGGAGCGTCCGGAGGGTACGGCGAGCCGGCTGGTCCGCCTGCGCCAGCGGCTGTCCCGGTCCCAGGGCACGCTCGGCCGCGGGCTGCTCGCGCTGCTGTCGCGGGAGCGGCTGGACGAGGACACCTGGGAGGAGATCGAGGACACCCTCCTCACCGCCGACATCGGGGTCGGGCCGACCCAGGAGCTCGTCGAGCGGCTCCGCACCCGGATGCGCGTCGAGGGGGCCGCCGCTGCGCCAGTGAGCCAGATCCTCCGCGAGGAGCTGCTGACGCTCGTCGACCCCACGCTCGACCGTTCGCTGGCCGTGCAGCGGGTCGACGGCCGCCCGGCGATCGTGCTGATGGTCGGCGTGAACGGCACCGGCAAGACCACGACCGTCGGCAAGCTCGCGCGCGTGCTGGTGGCCGAGGACAAGCAGGTCGTGCTCGGCGCTGCGGACACGTTCCGCGCAGCCGCGGCGGAGCAGCTGTCCACCTGGGGCGAGCGGGTCGGCGTGGAGACCGTCCGCGGTCCCGAGGGCTCGGACCCCGCGAGCGTCGCCTTCGAGGCCGCCCGCGCCGGCATGGAGCAGGAGGCCGACGTGGTCGTCATCGACACCGCCGGCCGGCTGCAGAACAAGGCCGGGCTGATGGACGAGCTCGGCAAGGTCAAGCGCGTCGTCGAGAAGCAGGCACCGGTCACCGAGGTGCTGCTGGTGCTCGACGCCACCACCGGCCAGAACGGCATGATCCAGGCCCGGGTCTTCTCCGAGGTCGTCAACGTCACCGGCATCGTGCTGACCAAGCTCGACGGCTCCGCCAAGGGCGGCATCGTGGTCGCCGTACAACGGGAGCTGAAGGTGCCGGTCAAGCTCGTCGGCCTGGGTGAGGGTGCCGACGACCTCGCGCCGTTCGACCCGGAGGCGTTCGTCGACGCCCTCATCGGCGCCGACGGCTGATCCTGGCCCTCACCTCCTCACCGACCCCTCACAGACCTGGGCGCGGACCCGGCGCTGGTTAACGGCGCCGTAACATCCGCGCGTCAACCGTCACCTCCGCGCAACACCGGGCACGCCGACGCGAAACGTGGCCCGACCACGCTGTGGGCACCGGAGAGCCTCGCGGCGGGACAACGTCGTGCCGCTGCGAGGACCTCCTCCACACGCTCGACGGTCGGCGTCGCCGGCCGTGTACCCCGGAGGTCCCATGGACGGCTACTACACATGGATGCTGGTCTCGGCATCCATGGTGCTGCTGATGACCACGCCAGCTCTGGCCCTGTTCTACGGCGGCATGAGCCGCTCCAAGTCAGTGCTCAACATGATGATGATGTCGTTCAGCGCGCTGGGCGTGGTCGGCATCGTCTACGCCCTGTGGGGCTGGTCGATGACCTACAGCTCGCTCGACTGGGCCGCTGCCGACGCCGAGAACCCGGGCTGGGAGTTCGCGAAGCTGTTCGCGAACCCGTTCGACCAGTTCGGCCTCGAGGGCACGCTCCCCGGCAACTACGTCTTCGTCGCCTTCCAGCTCACCTTCGCGGTCATCACGGCCGCACTCATCAGCGGTGCGATCGCCGACCGCGTGAAGTTCTCGTCCTGGCTGGTGTTCCTGCCCATCTGGGTGACGCTCTCGTACTTCCCGCTGGCGCACATGGTGTGGGGCGGTGGCTTCCTCAGCGGCGTGGAGGGCGGCCTGGCCGACCTCATCTTCGGCGGTGACGGCGCTGCCGAGGTCGCACCGATCGACTATGCCGGCGGCACCGTGGTGCACATCAACGCCGGCATCGCGGGGCTGGTCCTGGTGCTGCTCATCGGCAAGCGCCTCGGTTTCGGCCGGGAGCCGATGAAGCCGCACAACCTGACGCTCACGATGATCGGCGCCGGGCTGCTGTGGTTCGGCTGGTTCGGCTTCAACGCCGGCTCGATCGTCTTCACCAGCACCGACGAGACCGAGATGATCGCGCAGTTCACCACCGAGACCGGGCTGGTCTGGCTCAACACCACGCTCGCGACCTGTGCGGCGATGCTCGGCTGGCTGCTGCTGGAGAAGATCCGGGACGGCAAGGCGACCTCGCTCGGCGCGGCCTCCGGCGTCGTCGCCGGGCTGGTCGCGATCACCCCGGCCTGCGGCGCCCTGACCCCGCTCACCTCGATGGTCCTCGGCCTGGTGGCCGGCGTCCTCTGCGCCCTGGCCGTGGGGCTGAAGCACCGCTTCGGGTACGACGACTCGCTCGACGTGGTCGGCGTGCACCTCGTCGGTGGCCTCGTCGGCACGGTCGGGATCGGGTTCCTCGCGACCAGCGGTGGCCTGCTGAGGGGCGACGGTCTGAAGCTCCTCGTGGTCCAGGTCGCGGTGGCGTTGTTCGCGATGCTGTGGTCGGCCGTGGCCACCCTGATCGTCGGGGTCCTCATCAAGGCCACCATGGGGTGGCGACTCCTTGACGAGGACGAGGTCGAGGGCATCGACTTCACCGAGCACGGCGAGGCCGCCTACGACCTCACCAACCGCTCCGGCGGCGTGCTCGCCAAGCAGGGCGTGCTGGCGACGGTCGGCGCCGGCGCGGCGCCGCGGGCCTCGGCCGGAGCGACGCAGACCTCGCGGTCCGAGCCGGCCAAGACCGACGACGCGGCCAGGACCGACGAGTCGGCCAGGGTCGAAGAGTCGAGCACGACCGACGAGGCGAGCAGCTCCGCGGCGACGAGCAAGGAAGGGACACTGGCATGAAGCTCGTGACAGCGGTGATCAAGCCGCACAAGTGGGAGGACGTCCGCGTCGCTCTCGAGGCCTTCGGGGTGACCGGCATGACGGTCAGCGAGGTCAGTGGCTACGGCCGCCAGAAGGGGCACACCGAGGTCTACCGGGGCGCGGAGTACGACATCGCGCTGGTGCCCAAGGTGCGCGTCGAGATCCTCGTCGAGGACCTGGACATGGGAGAGATCGTCAACCTGATCACCAAGGCCGCAGCCACCGGGCGCATCGGTGACGGCAAGGTCTGGGTCTCTCCGGTGGAGACAGTCGTGCGGGTGCGCACCGGGGACCGGGACGAGGCCGCCCTGTGAGCGGTCGCGTCGCCGGGGGGACGGCGGCCCGGTCCGCTCCATGAGCGTGGGTCCATGACCGCCACGGACCGCGCCGCCCGCACGGAGGAGGCCGACCGGCTCTGCCGGTCGGCCTTCTCGTCCGCCGAGCCACCTGCGGAGGGCGTCGCGCTGGTCGCGGTCGGCGGGTACGGCCGCGGCGAGCTCGCCCCGCACTCCGACCTCGACATCGTGCTCGTCCACGAGGCGGCCGTCGACGTGCGGGAGGTGGCGCACGGGCTCTGGTACCCCTTCTGGGACGCCAACGTCACCATCGACCACTCGGTGCGGGCGCTGACCGAGGTCACCGAGGCCGCCGCCGCGGACGTCCGGGTCGCCCTCGGCCTCCTCGACGCGCGCCACGTGGCCGGTGACCCCTCGGTCACGCTGCACCTGCGGACCGGGGTGTCGGCTCGGTGGAGGCGCGACGCGAGGCGCAACCTGCCCCGGTTGCGTGAGGTCGTGCGCGAGCGGTGGGAGCGTGGCGGCGAGCTGGCCCACGCCGCGGTCCCCGACATCAAGGAGTCGGCCGGCGGGCTCCGGGACGCCACCGTGCTCAAGGCGCTGGTCGCCTCGTGGCTCGTCGACGTCCCGCACACCGACCTCGAGCGGTGCCGCCTGCAGCTGCTCGACATGCGTGACGTGCTGCAGGCAGCTGCTGGGCGGGCGACCGACCGTGTCGCGCCGGAGCTCTGGGCTGCACTCGCCGACGGCCTGGGGCTCGCCGACGAGCAGGAGGCGCAGCGTCGCCTGCGGCAGCTCGGTCGCCGGACGGCGCACCTGAGCCGGCTGACCTGGAGCCGTGCGGACCAGCTCCTCGCCCCACCCCGGCGGACGACCGGCCCCCGCAGGCCGGAGCTGCTCGTGGTGGCACCCGGGGTCGCGGTCTCGTCCGGCGAGGTGGTGCTGGACCGGGGCGCCGAGCCCGCGACGGACGCCCTGCTGCTGCTCCGGGCGGCGGAGGCCGCCGCGACGCGCGGCATGATGCTGGCTCCGCCCACGGCTGCCCGGCTCGCGGCCTCGGCACCGCCGCTGCCGGAGCCCTGGCCCTACGAGGCCCGTGACCACCTCGTGCGGATGCTCGCAGCCGGACCCGGGCTGCTGCCGGTCTGGGAGACGCTCGACGAGACCGGGGCGGTCGACCTCTTCCTGCCGGAGTGGCAGCGGGTCAGGCTGCTCGCGCACGCGAGCGCCGTCCACCGGTACACCGTGGACCGGCACATCGTGGAGTGCTGCATCGAGGCGGCACGGCTGATCCGCCGGGTCGAGCGGCCCGACCTCCTGCTGGTGGCGGCGCTGCTCCACGACATCGGCAAGGGCGGACGGCACGACCACAGCGTTGCGGGGGAGCCGGTGGCTGCCCGGGTCGCGACCCGGATGGGCTTCTCGCCGGAGGATGCCGCGACCGTCGCCCGCCTCGTCCGGTGGCACCTGCTCCTGTCGGAGACCGCCACCAGCCGCGACCTGGACGACCCGGCCACGATCGAGCTCGTCGCCGGGAGGGTGGTCGACCTGCGCACGCTCGACCTCCTCGAGGTGCTCACCGAGGCCGATGCGCGGGCCACATCGCCGCAGGCGTGGACACGGTGGCGGGCCGGGCTCGTCGAAACGCTGGCCGGCAAGGTGCGCCGCCACCTGGTCGGGGTCGTCGGCAGCGCCGAGGTGTCGGCCACGAGCTCCGTCGGAGCTGACGTGCTGCCCAGCCACGGTGACGAGCCGCTGCCGGAGGACGCGCACCACGACCCGGCGTACCTCCAGCTCGACGTGGCCGCCACACCCGACGGCTCGCTGCTGACCGTCACCGCTGCGGACCGCATCGGGCTGATGGCCGACGTGGCCGGCACGCTCGCGCTGATGCGCGCGTCCGTGCGCTCCGCCCGGGCCTGGACGTCGGACGGGATCGCGGTCTCGCGCTGGGAGGTCGCGGGCGACCTTCCGGAACCGCCGATCGTGCTGCGCCGCCTGCTGTCGGTGGTCAGCGGGGCGGTGGACCCTGCCGCCCGGCTGCGCGGCCGACCCGGTCAGCTGCCGCCGTCGGTCGCGCTGCGGCACGACGCCTCGCGGGAGGCGACGGTCCTCGAGGTGCGCACCGACGACCGGCCGGGGGTGGTGTTCCTGGCCTGTCGCGCGCTGGCCGCGCAGGGGCTGACGGTCCGCTCGGCGCACGTCGCCACGATCGGTCCGCAGGCTCTCGACGTCTTCTATGTCCAGGAGCAGGACGCCGCCGCACCGAGCGACGAACGGGCGGCCTCGGCCGCACATGCGGTACGCCGGGACCTGGAGCACGCGGCTACCCTTGACGCCTGACCACGGACCCGGTCGGCTGCGCACCCTCGCCATGTCCTCCATGTCATGGACGGGTGACCTCCGGCCGCCGGACCGTGTGGCCCACTCCCTGGACGACCCGAGGACAGACTGACGTGTTCGCCACCCTCTCCGACCGCCTTGCCGACACCTTCAAGAACCTGCGGGGGAAGGGCCGGCTGTCGGAGGCCGACATCGACGCGACCGCCCGGGAGATCCGGATCGCGCTCCTCGAGGCGGACGTCGCGCTGCCGGTCGTCAAGCAGTTCGTGGCCTCGGTCAAGGAGCGGGCTCGTGGCTCCGAGGTCAGCCAGGCGCTGAACCCGGCGCAGCAGGTCGTCAAGATCGTGCACGAGGAGCTCGTGCAGATCCTCGGCGGGGAGACCCGGCGCATCCGGTTCGCGAAGAACCCGCCGACGGTCATCATGCTCGCCGGCCTCCAGGGTGCGGGCAAGACGACGCTGGCCGCGAAGCTCGCCGTGTGGCTCAAGGAGCAGGGCAACAGCCCGCTGCTCGTCGCGGCGGACCTGCAGCGGCCCAACGCCGTCACCCAGCTCCAGGTCAACGGTGAGCGCGCCGGCGTCAAGGTCTGGGCCCCCGAGCCCGGCAACGGCGTCGGCAACCCGGTCGAGGTCGCCCGAGGAGGCGTCGCGGAGGCGCGCCGCACCCTGCACGACGTGGTGATCGTCGACACCGCCGGTCGGCTGGGTGTCGACGCCGAGCTGATGCAGCAGGCAGCGGACATCCGCGACGCCGTGCAGCCCGACGAGGTCCTGTACGTCGTTGACGCGATGGTCGGCCAGGACGCCGTGAACACCGCTCAGGCGTTCCTCGACGGCGTCGGGTTCGACGGCGTGGTGCTCACCAAGCTCGACGGTGACGCCCGTGGTGGGGCGGCGCTGTCCATCAGGTCGGTCACCGGACGCCCGATCATGTTCGCCTCCAACGGCGAGAAGCTGACCGACTTCGACACCTTCCACCCCGACCGGATGGCGTCGCGCATCCTCGACATGGGTGACGTCCTGACGCTGATCGAGCAGGCGGAGAAGGCGTTCGACTCCGACCAGGCGGCGAAGGCGGCTGCCAAGCTCACCGGGCAGGGCGGCGAGTTCACCCTCGACGACTTCCTCGAGCAGATGCAGGCCATCCGCAAGATGGGCTCGCTCAGCAAGATCATGGGGATGCTGCCCGGGATGGGCCAGTTCCGTGACCAGCTGGCGAACTTCGACGAGCGCGAGATCGACCGGGTCCAGGCGATCATCCAGTCGATGACGCCGGCCGAGCGCGCGAACGCCAAGATCATCGACGGCTCCCGCCGGGCGCGCATCGCCAAGGGGTCAGGGGTGCACGTCTCGGAGGTGAACCTGCTCGTGGAGCGGTTCTTCGAGGCGCGGAAGATGATGCAGAGCCTCGCCAAGGGCGGCGGCATCCCGGGCATGCCCGGCACCGGGGGAGGCAAGCGCGCCAAGGCCAAGCAGCCCCCCAAGAAGGGCAAGGGCAAGCGCGTCTCGGGCAACCCCGCGAAGCGCGCCGAGCAGGAGAAGACCGCAGCGGCGCAGAAGGCGGCTGCTCCGGCCGCCAACCCCTTCGGCCTGCCCACCGAGGAGCAGGAGCTCGACCCTGCCGACTTCAACCTGCCGCCCGAGGTCGCCAAGTTCCTCAAGTAGCCGACCCGGCGCGTCCTGCCGCGCCCAGAGGGTCGACCCGGCGCGTCCTGCCGCCCTCAGAGCCAGGACGCGCCGGCTCGACCCCCGGGAGCAGGCATGATGCGCCGGCTCGGCGAGTAGGTTCGGCGGCATGGCTGAGCAGAGCACCGCACTGCGGTTCCGGGGTCCGGTCCTGCCCGACGGCGAGTCCCGTGACCTGTACGTCGTCGACGGCCGCGTGACCTACGAGCCGGTGGCCTCCGCCGAGCTCGCCGGAAGCGGCTGGATCGTGCCCGGCCTGGTCGACGCGCACTGCCACGTCGGGCTGGACTCGAACGGCGCCGTTCCCGAGGACGTCCAGGAGGAGCAGATCCTCGCCGACCGGGCGGCAGGCGCGCTGCTGATCCGCGATGCCGGCTCAGCAGCCGACACCTCCTGGATCCACGACCGTGACGACCTGCCGAGGCTGATCCGTGCGGGTCGGCACATCGCACGGGCC
>CADCUK010000013.1 GCA_902805865.1 uncultured Nocardioidaceae bacterium | reverse complement strand
AAGACCGGCGTGCTCTCCGGCCCGAGCGTGCCGAAGCCCTGCGGCATGCCCGGCTGCATCGCGACCTTGTCGAACTGCACCGTGCCCAGCCGGGAGAGCACCTCCTTGACCACGTCGTACGCCCCGACGCTGACGCCGCCGCTGGTGACCAGCACGTCGGCCCGGACCAGCTGGTCCTCGAGCGTGTCGAGCAGGCGGGCCGGGTCGTCCGGGACGATGCCGACCCGGTAGGCCTGCGCGCCCGCCTCCACGGCGGCGGCGGTGAGGGCGAGGCTGTTGGAGTCGGGGATGCGGCCGGGCGTGAGCGGCAGGCCGGGCTCGACGAGCTCGCTGCCGGTGGACACCACGACGACCCGGGGGCGCGGGCGGACGAGCACGCGGGAGCGCCCGACCGCGGCGGCGAGCCCGACCTGCGGGGCGCCGAGGTGCGAGCCCCGCTTGAGCACGGTGTCGCCGGCCGAGACGTCCTCGCCCGCCCGGCGGACGTACGCGCCGAGGTCGGGCCGCCGGTCGATGCGCACCTCGCGCACGCCGCCGTCGGTCCACTCCACCGGCACGACGGCGTCGGCACCGGAGGGGACCGGGGCCCCGGTCATGATCTTCACCGCGGTCCCCGGCGACATCGCGAAGATCTTGGTCTGCCCCGCGGCGACCTCCCCGACGACGGGGAGCGTGCTCGGCTCGTCCTCGGTTGCCCCGGCCACGTCAGCCGTCACGACCGCGTAGCCGTCCATCCCGGAGTTGTCGAAGGCCGGCAGGTCCATAGGCGAGGCCACGTCCTCGCACACCGGCAGCCCGAGCGCCTCCAGCAACGGCTGCTCGTACGGCGGGAGCGGCTCGATCGAGCGGAGGACCCGCGTCACGTGCTCCTCCACGGTGACGCTCTGCTCGTTCGAGTCGGGGACGAAGGCCATGACGCGACCCTAACGCCGCGACGTTCAGCTCAACCTGGTGCCGGGGTCGATGGTGCCCGAGGACCCGTCCTCGCCCACCCGCACGTCGCCGACGACCGTGACGTCGGCCCCGAACTCCCAGTCGCCCTTGACCACCAGCGCGGTCGCCTGCCGCAGGCTCGGAGCACCGTGGGGGAAGCGCTTCTCGAAGCCGGACACGAGCTTGTACGGCTTGTCGAGGTCGACGAACGGCACCTCGTCGGGCACCTGGTGCAGCACCGCCTCCTCGTCGAGCTCGTAGCAGTCGCTGCGCAGGACCAGCAGGTCGTTGGTCGTCTTCACCGGGACGAACCGGTCCCGCCCGACCTCGATGGTCCGGGCACCGTCGAAGACCTCGATCGCAGCACCCATCGCGGTCTCGATCTGGACGACCTCCGGGCTGCCCGCGTCCGACGGGTCGACGTTCTTGACGTTCTTGATCATCGGAAGGCCGAGGATCCCGTCGCGCCGGTCGAGCTCGTCGCGCATCGCACGCAGGGCGAACCACAGGTTGTTGGTCGAGGTGAACCGGTGCCGGCTCAGGTCACCGAGCGCCTCCGCGTCCTCGGGCAGGGTCTGCGCGGTCTCCCGCAGCACGATGCGGCCGTCCTCCTTGCGCCGGGCGAAGTGGCCGCCCTTCCGGTCGCTGGCCGTGCGGCGGACCGCCTCGATCGCGAACGGCGCGCCGCTGGCGGCGAACCAGCCGGCGACCCGCGGGTCCGGCAGTGCCCCGAGGTTGTCGGAGTTCGACACGAACACCTGGGTGAACCCGGCCTCGATCATTGCGTCGAGCAGCCCGGTGCCCCGCAGGGCGGTGTAGATGTCGCCGTGCCCCGGCGGGCACCACTCGAGCGACGGGTCCGCCGGCCAGGACGCCGGCGTCAGGTCGTCGGCAAGGAGCTTGGGCTCCTTGTTCTGCAGGAAGTCCAGAGGGAGGTCGGAGTCGGCGAGCCCGTCATATCCACCGAGCCTGGCCAGGGTGTCGTCGCGGGTCCGGAAGCTGTTCATGAAGACCAGCGGCAGCCGTGCGCCGTACCTCTCGCGGACCGCGAGCACCTGCCGGGCGATCACGTCGAGGAACGTCAGCCCGTCGCGGACCTCCAGCAGGGACTTCGCGCGGTCCATGCCCATCGAGGTTCCGAGGCCGCCGTTGAGCTTGATCACGATCGTGCCGCGGATGGCGTCCGCGGCGGTCTCCTCGGGGACGTCGACGTCGGCGAGCGCCTCCATGTCGAGCGGCTCGATCGTCGACTCCGGGACCATGCCGGTCTCGCCGCTCTCCACGAGCCGGTAGTAGTGGGCGAAGACCTCGATCGCCACGGGGTCGACGCCCTCGGCGGTCATCTTCGCGCGCGCCTGCTCCAAGCCCTCGTCACTCATGCGCCGATCGTAAGCGGACCGCCGGACCGGCGAGGGATAGCGTGACCCGGTGGACGCGACGACCGCCCAGAAGACAGCGCTGCGCGACCAGCTCGTCACTGCCCGGCGTCGGCTGAGCCTGCTCGAGCTCCGCGAGGCGGCCGAGGCGATCGCCGGTCACCTCCTCGCCGAGGAGCCGGTACGCCGGGCCGCCACCGTCGCCGCCTACGTCTCGGTCGGGTGGGAGCCGGGGACGGGCCCGCTCCTCGACGCGCTGCTCGACTCGGGGCGTCGGGTGATCCTGCCGGTCCTGCTCCCCGACGGCGACCTGGACTGGGCGGTGCACACCGGCGAGGTCGTGTCCGCCGGGCGCGGGCTGCTCGAGCCGGCCGGTCGACGGCTCGGCGTCGAGGCCGTCGCCACCGCGGACGTCGTGCTCACCCCGGGGCTGGCGGTGGACCGGACGGGGATGCGGCTGGGGCGCGGCGGTGGCTCCTACGACCGGGCACTCGGCCGGGTGCCGGTCGGCACCTTCACCTGCACGCTGCTCCACCGGGGCGAGCTCGTCGACCGGGTGCCGGCCGACCCGCACGACCGGCCGGTGGTCGCGGCGGTCACCCCTGCCGGGCTCAGCCGGCTCCGTCCGGGCGGAGGATGAGCGTCCCCTCGGCGGCCTCCTCGACAACCTCGCGCGTGTGGGGCCACGGCAGCGTCTTCCCCTCGGCCCAGAGGTCCGTCTGGTCGGTGTAGTGGGAGCTGAACGCGTGCCCGCTCGCACCGGTCAGGTTGATCCACGTCGAGTCGTCGAGGTCGCCGAGCGAGACCACCATCCGCATGGACGGCACCCAGTTCACCTCGTAGCCCTTGGCCGCGTTCCAGCCGGTCGCGTTGACGATGCTCGGGCCGCCTCCGACCTCCCAGGAGCCGCGGTTCACCAGCCGCGCGATGAGCCCGATGTCCGACTGGCCGATCGTCTGGTTCTCGAGCGTGAGCGTGTGCTGGTGGCCCCAGCTCCAGCCGTCGACCCTGCGGGACTGCAGGTGGACGAGCTCGTCACGGGCGTCGCGCATCGCCAGCCGGAGCACGTCGTCACGACCCTCGCGGACGTCCTCGGTCTCGATGTCGTCCCACCACGGGTCGTTGGGCTGGTCGAGGAGCGCGAGGACCACCTCGAACCAGCGACCTCCGCCGGCGACCTCCACGGAGGGCGGCAGCTGGTCGGTGAACGTCAGCTCCAGCAGGTTCTTCCACACCGCGTTGAAGTACGCGGCGGCTGCGGAGTCCGCGGGCTGGGTGAAGTCCCAGTCCTCGAGGAGCTGCCGGCCGCTGGAGTAGTAGCGGGATCCCGCGTCGACGTCGAGGAGGTACGGCACCAGCGACGGCGCGAACGCGTTGTAGTCGTCGAGCTGGATCTCCGACATGTCGTCGACCGACAGCGCGCCCTTCTTCGTCAGCAGGTCGGCGATGCGCTGGCTGCGGTAGCCGTAGTCCCAGGAGCTCCCGAGCTGGTACGGGTAGGACGAGTCCACCGGCGCCTGGTTCGCGGTGGCGATGAACCCCTCCTCGGGGTCGAGCACGTTGGGCAGCGCCTCGAACGGGACGAAATCGCCGGTCCAGTCGTAGCGCTTGTCCCAGCCGGGTGCGGGGTAGAGCCCTTGGTGCACCGGCCGGCGGATCGGGATCAGTCCGGGGGCCTGGTAGCCGATGTGGCCGTCGACGTCGGCGTACACCATGTTCTGGCTCGGAGCCGCGAACTTGCGGGCCGCCGACCGGAACTCCTCCCAGCTCGTCGCCCGGTCGATGTCGAACACTGCTTCGGCGGTGCGCGTGGTCTCCAGCGCCGTCCAGGCCAGCGACACGGCGTAGCCGCCGTCACGCTCCGGTGCACTGCCGTCGACCGGCGCGTTGGCGCCGACCGAGGCGTGGAGCGGGCTCACGTCCGAGAGCAACGGGCCATGGACCGACGAGCGGACCGTGAACGTGAACGGCTCGCTGCCCGCCACGTCGATGGTCTCCTCGCGGCGCTCGAACTCCCGCCACCGGTTGCCACGCAGGTAGCGCTCGCCGTCGACCGCCTCGAGGTAGAGGTCCGTCACGTCCGGGCCCAGGTTGGTGAAGCCCCAGGCGATGCTCTGGTTGTGGCCGATGATCACCCCCGGGAAGCCGGCGAAGGTGAAGCCCGACACGTCGAACGGGCACGCGTCGCTGATCTCGTTGCAGTGCAGCCCCATCTGGTACCAGACGCCGGGGAGCGTCGGCGCGAGGTGCGGGTCGTTGGCGAGGATCGGCGCACCGGTCGTCGAGTGCTCACCGTCGACGACCCAGGCGTTGCTGCCGATGCCCTCGCCGCGTCCCACGAGCGTGGGAAGCGCGTCGAGAGCCCGCGAGACCGCCCCGAGCTGATCGGCGACCTCGGCCCGGATGCGCCCGTTGGGCGCCGGCCGCGGCGCCACCAGCCCCGGCTGCGCGTCCTGGTCGAAGGCCCCGCCGAGCACGGCTCCCCCCTCGACGATCGGGCGGTGCCGGGAGTAGGGGTACTCCGGGTAGAGGTCGGCGATGTCCGCGGCGTCGACGCGGGTGGACGCCATCGCGCGGTCGACCTCGTCCTGCATGTTGCCGCGCAGGTCCCAGGCCATCGCCTTGAGCCAGGCGACCGAGTCGGCCGGTGTCCACTCCTCGACCTCGTAGTCCAGGCCGCCGAGGGTCAGCAACGAGTACTCCAGCGACAGCTCGCTCGGCGACCGGTCCTCGACGTAGGCGTTCACGCCTGCGCTGAAGGCCTCGAGGTAGCCGATGGCCTCAGGGCTCAGCAGGTCGAGCTCCTCCTCGGCCACCCGTCGCCAACCCAGCGTGCGGACCACCTGGTCGGTCTCGAGGGTGTCCTCCCCGAACAGCTCCGAGAGCCGCCCGGCGGTGATGTGCCGGCGTACGTCCATCTCGAAGAAGCGGTCCTGCGCCTGCACGAACCCCTGGGCGAAGAAGAGGTCCTCGGCGGTGTCGGCATAGATCTGCGGCACGCCGTGCGCGTCCCGCACGACCTGCACCTCCGCCTCCAGCCCCGGTACGTCGATCGTGCCGCTGGTCTGCGGGAAGGACCTCCGGACCGTGTCGACGGCCAGGAAGCCCGCCACGACCAGGGCGAGCACGACGAGGATCGCGGTGTACACGAGCCAGTGCAGCCATCGCGGCCGGTCGCGCCACCGTCGACGGGTGCCTTCCCCCGAGCCCTCCCCCGAGCCGGCACCGGAGCGGTCGCCGCCCTCGGTCACCGAGGGGTCGTCCGGGTGGGCAGCAGGGACGGCAGGGTGCGACACATCGGCCATTGTGCCGCCTTGCTGTTCAGTGCTGGGTCAGGCCGCGCTGCCGGTGCTGCTGCCCGAGCTGCTGCCCGAGCTGCTGCCCGAGCCGCTGCCGGAGCTCTTGCCGGAGCTGCTCGCCGAGTCCTTCGAGGTGCCGCTCGACGACGTCGAGGAGCTCTCGCCCGAGGAGCCGTCGCTCGACGGCGAGCCGGCCGCTGCTGGCTTGGCGGCGTCCCCATTGGTGCTCGCCGCGCGGCTGTCGGTGCGGTAGAACCCGGAACCCTTGAACACCACGCCGACGGCGTTGAAGACCTTCCGCAGCCGGCCCTCGCACTGGGGACAGACCGTGAGCGAGTCCTCGGAGAAGCTCTGGAACTGCTCGAAGAAGTGTCCGCACTCGGTGCACGAGTACTGGTAGGTCGGCAACGCGGCCTCCTTCTGGTGGGCTCTCCCGAAGCTGGTTCTGGCACTCTCAGGCGCCGACTGCTAATCATACGCGGGCGTGCCTGTGGATGACCAGCGCACGGTCGGCGCCGACTGCCTACGCTCGGGCGGCATGCCGCAGCCCCTGACGACCTCTCGCTCCAGCAGCGAGTCCGCTCGCAGCACGGACCTCTCGCGCCGCCTCGGCTCGCGCTGGCGCCGCGTCCGGCGGGCTGTCCTGGTGCGCCGGCGGCTCCTCGCGGCGGTGCTGGCCGGTCTGGCCGTCGTCACCGGTGTCCGTGCGGCGTCGTTGCCGCCGGTCGAGACGACCGCCGTCGTCGTCGCGGCGACCGACCTCCCCGGCGGCAGCGTGGTGCGCAGCGCGGACCTGACGACGGCCGAGCTGCCGGTGGATGCCGTGCCGGGTGGCGCCGTGCCCGGCCTCGACGCCGCGCAGGGGCGGACCCTCGCCGCCCCGCTGCGCCAGGGCGAGCCGCTCACCGACCTGCGGCTGGTCGCACCTGCCCTCCTCGACGGCTACGCCGGCCTGGTGGCGACGCCCGTGCGGGTGGCCGACGCCGCCGCGGCGCGGCTGCTGGCGGTGGGTGACCGGATCGACCTGCTCGCGGTGTCCGCCGACGGCGGCAGGGCGGAGGTCGTCGCGGAGGCGGCTCCGGTCCTGGCCGTGCCGCAACCGAGCGCCGACGACGGCGTCATCGGTGGCGCGCTGGTGCTCGTCGCGGTGCCCGAACCCGAGGCGTTGCTGCTGGCCGAAGCCGCCGTCCGGTCGGTGATCTCCGTCGTCCTGAAGCGCTAGCGTCAGCCCCGTCCAGCAATGCACTCCCAGGGAGACCAGATGACCGGGTTCAAGACCTTCATCCTCCGCGGCAACCTCGTCGAGCTCGCCGTCGCGTTCATCATGGGCGCAGCCTTCGCCACCGTGGTGACGACGTTCACCGCGGTGATCCTCGGCCTCGTCTCGAAGCTGTTCGGCGGCAACCCCAACTTCGACAGCATCGAGCTCTTCAAGGAGGACGGACAGGCCGGGACGGGTGTCCCGATCGGGACCTTCCTGACCGCGCTCGTCGCGTTCTTGATCCTCGCCGCCGTCGTGTACTTCTTCGTCGTGGTGCCGTACACGAAGGCGAAGGAGCGGTTCTTCCCCACGAAGGAGGAGGACGGGACACCCGAGGACATCGCGCTGCTCACCGAGATCCGCGACGCGCTGGTGGCTCGCAACAGCAACCCCTGACCCGGGCGCGACTCGCGGCAGCGCGCGAGGTCAGCCGTGGTGCGGCGGGACGTTGCTGCGCAGCCAGTCGTCGTTGCCGCTCTCCGGGCCGCCCTGGTCGCGCTCGTCCGCGGTGGTGTCGGGGAGGACGTCGCCGAAGACCTGCTGGCGGAGCCGCCTCCTGCGGGCCTCGGCGTCCTGGCCAGAGGGACCCGGAGCCGAGGCGTCGTCGTGACCGGAGCCGCTCATGAGGCAGCGGGGACGGGCACCCGCGCCGCGTCCAGCCACCCTGCGTCGAAGGTGTCCCGGCGAGGAGCCCAGCCGGTGCGTCCCGAGAACCGGTCCGAGCTCACCCGCAACGACCGCGCAAGCGGCTCGAGCCGCTTGCCGCCCCACCGGGTCATGAGCGGCCCGGCGAACGTCCCCCGGTCACGGCCGGCGGCCGTGGCGTAGCCGGCCACCAGGTCCGCGCGGAGCACCGGCTCGGCGCCGACGTTGTAGACGCCCGACGGCACGGTGAGCGCTGCGTCGATCGCGCCGGCGACGTCGTCGCTGTGGATCACGTGCACGTAGCCCTGCGGCGCGCCGAGCCCGATCGGGCGGCCGATGGCTGCTGCGCGGAGCGACCAGCGCGACAGCGACGAGTCGCCCAGCACGAGCCCCATCCGGAGCACCACCCCGGACCGGCAGGTCGAGGCGAAGTCCTGCACAGCGAGCTCTCCGACCGAGGCGGGCTCGGTGGCGCACGTGACGCAGACCGGTGACTCCTCGGTGACCCAGTCCTGGGCCTGGTCGGCGTACACGACCGAGACGCTCTGCTGCACCACGCGCCGGACCCCGGCTGCCCTGGCTGCGGCGACGAGGTTCCGCACACCCTCGGTGCGCAGGAGGTCATGGGTGCGCCAGGAGCGCTCCCAACGGGCCGACGGGCCGACGGGCATCTGCGCGGACAGGTTGACGATCGCGTCGCAGCCCTGCATCGCCGCACTCGTCGCGTCGACGTCGAACAGCGACCGCACACCACGGTCCAGCCGGACCACGTCGTGACCAGCTGCTTCGAGCCCGGGCACGGCACAGCGCCCTACGACCGAGTCCACTCCGGCGACTGCCACCCTCATGCGCTTCGGTCCCCTTCTGTCAGCACAGCTGCTCAGTCTGTGGTAACAGATGCGTAACGGCAAGCCTGGGAGCCACGCGGGACGACGGAACGGGGGGATTCACCCGGTTCGGAGGCTTTCGTAGAGCTCGATGGTCCGGGCGGCCACCGCCGACCACTCGAATTGCTCGACCGCGCGTACACGGCCGGCCCGCCCCATCGAAGCGGCGCGTCCCTGGTCGCCGGCCACGGCGTCGAGGGCCTCGGCCAGCCTGCGCTCGAAGTCCGCCGGGTCGTCGGGGTCGAGGTCGACGAGCAGCCCGGTCTCGCCCTCGACGACGACCTCGGGGATCCCGCCCACCCGGCTGGCGACGACCGCGGTCTCGCACGCCATCGCCTCGAGGTTCACGATGCCGAGGGGTTCGTAGACCGAGGGGCAGCAGAAGACGGCCGCGTGGGTGAGGACCTGGCGCACCTCCTCCCGGGGCAGCATCTCCGAGACCACGAAGACGCCGTCCCGGGCGGTCCTCAGCTCAGCCACCGCCTGGTCGGTCTCCGCCTTGAGCTCGGCGGTGTCGGCCGCCCCTGCGAGCAGCACCAGCTGGATCTCCGGGTCGAGGAGCAGGCCGGCACGGAGCAGGTGCGGCACCCCCTTCTGGCGGGTGATCCGGCCGACGAACGTGACGTAGGGACGGTCGAGGTCGACGCCGATCCGCTCCAGCACGTCGGTGCCGGGGTCGGGCCGGTAGAAGTCGGCATCGATGCCGTTGTGGATCACGTGCACCCGGTCCGGGTCGACCGCGGGGTAGGCCTCGAGCACGTCGGCGGCCATCCCACGGCTCACCGCGACGACGGCGTCGGCGTGCTCGTAGGCAGTGCGCTCCACCCAGGAGGAGACCCGGTAGCCACCTCCGAGCTGCTCGGCCTTCCAGGGTCGCTGCGGCTCGAGCGAGTGCGCGGTCACGACGTGCGGCACGTCGTGGAGCAGCTTGGAGAGGTGGCCGGCGAAGTTCGCGTACCAGGTGTGGGAGTGGACGAGGTCCGCACCGGCCGTGGCCGCCGCCATCGACAGGTCGGCCGACATGATCGACAGCGCGGCGTTGGCTCCCTCGAGCCTCGGATCGTGCTCGGAGTGGGCGGTGGCACCCTCGCGCGGCCCTCCCATGCAGTGCACGTCGACGTCGACGAGACGGCGCAGCTCCCGGACCAGGAAGTCGACGTGGACGCCGGCGCCGCCGTACACGTCAGGCGGGTACTCGCGAGTGAGGATCGAGGCGCGCATGGTGACCACGCTAGTCCTGGGACTAAGGTCACTGGCATGGCGCGCGTGCTCAGCATCGTCCTGGCCGGCGGCGAGGGGAAGCGGCTGATGCCGCTGACGTTGGACCGCGCGAAACCCGCGGTGCCGTTCGGCGGCTCGTACCGCCTCATCGACTTCGTGCTCTCGAACCTGCTGAACGCCGGCTACACGCGGATCGCGGTGCTGACGCAGTACAAGTCGCACTCGCTGGACCGGCACATCTCGCAGTCGTGGCGGTTGTCGTCGATGCTCGGCAGCTACGTCGCCCCGGTGCCGGCCCAGCAGCGCCGCGGGCCGCGGTGGTTCCAGGGCAGCGCCGACGCGATCTACCAGTCGATGAACCTGATCAACGATGCGCGCCCCGAGCACATCGTCGTCTTCGGGGCCGACCACGTGTACCGGATGGACGCCTCGCAGATGGTGCGCGCCCACATCGAGTCCGGTGCCGGCGTGACCGTCGCGGGCATCCGGGTGCCTCGCAAGGACGCTTGGCAGTTCGGCGTCATCAAGACTGCGGCGGACGGGCTGACGATCGACGAGTTCCTCGAGAAGCCCGCCGACCCGCCCGGGCTGGCCGACGCCCCGGACGAGGTCTTCGCCTCGATGGGCAACTACGTGTTCAGTGCGGACGTGCTCGTCGAGGCCCTCGAGCGGGACGCCGCGGACCAGTCGTCACGCCACGACATGGGCGGCGACATCATCCCGATGCTCGTGGACGAGGGCCGGGCGATGGTCTACGACTTCAAGCGCAACGACGTGCCGGGGTCGACGCCGCGCGACCGGGACTACTGGCGCGACGTCGGGACGCTGGACAGCTACCACGAGGCGCACCTCGACCTGGTCTCCGCGCTGCCGGTGTTCAACCTCTACAACGACGACTGGCCGATCTTCTCCGCCCACCACCAGCTGCCCGGGGCGAAGTTCGTCGCCGGGGCGAGCGTGCGCGACTCGATCGTCTGCGCGGGCTCGATCGTGTCCGGCGCCTCGGTGGACAGCACCGTCATCGGCACCCACGGGTACGTCGCTGACGGAGCCGCCGTGCAGCGGTCGGTGCTGCTCGACAACGTGACGATCGGTCGCGGCGCCGTCGTCCGCAACGCGATCATCGACAAGAACGTCGTCGTTCCCGACGGCTGCCTCATCGGCATCGACCACGACGAGGACCGGCGACGGGGCTTCACGGTCAGCGAGGGCGGCATCACGGCGATCGGCAAGGGTCGCCGGATCGACTGACCGTCGGGAGGGGAATGATCAACCACATGACGACCACCCCGTCCGCCCATCTCTGGATCCGCTCCGAGGCACGCGACACCGAGCGCCGTACCCCGATCGTGCCTGCTGACGTCGGCAGGCTCCTCGACGTCGGCTTCCAGGTCACCGTGGAGGAGTCCGCCCAACGGGTCTTCGCGATCGAGGAGTACGAGGAGGCCGGGGCCGACATCGCGCCGACCGGCAGCTGGGTCGTGGCACCGGAGGACGCCTTTGTGGTGGGCATCAAGGAGCTGCCTGACGAGCCCGCGGAGCTGAAGCACCGGCACATCTACTTCGCGCACGCGTTCAAGGGGCAGAGCGACGCCCAGGAGACGCTCGAGCGGTTCCGCCGCGGTGGCGGGACGCTGCTCGACATCGAGTACCTCACCGACGAGCAGGGCAAGCGCGTGGTCGCCTTCGGCTACTGGGCGGGGTACGTCGGCGCCGCGCTCGGCGTACTCCACCTCGCCGGCGACCTCGCCGGTCCCCTCGCCCCGATGGGCAAGGACGAGCTCGACGAGCGTCTCGTCGCCGCGGGCAGCAGCGGGACCGACCAGTGCCTGGCGCTGGTCACCGGGGCCCGGGGCCGCTCCGGCCGCGGCGCGCAGAAGGCGCTCGCCACCGCAGGGTTGCCGATCACCCGCTGGGACCGGCAGGAGACCCGCGACCTGCACAAGCAGGCGATGCTCGGCCACGACGTCCTCGTCAACTGCGTGGTGACCCACACACCGACCACGCCGTTCGTCGAGGGGGACGACCTCGACCACGAGCGGCGGCTGCGGGTGCTCGCCGACGTCACGTGCGACGTGACCGGGCCGACGAACATGCTGCCGGTGAACACGGCGATCACCACGTGGGAGGAGCCGGTGCGGCGCCTGCACGACGGCGACTCCGAGCTGCCGGCTGCCCCGCTCGACGTGATCGCGATCGACAACCTGCCGTCCCTGCTGCCGCGCGAGGCGAGCGAGGGGTTCTCCGCCGACCTCACCCCGCACCTGCTGGGCCTGGCCGAGCCGGACGGCCCGACCGCTCCCTGGCGCGCGGCCCGGACGGCGTTCGACCAGGCGGTCGGCCAGCTCGCGGACTAGCTGACTATTGCCCGGAGCGTCGTGCGCGCGAGCGTCTGCAGCTCTCCGGGCAATAGTCAGCCCAGGTCAGCCCAGGTCAGCGTCGGCCGGCGCTGCGCGGCACGAAGACCGGCTTGCCGCGCTCCCCGACGTGGACGTCGAGGATCGCGTGGTGGTCGCGGTCGCCGGTGAAGCTCTGGTTGGCGACCATCACGCTCCTGCCGTAGAACGTGGCGCTGGAGGGGGTGTCGAACGGGATCTCGGAGCCGTTCTCGCCGCTGCCCGGCACCTCGGGGAACCGCTCGAGCTCCTCGCCCTCGGGAGACAGGACCACGAGCTGGTTGGTGAGCCCGGCGTTGGCGATGTAGATCCGCCCGGACCTGCCGATGCCGAAGCCGTCGGGCAGGTCGCTGGGCTGGCTGGTCCACAGCACCGACAGCTTCTTGTTCCTGGCCCTGCCGATCGGCAGCTTGTAGAGGTGTCCCTGGGTCGGTGTCGCCGACTGGCTCTCGGTCTGCTGGGTGATGAGCAGCGCCTTTTTT
>CADCUK010000012.1 GCA_902805865.1 uncultured Nocardioidaceae bacterium | reverse complement strand
GCGAGCCGGCTCAGCGGCGACGTGCTCGTCATCGACTGCGGCGCCGACTTCCGGCTCGAGGACAGCTCCGCCTGGGCCACGTTCTACGGCGGCGAGCACGCGGGGTCTTGGCCCTACGGCCTGCCCGAGCTGCCCGGACAACGGGCACGGCTCGCGGGAGCCCGCCGGATCGCGGTGCCCGGGTGCTATCCCACCGTGTCCACGCTCGCCCTCGCCCCGGCGGTCGCCGCCGGCCTCGTGGACACCGCCGACGTCGTCGTCGTCGCCGCCAGCGGCACCAGCGGAGCCGGCAAGGCCCTCAAGGCGAACCTGCTCGGCAGCGAGGTGATGGGCAACGCCAGTGCGTACGGCGTCGGAGGAGTCCACCGGCACACGCCCGAGATCGTCCAGAACCTCAGGACGCTGGTGGATGCCCCGGCCGACGTGCGCATCAGCTTCACGCCGCTGCTCGTGCCGATGAGCCGCGGCATCCTGGCGACCTGCTCGGCTCCGACGACCGCCGGCGAGGAGGAGATCCGGACGGCCTACGAGAAGGCCTGTGCCGACGAGCCGTTCGTGCACCTCCTTCCTGCCGGGTCCTGGCCGCAGACCCAGGCGGTGCTCGGGTCCAACGCGGTGCACCTGCAGGTGACCGTCGACGAGGCAGCCGGGCGGATGGTCGCGGTGGGCGCGGTGGACAACCTGGCCAAGGGCACCGCCGGGGCCGCCGTGCAGTGCATGAACCTCGCCCTGGGGCTGCCCGAGGCCACCGGGCTCACCACCGTCGGGATGGCCCCATGAGCACCGTCGAGAGCCTCCTCCAGCACGACGAGCCCCTCGTCGTCGTACGCCTGGGCGTGGGCGCCGACATTCCCGCCTGGGCGTCGTCGGGGACCTTGTTCTCGGTGAGCGCCACCGCCACCGAGACCTCGCTGGTGTGCGGGGCACGCGGCGTCCCGCGCAAGGTGCGGCAGCAGGGGCCGTTCATCGCGTTCTCCGTCGAGGGCACGCTCGAGTTCTCGCTCACCGGCGTGCTCGCCGCGCTCCTCGCACCCCTGGCGGAGGCCGCCATCCCGGTCTTCGCGCTGTCCACCTTCGACACCGACTGGCTGCTGGTGCCCGCCGACCGCGCCCCGGCGGCTGCCGAGGCCTGGCGACGATCCGGCCGCGCCGTCCGCGGCGCGAACGAGCCCGGATCCCCGACCGGCGGGCAGACCGCCGAAGGAGCACCATGAGCGTGACCCATCCCGCCGGCTTCCGCGCCGCCGGCGTCCCCGCCGGGTTGAAGAGCACCGGCGCCAAGGACCTCGCCCTCGTCGTGAACGACGGGCCCCGCCACGACTCGGCCAGCGTCTTCACCAGCAACCGCTGCAAGGCCAACCCGGTGCTGTGGAGCGAGCAGGTCGTCAAGGACGGTGTCGTCCGCGCGGTCGTGCTGAACTCCGGCGGCGCCAACTGCTACACCGGCCCGGAGGGGTTCCGGACCACCCATGCCGTCGCCGAGCAGGTCGCGGCCAACCTCGGCATCGGCGCGGGTGACGTCGTGGTCTGCTCCACCGGGCTCATAGGGCTGACCAACCCGCGCCAACACCTCCTCGACGGGGTGGACGCGGCGACCGCGGTCCTGGCCTCCGACGGTGGGGCGGACGCCGCCGAGGCGATCATGACCACCGACTCGGTGAGCAAGCAGGTCGTCGTCTCCCGCGACGGCTGGTCGGTCGGCGGGATGGCCAAGGGTGCCGGGATGCTCGCGCCCCAGCTGGCCACGATGCTGGTCGTGCTCACCACGGACGCCGTGGTGCCGGCAACGGAGGCGGACAAGGCGTTGCGGACCGCGACGAGAGTTTCCTTTGACCGGCTCGACAGCGACGGCTGCATGTCCACCAACGACACGGTCACCCTGCTCGCCAGCGGTGCGAGCGGGATCACCCCGGAGCCCGCCGAGCTGGCGGACGCCGTGACCGAGGCGTGCACCGACCTCGCGATGCAGCTGCTCGCCGACGCCGAGGGCTCCGAGCACCAGATCGCGATCACCGTGCTGAACGCCGCCACCGAGGACGAGGCGGTCGAGGTCGGCCGCAGCATCGCCCGCAGCAACCTGTTCAAGGCCGCGGTGTTCGGCAAGGACCCGAACTGGGGCCGGGTGCTGGCCAGCATCGGCACCACCCAGGCCCGCTTCGACCCCGCCGACCTCGACGTGGCGATGAACGACGTGTGGGTGTGCCGCGGCTCGGCGCCGCACGAGCCGCCGGAGTCGGTGGACCTGACCGGCCGCGAGGTGACGGTCACCGTCGACCTCAAGGCGGGCCCGGCGCAGGCGACCTTGTGGACCAACGACCTGACGCACGCCTACGTGCACGAGAACTCCGCGTACAGCAGCTGAGCCGGGGACAGAGGAGCAGCGTGAACGAGCAGGACGACCACGACGACAAGTGGAAGCGCGCCACCACCAAGGCGGCGACGCTGGCCGACGCGCTGCCGTGGCTGATGCGCTACCACGGCAAGGTCATCGTCGTGAAGTACGGCGGCAACGCGATGACCGACGACGCGCTCAAGCGTGCCTTCGCCGAGGACATCGTGTTCCTCCGCTACGCCGGCTTCAAGCCGGTCGTCGTGCACGGCGGCGGACCGCAGATCTCCTCGATGCTGGACCGGCTGGGCATCGAGTCGGAGTTCCGCGGCGGGCTGCGGGTCACCACCGAGGAGGCCATGGACGTCGTCCGGATGGTGCTGGTCGGCAAGGTGCAGCGCGAGCTCGTCGGGCTGCTCAACGAGCACGGCCCGCTCGCCGTGGGGCTCTCCGGCGAGGACGCCGGGCTGTTCACCGCGACGCGCACGAACACGGTCGTCGACGGGGAGGAGGTGGACCTCGGACTGGTGGGCGAGGTGACGTCGGTGCGTCCGGAGGCGGTGCTCGACCTGGTCGAGGCCGGTCGCATCCCGGTCATCTCCTCGGTCGCCCCGGACGTCGACGGGGCCGCGCACAACGTCAACGCCGACACCGCCGCGGCGGCACTTGCGATCGCCCTCGGTGCGGAGAAGCTCCTCGTGCTCACCGACGTCGAAGGGCTCTACCGCGACTGGCCCGACTCCGACGACGTCATCGGAGAGATCAGCCCCGAGTCGCTCGCCGAGCTGATGCCGACGTTGTCGAGCGGGATGGTGCCCAAGATGGGCGCCTGCCTGTCGGCGGTGAGCAACGGGGTCCCGCGGGCCACCGTCATCGACGGGCGCGAGCCGCACGCGGTGCTGCTCGAGATCTTCACCGACGAGGGGGTCGGCACCCAGGTGCTGCCCGGTGTGCCGACGAAGATCAGGACGGCGATGTACCGGACCAGCACCACCGCCGACCCGACGGCAGCCTCGGAGGTGCCGGCATGAGCGACCTCGGGGCGCGGTACGCCGACGCCGTCATGAACACCTTCGGCCCACCGAAGCTCGTGCTCACCAGGGGCGAGGGTGCCTACGTCTGGGACGACCAGGGCAACCGCTACCTCGACCTGCTCGGCGGCATCGCGGTCAACGCACTCGGCCACGGCCACCCGGCCCTGGTCGACGCGGTGACCGCACAGCTGCGGACGCTCGGCCACGTGTCGAACTTCTTCGCCACCGAGCCGCAGGTCGAGCTCGCCGAGCGGCTGCTCTCGCTGCTGGGCCACCCGGGCCACGTGTTCTTCACGAACTCGGGGACCGAGGCCAACGAGGCCGCGCTGAAGCTCACCCGGCGGACCGGTCGCACCCACCTGGTCGCCGCTGAGGGCGCCTTCCACGGGCGCACGATGGGTTCCCTCGCGCTCACCGCCAAGGCCGCCTACCGGGAGCCGTTCGAACCGCTGCCCGGTGACGTCACCTTCGTCCCGTACGGCGACGTGGCCGCTCTCGAGAAGGCGGTCACCGACCGGACCGCCGCGGTCGTGCTCGAGCCGGTGCAGGGGGAGGCCGGAGTCGTCGTCCCGCCGGACGGCTACCTCGCCGCCGCCCGCCGGGTCGCCCACGACCACGGCGCCCTGCTCTGGCTCGACGAGGTGCAGACCGGGATCGGCCGCACCGGTGCCTGGTTCGCCCACACCGCCACCGGCGTCGTTCCCGACGTGGTCACGGTCGCCAAGGGGCTCGGGGGCGGCATCCCCGTCGGTGCCTGCATCGGCGTGGGCGAGGCCGGCTCCCTGCTGCAGCCCGGCAACCACGGCACCACCTTCGGCGGGAACCCGGTCGCGGCAGCCGCCGCACTCGCGGTCATCCGCACCATCGAGGACGAGGGTCTCCTCGAGCGCGCCACCACGTTGGGGGCGACTTTGTCCGAGGGGTTGCGGCACAGCCACGTGACCGGCGTACGCGCCCAGGGGTTGCTGGTCGGGCTCGACCTCGACTCGCCCAGGGCTGCGGCGGTGGCCGACGCGGCCCAGGCACGTGGCTTCATCGTCAACGCCTGCACTCCGGAACGGATCCGGCTGGCGCCGCCGCTGGTGCTCACCGACGGTCAGGTCGACGACTTCTTGTCCGCGTGGCCAGAAATCCTCGAGGACGCCTACAGCGACGGGGCGACGTCGTGAGCTCCCCGTCGGCGGCAAGGTCGACGCCGACCAAGGCGACCACGCCGACCATCCCGGCCACGAAGGGCGCGCGGCAGCAGCTGATCGTCGAGCTGCTGACCCGCCATCCGGTGCGGTCGCAGACCGAGCTGGGGGAGCGGCTCGCCCAGGCAGGGCTGCACGTCACCCAGGCCACCTTGTCGAGGGACCTCGTCGAGCTCGACGCGGTGAAGGTCCGGGCCGAGGGCGGCGTGCTCGTCTACGCCGTACCGGCCGAGGGCGGGGACCGCACCCCCCGCGCCGCCCCGGAGACCGGCGCCTCGGAAGCGCGGCTGGCCCGGTTCTGCACCGACTTCCTCGTCTCCGCCCAGGCGAGTGCGAACCTGGTCGTGCTCCGCACGCCGCCGGGCGCTGCTCCGCTCCTGGGGTCGGCCATCGACAAGGCCGGGCTGCACGGCGTGCTCGGCAGCATCGCCGGCGACGACACGGTGCTGGTCATCGTCGCCGACCCCGACGGCGGCGATGCAGTGGCCCGACGGTTCACCGCCCTGGCCGACCGGCACCTCCACCCCGACTCCACCACGAAGGAAGACATGCCGTGAGCAAGGTCCTCACCTCCCTGCCGGCCGGCGAGCGCGTCGGCATCGCCTTCAGCGGCGGGCTCGACACCTCGGTCGCCGTGGCGTGGATGCGCGAGAAGGGCGCCGTGCCGTGCACCTACACCGCCGACCTCGGGCAGTACGACGAGCCGGACATCCCCAGCGTGCCCGACCGGGCCCTGGCCTACGGTGCCGAGATCTCCCGCGCCGTCGACTGCAAGCCGCAGCTGGTCGAGGAGGGGCTCGCCGCGATCGCCTGCGGGGCCTTCCACCTCCGCAGCGCCGGCCGTGCCTACTTCAACACCACGCCGCTCGGCCGTGCCGTGACCGGCACCCTGCTCGTCCGCGCGATGCACGAGGACGGCGTCGACATCTGGGGTGACGGGTCGACGTTCAAGGGCAACGACATCGAGCGGTTCTACCGCTACGGCCTGATGGCCAACCCTTCGCTGCGCATCTACAAGCCCTGGCTCGACGCGGACTTCGTGCACGAGCTGGGTGGCCGCACCGAGATGAGCCAGTGGCTCACCGAGCGCGACCTGCCCTACCGGGACAGCAAGGAGAAGGCGTACTCCACCGACGCCAACATCTGGGGCGCCACCCACGAGGCGAAGACCCTCGAGCACCTCGACGTGTCGCTGGAGACCGTCCAGCCGATCATGGGCGTGAAGTTCTGGGACCCCGCGGTGGCGATCGAGCCCGAGGACGTGACGATCCGGTTCGAGGCCGGTCGTCCGGTCGCGATCAACGGCATGAGGTACGACGACCCGGTGGCCATGGTCCTCGAGGCCAACGCCATCGGCGGTCGCCACGGGCTGGGCATGTCCGACCAGATCGAGAACCGGATCATCGAGGCGAAGTCGCGCGGCATCTACGAGGCGCCGGGGCTGGCGCTGCTCTTCATCGCCTACGAGCGGCTGCTCAACGCGATCCACAACGAGGACACGATCGAGAACTACCACGCGACGGGCCGCCGGCTGGGGCGGCTGCTCTACGAAGGACGGTGGCTCGACCCGCAGGCGCTGATGCTCCGCGAGTCCCTGCAGCGCTGGGTCGCCTCGGTCGTGACCGGTGAGGTCGTGCTCCGGCTGCGGCGCGGTGAGGACTACACGATCCTGCACACCGAGGGGCCGCACTTCTCCTACCACCCGGACAAGCTGTCGATGGAGCGCACCGACAACGCCGCCTTCGGTCCCACCGACCGGATCGGGCAGCTGACCATGCGCAACCTCGACATCGCCGACTCCCGCGCCATGCTGGAGCTGTACGCCGAGCAGCCGCTCGACCAGGGGCAGGTGCTCGTCGAGAACGGTGTCCTCCTCGGCGCCCTGCCCACCGGTGGCTTCGACACGATCACGGCCAACTCGGCGTCGGAGGCGGACCTCGACGAGGAGGCCCTCGACCACGCCGCGATGGAGTCCGGCACCGACTGACGACCCGGCGCGTCCTGCCCCTCGAACGGCGCCGACCCGGCGCGTCCCGCCCCTCGAACGGCGCCGACCCGGCGCGTCCCGCCCCTCGAACGGCGCCGACCCGGCGCGTCCTGTCACCGGGGCGGGCAGGACGCGCCGGGTCGACGGTGATGTGATGGCAGGACGCGCCGACTCGGCGGATGAGAGAAAGGCAGACATGACGACTGGCGACACCTCTGGCCCGACCTCCGCAGGGAAGCTGTGGGGCGGGCGGTTCGCCGACGGACCGAGCCCCGAGCTCGAGGCGCTGTCCCGGTCGACCCACTTCGACTGGCGGCTGGCGTCGTACGACCTCGCGGGCTCGCGGGCCCACGCCCGGGTCCTCCACGGCGCAGGGCTGCTCACCGAGGACGAGCTCACGCGGCTGCTCGAGGGCATCGCCGAGCTGGACCGCCGGGTGCTGGCGGGGGAGTTCGTCGCGCAGCCCTCGGACGAGGACGTGCACGGCGCCCTCGAACGCGGACTCGTCGAGCTGCTGGGTCCTGAGCTCGGTGGCAAGCTGCGGGCCGGGCGGAGCCGCAACGACCAGATCGCCACGCTGTTCCGCCTCTACCTGCGCGACCACGCCCGGACCGTCGCGAGCCTCGTCCTCGACCTCGTCGACGCCCTCGCCGACCAGTCCGAGCGCCACCTCGGCGCGATCATGCCGGGGCGCACGCACCTCCAGCACGCGCAGCCGGTGCTGCTGTCGCACCACCTGATGGCGCACGGCTGGCCCCTGGTGCGCGACGTCGGACGGATCCGGGACTGGGACGACCGGGTGTCCGAGGACTCGCCGTACGGCTCGGGGGCGCTCGCCGGCTCGAGCCTCGGCCTCGACCCCGTCGCCGTCGCGCACGACCTCGGCTTCACCGGCTCGAGCGCCAACAGCATCGACGGGACGGCCTCACGGGACTTCGTCGCGGAGCTCGCGTTCGTGCTGGCGATGATCGGCGTCAACGTCTCGCGTCAGGCGGAGGAGGTCATCCTCTGGGCGACGAAGGAGTTCGGCTTCGCCCGGCTCGACGACGGCTTCTCGACAGGGTCGAGCATCATGCCGCAGAAGAAGAACCCCGACATCGCCGAGCTGGCGCGCGGCAAGTCCGGGCGGCTGATCGGCAACGTCGCGGGGCTGCTGGCCACGCTGAAGGCCCTCCCGTTGGCCTACAACCGCGACCTGCAGGAGGACAAGGAGCCGGTCTTCGACTCCGTCGACACCCTCGAGGTGCTGCTCCCTGCCTTCGCCGGCCAGATGGCCACCCTCCGCTTCGACACCGCGCGGATGGCCGAGCTGGCGCCGCAGGGCTTCTCCCTCGCCACCGACATCGCCGAGTGGCTGGTCCGGGAGGGGGTGCCGTTCCGGGTCGCCCACGAGCTGGCCGGAGCCTGCGTGCGGGTGTGCGAGGAGCGCGGCATCGAGCTGCACGAGCTCAGCGACGAGGAGTTCGCCGCGATCGACGAGCGGCTCACCCCGGGCGTTCGCGAGGTGCTCACCGCCGAAGGCTCGGTCGCCAGCCGCGACGGCCGGGGCGGCACGGCGCCCGCACGGGTTGCCGAGCAGCTGGACGAGCTTCGCGCCGTGGTGGCAGCACACCGTGACTGGCTCGCCTGAAACGCCGTGGCCGGGGCGGCTGGCCGGGCCGGCCGTCGAGGTCGCACCCACGATGCTCGGCTCGGTCCTGCGGCACGCCACCCCCGACGGCGTCGTCGCGCTGCGGCTCACCGAGGTCGAGGCGTACGCCGGCGCCGACGACCCGGGCTCGCACGCCTACCGGGGAGCCACCCGTCGCAACGAGGTGATGTTCGGCTCCGCCGGCTTCCTGTACGTGTACTTCACCTACGGCATGCACTACTGCTGCAACGTCGTGGTCGGCACCGAGGGGACCGCAGCGGCGGTGCTCCTGCGGGCCGGTGAGGTGGTCGAGGGGATCGAGCTGGCCCGTGCCCGCCGGCCGCGCTCGAGCGACCGCGACCTCGCCCGCGGGCCTGCTCGGCTCTGCACCGCGCTCGGCATCGCCGGGGCCCACAACGGCACCGACCTGTCGGCCGGTGACCTGACGCTGCAGCTCACCGAGCCGCCGCCCACGCACGAGGTCGAGCACGGCCCGCGGGTCGGGCTGCGCGAGGCGGCGGACCGGCCCTGGAGGTTCTGGCTTGCGGGGGAGCCGACGGTGTCCACGTACCGGCCCGCCGCTCCCCGCCGGCCGCGCCCCAAGCCGTTGGGGAAGGACTGACGTGCTGATCCACCCGTGGGACGCGGTCGCCCCCGAGCGCTGGCCCGAGCTGCTGACCGGGCCCACCTTCGGGCAGATCGTGACCGCCGGCCTGGTCGACGGCTACCCGGTCGTCGTACCGACGCACTTCACCTTCGACGGGGACCGGACCGTCCTGCTGCACCTCGCGCGGCCGAACCCCGTCTGGAAGGCGCTCGAGGCGGATCCCGCGGTCGTCCTGACCGTGGCCCTGGACTACGCCTACGTGGAGGCGGAGTGGAACGCCGACGAGGGGACGCCACCCGAGCTCGGGGTGCCGACCAGCTACTACACCGCCGTGCAGCTTCGCGGCCGGGCCGACGTCGTCGACGACCCGGAGGCCAAGGCGGCGATCCTCCGCGCCCAGCTCTCCCACATGGAGCCGCCCGGCTCGGAGCGCCGGCCGCCGACCGGCGACGGGCCGGACGGCCGGCTGCTCCGCGGGATCCGGGGCATCCGGGTCGACGTCCGCGAGGTGCTGGCGAAGATGAAGTACGGCGGCAACCAGAGCGTCGAGCACCGACGCGCCGTCGCCACCCGGCTCCGGGAGCGCGACCAAGGGCTCGACCGGTCCGCGGCCGACCGGGTGGTCGTGTCGCCGGCCCAGCCGGGCATGGGGCAGGCTTGGCCCGACGACGACCCGCAGTAGACACGAGCACCACGACCCGACAGGAGCTGGAACCCCGTGGCTGACCGGCTGCACATCCTCGACGACCTCGAGTGGCGCGGACTCCTCGCGCACTCGACGGACCTCGACGCGCTCCGCGCCGAGATGGACGAGGGACCGGTGCGCTTCTACGTCGGCTTCGACCCCACCGCTCCGAGCCTCCACCTGGGCAACCTCGTCCAGGTCATCACCGCGCGCCGGCTCCAGGACGCCGGGCACGTGCCCTTCCTCCTGGTCGGCGGTGCGACCGGGCTGATCGGCGACCCGCGACAGTCCGGCGAGCGGACCATGAACCCCGTGGACACCGTCCACGAGTGGGTGGGGAGGGTGCAGCGGCAGATCGAGCCCTTCCTGTCGTTCGACGGCGACAACGCCGCGACGATGGTGAACAACTACGACTGGACCTCGAAGATGTCCGCCATCGAGTTCCTGCGCGACATCGGCAAGCACTTCCCGGTCAACCGCATGCTGGCCCGTGAGGTGGTGAGGTCGCGGCTGGAGACCGGCATCAGCTACACCGAGTTCAGCTACGTGCTCCTCCAGTCGATGGACTTCCTCGAGCTGTTCCGCAGCCACGACGTACGGCTGCAGTTCGGCGGCAGCGACCAGTGGGGGAACCTCACCGGCGGTGTCGAGCTGATCCGCCGGGTCACCGGCCGCCTGGCCCATGCCTTCGCCACGCCGCTCGTCACCAAGGCCGACGGGACGAAGTACGGCAAGAGCGAGGGCGGCGCCCTGTGGTTGGACGCCGGGATGATGTCGCCGTACGCCTTCTACCAGTTCTGGCTCAACGTCGAGGACGTCAAGGTCGGTGAGCTGCTGCGGATCTTCACGTTCCTGGACCACGAGGAGATCGTGGAGCTCGAGCAGCAGACCGAGGAGAAGCCCTTCCTGCGCGCCGGCCAGAAGCGGCTCGCCGAGGAGGTGACCTCCTTCGTCCACGGCACGGACGAGACCGAGCGGATCAAGGCCGCGTCCGCTGCGCTGTTCGGCGGCGGCGACCTGCAGTCGCTGGACCCGGCGACGCTGGGCGCGGCGCTGCAGGAGGCCGGAGGGGGCGAGGTGCCGACGGGTGAGGAGCTGCCCACGATCGTCGACCTCCTGGTGGCGGCCGGGCTGTCGGAGAGCCGCAAGGCAGCGCGTCGCACGGTCACCGAGGGAGGCGCGTACCTGAACAACGAGCGGGTCGCCGACCCCGACCACCGTCCCACCGCCGCGGACGTGGTCGGTGACGGCTGGCTGGTCCTGCGCCGGGGCAAGAAGAGCTTCGCCGGCGTCCGGCTGGTGTGAGGGCAGCGATGCCGGGACGCTACGTCGACGCCGTTCGGGAGCTGGCTCGCGAGCGGCTCCCCGAGGAGGTGTTCCTCTACTTCGACCAGGGCGCTGGCGACGGGGTGGCGGCCGCGGAGGCGGCACCGGCCTGGGACCGGTTCCGCTTCCTGCCCCGCGTGCTGCGCGACGTCACCGACGTGGACCTCACCACCACGCTCCTCGGCACCGAGGTCAGCTCACCGTTCGCGATCGCCCCGTCCACCCTGCAGCGGGCGGCGCATCCCGAGGGCGAGGTCGCGATGGCCCGGGCAGCGCAGGCCTGCGGCTCGCTCGTGGTCGTCTCGAGCAACGCCGGGACGTCGTTCGCGGACATCGGCGCGGTGGGGGCGCCGTGGTGGCTGCAGATCTACGTCACCGCCGACCGGTCGGCGACCGTGCCCGTCATCGAGCGCGCCGCCGACGCCGGGGCGCGTGCCATCGTGCTGACCGCGGACACACCGGTCGTGGCCGGCAAGTACGCCGGTGAGCGGACCGTCTGGGAGGTCACCGACCCGGGCTGGGTCCGCTCGAACTTCACGGAGACCACCACGCCTCTGGCCGCCGCCGACAAGGCGACTGACCTCGGGCCGCACGACATCGCCTGGCTGGCGGGCCAGTGCGAGCTGCCGGTGGTCGTCAAAGGTGTCCTCCACCCGGCGGACGCGCGGAGGTGCGTGGATGCGGGCGCCGCGGCCGTGTGGGTCTCGAACCACGGTGGCCGCCAGCTGGACCGCGTGGTCCCCACCGCCGACGCCCTTCCCGCGATCTGCGCGGAGGTGGCCGGAGCGGCCGAGGTGTACGTCGACGGGGGAGTCCGTCGAGGCACCGATGCGCTGGTGGCTGCTGCCCTCGGGGCGAGGGCGGCCTTCCTCGGCCGGCCGGCGTTGTTCGCCCTGGCCGCCGACGGCTCCGAGGGGGTCGGAAGGGTCCTCCAGGAGCTCGCGAGCGAGCTGACCGAGGCGCTCCGGCTCGTCGGCTGCCCGTCCCTGGAGGGGCTGCCGGACGACCTCCTCGTGCGCGCGACCGGCCTGTGAGCGGGGCCACGTTTAACCGATTTGACTCGTTGCTGGGCCGCCCGTAATGTTTTCTCTGTCGCCAGGGAGCGGCGGGACGCAAGGCCTCGAGCCGGGCGGCCGGCCCCGAGGCGAAACCCCTTCACTCTTTCCTCAACCGAGGCGAGACGAGTGCGCGCTCAAGCGGCCTCGGCTCAAGCCGGCGGAACAGACGTGTCGGAGGCCGGAAGGCCACCAGCCCCGAGTTGACGGGCCAGTGACAGACCGGTAAGTTTGACCAGGTTGCCCCCCAGCAAGGCCGAGAGGCCGGACTGCGGTGCGCGCTTGATCCTTGAGAACTCAACAGTGTGCCAAAAGTCGACGAATTAATTTGAAACGCCCCGTCGGCAGGCTACGAAGTCCAGCTTCGCTGGTTCTTCGATGTTTGCAGACGGTTCCTTTGGTAAGACGGTTCCACTTCGGTGGGACCAACTCTTGCCGGGATACTCCAAGAAGTCGATGAAGGTCGCAAGACCGACGTCAACAGAATTCAACGGAGAGTTTGATCCTGGCTCAGGACGAACGCTGGCGGCGTGCTTAACACATGCAAGTCGAGCGGTAAGGCCCCTTCGGGGGTACACGAGCGGCGAACGGGTGAGTAACACGTGAGCAATCTGCCCATCACATCGGGATAACTCCGGGAAACCGAAGCTAATACCGAATACGACCAC
>CADCUK010000011.1 GCA_902805865.1 uncultured Nocardioidaceae bacterium | reverse complement strand
GTGGTCCTGAACCGCCTCGAAGACCCGCTGGCGGCGACCGAGCGGCTGCTGGAGATCGCCGAGAAGTATCGCCAGACCGACGCCGTGGAGGAGAAGGCGGCCGCCGAGTGGCGCTCGCTGCCGATCCGCGAACGCATCACCCACGCCCTGGTCAAGGGGATCGACGCGCACGTCACCGAGGACACCGAGGAGCTCCGCGCCGAGATCGCGACGGCCGGCGGCCGCCCCATCGAGGTGATCGAAGGACCCCTCATGGACGGCATGAACGTCGTGGGCGACCTGTTCGGCGCGGGCAAGATGTTCCTCCCCCAGGTCGTCAAGAGCGCGCGTGTCATGAAGAAGGCCGTGGCCTACCTCCTGCCGTTCATCGAGGCGGAGAAGCAACCTGGTGACGCGGAGACCAAGAACGGCACGATCGTGATGGCGACGGTCAAGGGCGACGTCCACGACATCGGCAAGAACATCGTCGGCGTCGTGCTGCAGTGCAACAACTACGAGGTCATCGACCTCGGTGTCATGGTGCCCGCGCAGAAGATCCTCGATGCCGCCGCCGAGCACGATGCGGACATCATCGGGCTGTCCGGCCTGATCACCCCGTCCCTCGACGAGATGGTGCACTTCGCCGGCGAGATGCAGCGCACCGGCATGACCATCCCGCTGATGATCGGCGGCGCCACCACCTCGCGCGCGCACACTGCTGTCAAGGTCGACCGGAAGTACGACGGCCCGGTCATCTGGGTCAAGGACGCCTCCAGGTCCGTGCCGACCGCGGCCGCCCTGCTCAGCGACGACCTGCGCCCGTCGCTCATGGCGGACGTCAAGAGCGACTACGACTCGCTGCGGGAGCGGCACGCAGGAAAGAACGACCGGCCGATGCTGTCCCTGGAGGCGGCACGGGCCAACCGCACTCCCATCGAGTGGGATGGCTACGCCCCGCCTGCCCCGCGTTCGCTCGGGGTGCAGATCTTCGAGGGCTACGACGTCGCGGAGCTCCGCGACTACATCGACTGGCAGCCCTTCTTCAACGCGTGGGAGATGAAGGGCAAGTTCCCCGACCTCCTCAACAGCCCGACCGCGGGCGAGACCGCGCGCAAGCTCTACGACGACGCGCAGGTCATGCTCGACACGATCATCGAGGAGAGATGGCTGACCGCCAACGGCGTCATCGGGTTCTTCCCGGCTGCGGCGTACGGCGACGACACGCTGGTCTACACCGACGAGTCGCGCACCGAGGTGCTCACCACGCTGCACCACCTCCGCCAGCAGGGGCAGCACCGTGACGGCATCCCCAACCGGTCGCTCGCCGACTTCGTCGCGCCGGCCCAGACCGGTGTCGCCGACTACGTCGGCGGCTTCGCGGTCACGGCCGGGTTGGGCAGCACGGACAAGATCATGGAGTTCAAGCAGGACCACGACGACTACTCGGCGATCCTGCTGGAGTCGCTGGCCGACCGGCTGGCCGAGGCCTTCGCCGAGCGCCTGCACCAGCGCGTCCGGACCGAGTTCTGGGGGCACGAGCCGGACGAGGACCTCGACAACGAGGACCTGATCCGCGAGAAGTACGTCGGGATCCGTCCCGCTCCCGGCTACCCGGCGTGCCCGGAGCACACCGAGAAGTCCACCCTCTGGGAGCTCCTCGGGGTGGACAAGATCGGCATCGAGCTGACGGAGTCGATGGCGATGTGGCCCGGTGCGTCGGTCAGCGGCTGGTACTTCTCCCACCCGCAGTCGCAGTACTTCGTCGTGGGGCGGCTCGGACGCGACCAGGTCGCCGACTACGCCGGGCGCAAGGGCTGGGACCTCTCGACCGCCGAGCGCTGGCTCTCGCCCAACCTCGGTTACGACCCCGAGGACTGAGGGGCCTCCAGCTCGTCGCCGGTGGGGTCCGGAGCGGCCTCGTCGTCGAGCCAGGCGCCACCGATCGGCTCGCGCTGCCATGACGCGATCACCCAGCCGCCCTGCGGGTCGCCGTCCAGCGTGATGCAGCCGGTGTTGTGGAGGCCCTCGTGGGCGGGAGCGTGCTCCCCGGTCGCCCGGTGGGTGACCCAGGTCCGGATCGCAGCCCCGTGGCTGACGACGAGGGCACTGGCGGTGGTGCGGCGGCAGAGCTCGGAGATCGCGGCGTCGTACCTCTCGAGGAAGGCCGCTCCGCTCTCACCGCCCGGCATCTCGCGGAGGAGGTCACCGTCGAGCCAGGCGCCGATCGTCTCGAGGTACCCCCGGACCGAGGCCTCGTCGGTCCGCATCTCGAAGTCGCCGGCCGCGATCTCGCGCAGCCCGTCGTGCTCGCTCGGCGACAGGACGAGGTCGGTGGCCAGCGGAGCGGCGGTCTGACGGGTGCGCGTCAACGTGGAGATGGCGATGGCGTCGATGCCGGCCTCGGCCAGGGACTTGGCCGAGGCCCGCGCCTGCCGCTGACCGAGGTCGGTGAGCTCCAGACCGGGGTGGGCGGTGTCCAGCGCACCGGCGACGTTCGCGTAGGTCTGGCCGTGGCGGAGCAGGTGCAGACGCATGCCCCGAAGCCTAGGTGGGCTGCGGTCAGCCTCCAGGCTCAGGATCGGGGTGACTGGCCGGCTCCGAATCCGGCTGCAGCTGGTCGGTGTCGGGCTCCTGCCCGTCCGGGGTGGGCGGTTCGGCGTCCTGGTCCGTGTCGCGCTGGTCCTCGGAGTCCTGGGTTCCGTTCGTCATACCGGCTCGTACCCCCTCAGGTGGCCACGATGTGTCCACACCTCGACCCGGGTCACGACGACGGCTTCCCGGACGTCCAAGGCGGACCGTTGCTCCATCTCGTCCCAGGCAGCAAGGACGAAGAGCATAGGAGCCGCCGGCCACGGGTACGCACGCCTCGTCAGTCGTCGACGTCAGGATTGCCGTGTCAGGCCCTCTCGGCACCAGCACGGCTGCTGCACCGATCACTCGCCGTGCTGCACCGAGCAGACATGGTGGGCGGCAGCCCCTCGCTGTCAGAGCGGATGACCCTCTAGCTGGAAGCAGGCTGTGCCGTGGAGCCCATCCCGGAGACCACTGAAGCGGTGGCCGAGTTCGGCCCCGACGACGTCGAGCGGCTGATGGGCGACCCCGGGATCGTGCGCAACCGCGCCAAGGTGCTC
>CADCUK010000010.1 GCA_902805865.1 uncultured Nocardioidaceae bacterium | reverse complement strand
GCGGGACTTCTGGCGCGGATCGAGCACCGGGGTCCGTGACGTCGCCTCCCGGCTGACCGGGTCCGCCGACCTGTACGCCGACGACGGCCGGTCGCCGTACGCCTCGGTGAACTTCGTGACCGCCCACGACGGGTTCACCCTGCGGGACCTGGTGTCCTACAACCACAAGCACAACGCCGCGAACGGCGAGCAGAACCGCGACGGCACCGACGACAACCGCTCGTGGAACCACGGCGTCGAGGGCGAGACAAGCGACCAGGCCGTGGTGGCGCTGCGCCGGCGGCAGGTGGCGAACCTGATGGCGACGCTGTGCCTGTCGAGCGGGGCGCCGATGATCACCGCCGGCGACGAGCGTGGGCGGACCCAGCGGGGCAACAACAACGCCTACTGCCAGGACAACGAGGTCTCCTGGGTCGACTGGTCGCCGGACCGCGCCTGGGACGACGTGCACGCGCTGACCCGGGCGGCGCTGCGGCTGCGGCGCGAGCACCCGGCGCTGTGCCAGCGGCACCACTTCGCCGGCACGCCGACCATCCCCGGCGGCCCCAAGGACCTGGCGTGGATCCACCCGGACGGCCGCGAGATGACCACCGACGACTGGTACGACGACCAGCTGCACGTGCTCGGGATGTTCGTGTCGGGCGACCCGCTGCGCTCACCCGGTCCGCGCGGCAAGCAGATGCGGGACAGGTCGTTCCTGCTGTGGCTCAACGCCCATGACGACGGCCGACTGCTCCGGCTGCCGCAGAACGAGTGGATCTCGAACGGCGAGGTCGTGCTGAGCACCGACGACGCGCACCAGGTGGGTGACAAGGTGACGGCCGGGTCGGAGCTCACGCTCGGCGCGCACGCCGTGGTGCTGCTGCGCCAGCTCTGACCGAGCCGGCGCGCAGCGAGGGGTCCGTCAGGTCGACGCAGGCAGCGCGACGAGACCGAGCTCGGCGACCGATGCCAGGTGCTGGTGCCGCGGCACCACCCGGACGGTGTAGCCGAAGGAGCCGGTCGTGGTCAGCGTGACACTGCCGTCGTACCTGTGCCGGTTGGCCTCGTAGGACTCGACCAGCTTCAGCGAGGAGACCGACGCGTCGACGAGGTCGTCCTGCTCCTCCCGCACGCGTCCGTGCACGACCTGGACGTCGACGTCGTCGGGGCCGAGGTCACCCAGCGACACGAAGGCGTGCACCGACATCGTCGCCCCGACCTCCGGGGTGTCGCCGAGACCGCCCGAGTCCACGTGGTCGACCCGGACACCGGGCCAGCCGCCGACGGTGCGCTTCTTCCACACCGCCAGCTCCTGGGCGCCGGCGTAGCTGCCGTTGAGCGTGCGGGAGGACTGCGCCGCGGGTGCGTAGAGATTGTTGACGTAGTCCTCCACCATCCGGCCGGCCAGCACCTTGGGCCCGAGCGAGCGCAACGTGTGCCGCACCATCGCGATCCACCGGTCCGGCACGCCGTTCTCGTCGTGGTCGTAGAACCGCGGCGCCACGTCGTTCTCGATGAGGTCGTAGAGCGCTGCCGACTCGAGGTCGTCGCGGTGCTCCTCGTCGTCGACGCCGTCGGCGGACGGGATCGCCCAGCCGTTGTTGCCGTCGAACCACTCGTCCCACCAGCCGTCGAGGATCGACAGGTTGAGGCCGCCGTTGAGAGCGGCCTTCATGCCGGAGGTGCCGCAGGCCTCGTAAGGACGCAGCGGGTTGTTGAGCCAGACGTCGCAGCCGGGGTACAGCGGCTGCGCCATGCCGATGTCGTAGTTCGGCAGGAAGACGATCCGGTGCCGCACCTCGGGGTCGTCGGCGAAACGCACGATCTCCTGGATCAGCCGTTTGCCGCCGTCGTCGGCCGGGTGCGCCTTGCCCGCGATCACCAGCTGCACCGGGCGCTCGGGGTGGAGCAGGATGCTCTTCAGCCGGTCCGGGTCGCGGAGCATCAGCGTCAACCGCTTGTACGACGGCACGCGGCGGGCGAAGCCGATCGTCAGCACGTCGGGGTCGAGGACGCCGTCGATCCACTTCAGCCGCGCAGAGCTCGCGCCGCGGTTGGTCCACGACTCGCGCAGGCGACGGCGGGCGTCGACCACGAGCCGCTCACGCAGCTGCCGCTTGACCGCCCAGATCTTCTCGGCCGGCACGCGGTCGGCCGCCTGGAAGATCACCTCGGCCGGATCGGCGGTGGGTCCCGCGTCGGGACGGACGCCCTGCTCCCGGGCGAGGTCGAAGACCTCGCGCGCGACCCAGGTCGCTGCGTGCACGCCGTTGGTGATCGAGCTGATCGGGCGCTCGCCCGGCTCGAACGACGGCCAGAGACCACCGAACATGCCGCGGCTCACGTGGCCGTGCAGCTGGGAGACGCCGTTGGCGCGCTGCGCGAGCCGCAACCCCATGACCGCCATGTTGAAGACGGCCGGGTCGCCGCCCTCGAACGTCTCGGCGCCGAGCGCCAGGACCCTGTCGACAGGCACGCCCTCGGTCGCGTTCTCCCCGCCGAAGTACTGCTCGACGAGCTCGCGCGGGAAGCGGTCGATCCCGGCCGGGACGGGTGTGTGGGTGGTGAAGACGGTGCCGGCGCGGGACACCTCGACGGCGGAGTCGAAGTCCAGGCCCTTGAGCTCGGTCAGCTCACGGATGCGCTCGAGCCCCAGGAAGCCGGCGTGCCCCTCGTTGGTGTGGAAGACCTCGGGCTCCGGGGCTCCGGTCAGCTCGCAGTAGGCACGGATCGCCCGCACGCCGCCGATGCCGAGCATCATCTCCTGGCGCAGCCGGTGCTCGGTGTTGCCGCCGTACAGCCGGTCGGTGATGTCGCGCAGGACGCCGGTGTTCTCCTCGACGTCGGTGTCGAGCAGCAGCAGCGGGACGCGGCCCACCTTCGCCACCCAGATGCGGGCGACGGCGGTGACGCCATCGGGCATGCCGACGGAGATCTTCGCCGCGCTCCGGTCCGGCAGCCGAAGGAGCGAGATCGGGAGCTCGTCGGGGTCGAGGATCGGGTAGCTCTCCTGCTGCCACCCGTCGCGGGACAGCGACTGGCGGAAGTAGCCGTGGCGGTACAGCAGCCCCACACCCAGGATCGGTACGCCGTTGTCGCTGGCGGCCTTGAGATGGTCGCCCGCAAGAATGCCCAGGCCACCGCTGTACTGCGGGAGCACC
>CADCUK010000009.1 GCA_902805865.1 uncultured Nocardioidaceae bacterium | reverse complement strand
CAGCGACGCCGATGCGTCGCGATTCGTCAGGTTGTTCGACTGCCTTGACCGGCGCGGGCGACACCGGACCTCAAGCATGGGGGCTCCCCAGCATGGCTCGTACGACCGTCGGAAAGCTCGCAAGCAAGACCGCCGCCGTCGCCAAGCGCGTGACCGCCGGCGCAGCGAAGAAGGCGACCCCGTCCAAGAAGCCCGCCGACACGCAGGCTGTTGCGGTGAAGAAGGCGACTCCCACCAAGAACACGGAGCAGTCGAGCGCGAAGAAGGCGCCCGCGAAGAAGGCTGCACCCGCGAAGAAGGCGCCCGCCAAGGGCACCAAGGCCGCCGTGAAGAAGACCACCGCGCCGGCGAAGAAGACGTCGACGCCTGCCAAGGCAGCCGCATCGAAGAAGGCTGCACCGGCCAAGAAGCCTGTTCCCGCGAAGTCGGCCTCCGCGAAGAAGGCCGCACCCGCGAAGAAGGCCGCACCCGCGAAGAAGGCTGCACCCGCGAAGAAGGCTGCGCCGGCCAAGAAGGCGCCGGCCAAGGCTTCGGCGAAGAAGGCTGCACCGGCCAAGGCGCCGGCGAAGAAGGCAGCACCGGTCGAGGCGACGACGAAGAAGGCAGCACCGGTCAAGGCGACGACGAAGAAGGCGGCGCCCGCTCAGAAGGCGGCGGAGAAGACGCCCGCGAAGAAGGCGCCCGCGAAGACGTCCCAGCCGCGCACGGACAAGCACGCGTCGTCCCTGGCGGTCAAGGCCGACGAGACCCCCTGGACCCGGTCGGAGCTGAACGAGGTCAAGGCCGAGCTGACCACCGAGGCGGAGCGGCTCCGCGGTGAGCTCGACCTGGCCGCGCGGGAGCTCGACGACCTGATGCGGGACGCCGGCGACGGTGCGGGCAACGACCAGGCCGACGTGGGCTCGACGACGTTCGAGCGGGACCACGAGATGAGCCTGGCCAACAACGCCCGCGACATGCTCACGCAGACCGAGCACGCACTGGAGCGGATCGAGGACGGCACCTACGGCGTCTGCGAGAGCTGCGGTCAGCCGATCGGCAAGAATCGGTTGATGGCGTTCCCCCGTGCGACACTGTGCCTGACATGCAAGCAGAAGGAGGAGCGTCGCTGAGTCACGGCGACGCCGACCAGCGCACCAGCCGTCGACCTCTGGGCATCTTCTTCGGAGTTGCTGCCACGGCCTATCTGCTCGACATCGGCACGAAGGTGCTGGCTGTCGATCGTCTCGAGGGCGAGCCGCCGGTCCCGGTGATCGGTGAGGTCCTCCAGCTCACGCTGGTCCGCAACCCGGGCGCGGCCTTCAGCACGGGTACGTCGTACACGCTGGTGCTCTCGCTCGTGGCCGTGGCCGCGGTCGTCGTGGTGCTGTTCCTCGCGCGCCGTCTCAACGACCGGCTGTGGGCGGTGGGGCTCGGCTGCCTGCTCGGCGGGGTGCTCGGCAACCTGACCGACCGGATCTTCCGTGAGCCGGGCTTCCTGCGCGGCCACGTCATCGACTTCCTGCAGCTGCCGAACTGGCCGGTCTTCAACATCGCCGACATGTGCATCAACGCAGCCGCCGTGGTCATCATCCTGCAGGCGTTCCGCGGCGTCTCGCACACCGGTGAGCGGAGCAGCGACGAGCAGGCGTCCGAGCGGCCATGACCAGCCAGGAGCCGGCCGGCGTCGACCGACGCACGGTCTCGGTGCCCGACGGTCTCGCGGGCGAGCGGGTCGACTCCGCCATCGCCCGGATGTTCGGCCTGTCCAGGAGCCGGGCCGCAGAGCTCATCGCCGACGGTCTGGTGGACGTCGACGGGCGGCCGGTGGCGAAGTCCGACCGGGTCTCGGGCGGTTCGATGCTCGAGGTGTCGATCCCGGCCGCGGTCGACCCGGTCGCGATCGTCCCGGAGATCGTCGAAGGCATCAAGATCGTCCACGACGACGACGCCCTCGTGGTGATCGACAAGCCCGTGGGCGTGGCCGTCCACCCGAGCCCGGGATGGACCGGTCCGACCGTGGTCGGCCACCTCGTCGCGGCCGGGTTCCGGATCGCGACGAGCGGCGCCTCGGAGCGGCAGGGCATCGTGCAGCGGCTGGACGTGGGCACCTCGGGCGTGATGGTGATCGCCAAGTCGGAGTACGCCTACTCGCGGCTCAAGAACGCGTTCCGCTACCGGTCGGTCGACAAGACCTACCACGCGCTCGTCCAGGGGCACCCGGACCCGCTCCGCGGCACCATCGACGCCCCGATCGGCCGCAACCCGCGCCACGACTTCAAGTTCGCGGTGATGTCCGACGGCAAGCACAGCGTCACGCACTACGACACGCTCGAGGCGCACCGGTTCGCCAGCCTGCTCGAGGTCCACCTCGAGACCGGCCGGACCCACCAGATCCGCGTGCACATGCAGGCGCTGAAGCACCCGTGCGTCGGCGACCCGCTCTACGGCGGGGACCCGGTGCTCGCCAAGCGGCTCGGCCTGGTGAGGCAGTGGCTGCACGCCGTACGACTGGGCTTCGAGCACCCGGAGTCCGGGGAGTACGTCGAGTACGAGTCGGACTACCCGGAGGACCTGCAGCACGCGCTGGACGTGATCCGTGACCTCGACTGACGGGACTGCCGACGACCCGGACGTGCTGCTGCGGCCGGCAACGGCCGGCGACGCCGAGGTGCTGGCGGCCGTGCACCTCGCCTCGCGCAAGGGCGCCACGCCGCCCATGCCGCCGTCGGTGCACCCCGACGAGGACGTGCTGCCCTGGGTGACCGCTTGGCTCGCCGAGGACGACGGCGAGGCGTGGGTCGCCGAGACCGACGGTGAGCCGGTCGGCTACGCCCGGTTCACCGCGAGCTGGCTGGACCAGCTGTACGTCGTGCCCGCTCATGCCGGGAGGGGGGTCGGTGGTCTCCTGCTGGACCTGGTGAAGTCCCTGCGGCCGGGTGGCTTCGCGCTCTGGGTGTTCGAGTCCAACGAGCCGGCGCGACGGTTCTACCGCAGGCACGGCCTGATCGAGCTCGAGACCACGGACGGGAGCGCCAACGAGGAGCGCGCCCCGGACGTCAGGATGGCCTGGCCGGGCCGCGACCCGATGGCGTACCTGCGAGCCGAGGTCGACGAGACCGACGACGAGCTGGCCGTGCTGCTCGCCCGCCGGTCGGCCCTCACCGGAGCGATCCAGCGGTTCAAGGCGGTGCCCGGCCATGCCGGCAGGGATCCCGACCGCGAGGCGGAGATCGTCGCGAGGATGGCGCGCCACGCGCCTGGGCTGGGCGAGGACGGGCTCCGCAGGATCATGCACGAGGTCATCGGCGCAAGCCTCGACGCACTCGAGTGAGAGCAGGGCGTCCGGGCGGCTGGAGCTCAGAGGTCCTTGCGCATCAGGTGGTTGACGTGACCGGGCGGGTAGTCGAGCTTGCGCCCGTACTCCACGTAGCCGGCCGAGGCGTAGAACGCCGGCGCCTGGAAGTCGAACGTCGTGACGTCGGACCAGCGGCAGCCGAGCCCGCGCGCCTGGTCCTCGACGGCGGTGAGCAGGGCGCGTCCGAGGCCACGTCCCCGCAGCTCCGGAGCCACCCACATCGTGTCGATCGTCAGCCAGTGCCACACCCGCTCCATCCGGCCGGCGCAGCCGCCCAGGAGGAACCCGTCCTCACCGGTGGCGTAGGCCTGCACCGGGGTCGACCGCAGGTTCTCCGGCTGGAACCGCTCGACGATCGCGGCCGACCGGGCCTTGTTGTGCTCGACCAGCCGGTCGGTGAGCTCGTCCTCACGGTCCGCGCTCACCTCGCTCGACAGGCGCCACGGGGTGTCCTCGGTCCACATGGGTCCAGAGCCTGCCACGAAGGAGTGTCGGCGGCGGCTGGCATGGTCGGTGACATAGGCTGACGCTCTTCCCCGTTGACCAGAGGGTCTGGCGTTCCCAGCCTGACCCTGTACGAGCTGTGCCCGGAGGTGAGCCGGTTGGCGAACGGATCGTCGCAAGGTGGCTTCGCGCACCTGCACGTGCACACCGAGTACTCGATGCTCGACGGCGCGGCCCGCCTCGACGACATGTTCGCCCGTACGGCGGAGCTCGGCATGGACGCGATCGCGATGACCGACCACGGCAACATGTTCGGTGCGTTCGACTTCTACTCCAAGGCCAAGGCCCACGGCGTCAAGCCGATCATCGGCATGGAGGCCTACTTCACCCCGAACACCTCCCGGTTCGAGCGCAAGCGGGTGCGGTGGAACGACGGCGGCAACGACGACGTCTCGGGCAGCGGCGCGTACACCCACATGACACTGCTGGCGGAGACCACCGCCGGCATGCACAACCTGTTCCGCCTCTCGTCCCGTTCGTCCCTCGAGGGGTTCTTCTACAAGCCGCGCGCGGACCGCGAGCTCCTCGCGGAGTACGCCAACGGCATCATCGGCACGACCGGCTGCCCCTCGGGCGAGGTGCAGACCTGGCTGCGCATCGGGAAGTACGACATGGCGCGCCAGGCGGCGGCCGACTTCCGCGACATCCTCGGCCCCGACAACTACTTCCTCGAGCTGATGGACCACGGCCTGGCGATCGAGAACAAGGTGCGCGACGGGCTCCTCCGCCTCGCCAAGGACCTGTCGCTGCCGATCATCGCGACCAACGACTCGCACTACGTGAACCCCGGGGACGCCAAGGCGCACGAGCACCTGCTGTGCGTGTCGTCGGGCAGCACGATGTCGGACCCGAAGCGGTTCAAGTTCTCCGGCGACAGCTACTACGTCAAGTCGCCGGAGGAGATGCGCGAGCTGTGGGCCGACCGCAACGGGCTCCCCGAGGCGTGCGACAACACGCTGCTGATCGCCGAGCGGTGCAACGTCGAGTTCAACACCAGCGCCAACTACATGCCCCGGTTCCCGGTGCCGGTCGGCGAGTCCGAGGACTCCTGGTTCGTCAAGGAGGTCGAGAAGGGGCTCGCCTACCGCTACCCGCAGGGCATCCCCGACGAGGCACGCAAGCGCGCGGACTTCGAGGTCGGCGTGATCACCCAGATGGGGTTCCCGGGCTACTTCCTCGTCGTCGCCGACTTCATCAACTGGGCCAAGGAGAACGGCATCCGCGTCGGTCCCGGCCGTGGCTCGGGTGCGGGCTCGATCGCCGCCTATGCGATGCGGATCACCGACCTCGACCCGCTCGAGCACGGCCTGCTCTTCGAGCGGTTCCTGAACCCCGACCGGGTCTCGATGCCCGACTTCGACATCGACTTCGACGAGCGTCGTCGTGGTGAGGTCATCCGCTACGTCTCGGACAAGTACGGCTCCGACCGGGTGTCGATGATCGTCACCTACGGCACGATCAAGGCGAAGCAGGCGGTCAAGGACTCCTCGCGCATCCTCGGCTACCCCTACGGCATGGGCGACCGGATCACCAAGGCGATGCCCGCCGCCGTGATGGGCAAGGACGTCCCGCTCAAGCAGATCTTCGACCCCAACCATCCGCGGTTCGGCGAGGGCGGGGAGTTCCGCTCGCTCTACGAGGCCGAGCAGGACGTCAAGACCGTCGTCGACACCGCGATCGGCATCGAGGGGCTGAAGCGGCAGTGGGGCGTGCACGCCGCGGGCGTGATCATGTCGAGCGAGCCGCTCATCGACGTCATCCCGATCATGAAGCGGGAGCAGGACGGCGCGGTCATCACGCAGTTCGACTACCCGACGTGCGAGTCGCTCGGCCTCATCAAGATGGACTTCCTGGGGCTGCGCAACCTCACGGTCCTCGACGACGCCCTGAAGAACATCGAGGCGAACCGTGGCGAGAAGGTCGTCCTCGAGGAGCTGGAGCTCAAGGACGAGGCGACCTACGCGTTGCTCGCGCGGGGGGACACCCTCGGCGTCTTCCAGCTCGACGGCGGCCCGATGCGCGCGCTGCTGCGGAGCATGCGCCCCGACACCTTCGAGGACATCTCCGCGGTCGGTGCGCTCTACCGCCCGGGGCCGATGGGCGCCGACTCCCACAACAAGTACGCCCGACGCAAGACCGGCCGCGAGCCCGTGGAGCCGATCCACCCGGAGCTGGCCGGGCCGCTCCAGGAGGTCCTCGGCGAGACCTACGGCCTGATCGTCTACCAGGAGCAGGTGATGGCGATCGCGCAGAAGCTCGCCGGCTACTCCCTGGGACAGGCCGACCTGCTTCGCCGCGCGATGGGCAAGAAGAAGAAGTCCGAGCTGGACAAGCAGTTCGAGAACTTCTCGGCCGGCATGACCCAGCGCGGCTACTCGATGGCCGCGGTCGACACGCTGTGGAAGATCCTGGTCCCGTTCTCCGACTACGCGTTCAACAAGGCGCACTCCGCGGCCTACGGGCTCGTGTCCTACTGGACGGCGTACCTCAAGGCGAACTACCCGGCCGAGTACATGGCCGCGCTGCTGACGTCGACCAAGGACGACAAGGACAAGTCGGCGATCTACCTCAACGAGTGCCGCCGGATGGGCATCAAGGTGCTGCCGCCCGACGTCAACGAGTCCGACGCGAACTTCACGCCGGTGGGCACCGACGTCCGGTTCGGGCTCAACGCGATCCGCAACGTCGGCGGCCACGTCGTCGAGGCGATCGTCACCGCGCGGCGCGAGAAGGGCCGGTACACCGACTTCGGCGACTTCCTGTCCAAGGTCGACACCGTCGTCTGCAACAAGCGGGTCATCGAGTCGCTGGTCAAGGCCGGGGCGTTCGACTCGCTCAACCACCGCCGCCGGGCGCTGGTGACCATCCACGAGGCGGCGGTCGAGCAGTACGTCGAGATCAAGCGCAACGAGGCGATCGGCCAGGACTCGCTCTTCGGCGGGCTGGACGAGACCGACGACGCGCAGTTCGGCGCGGGCTGGGGCGTCGACGTGTCGATCCCCGACATCGACGAGTGGGACAAGCAGACGCTGCTGGCCCACGAGCGCGACATGCTCGGCCTCTACGTCTCCGACCACCCGTTGATGGGGCTCGAGCACATCCTGGCCACCAGCGCCGACTGCACGATCGGCCAGCTGCTCACCGACGAGGACCGAGCGGACAACGCCACCGTCACCGTGTGCGGGCTGGTGACGTCGGTGCAGCGCAAGATCACCAAGCGGGGTGACTCCTGGGCGATGGTCACGCTCGAGGACCTCGAGGGCGCGGTCGACGTGCTGCTGTTCCCCAGCGCCTACCAGCTGGCCAGCACGCTGCTCACCGAGGACACGATCGTGACCGTGAAGGGTCGGCTCTCCCGGCAGAAGGACCAGCCGGAGATCCACGGCCAGGAGGTCTCGCTCCCGGACCTGTCCGACGGGCCGAGCGGGCCGGTCGTCATCAGCATGCCGGCCACGAGGTGCACCCCGCCCGTGGTCGACCAGCTGCGTGACGTGCTCGGCACCCACCCCGGGGTGACCGAGGTCCGGCTGCGGCTGATGAGCCGCACGTCGACGACCGTGATGCGCCTCGACGACCGCCTCCGGGTCGCCGCCTCGCCCGCTCTGTACGCCGACCTCAAGGCGCTCCTCGGCCCGCACTGCCTGACCTCGGCATGATGGCGGCATGAACCAGGACCACGAGGCGCCCGTCGGATCGACCGTCGCCGAGGTCGACGGCGTCGACAGCGGGATCCGCAGCAGCGTCGACGGACGGCGCGTGGTGAAGGACGTCCTCGTCGTGCTCGTGGCGTTCCTGGTGGCGGCCGTGGTGGCCGGCGCGCTGTGGCCGCAGCTCATCGACCCGGTCATCGTCGAGCGCGCCGAGCAGGGGGTCCTCACCGACGAGGTCGCGCTCGGCGACCGGTTCGACAACGTCGGGTGGTACGCCCTCCTCGCCGGCGCCTTCGGGCTCCTGCTCGGCGTCGTCCTCGCCGCCAGCCGGCGGGCCCACGAGGTGGTCACGCTGCTGGCGGTCCTGCTCGGCGCGTGCCTGGCAGCCTGGCTGTCCGCCCAGGTCGGCACCTGGCTGGGTCCCGACGACCCCAACCAGGTGCTCCAGGACGCGAAGGTCGGAGCCACCGCCGAGGACAGGGTGCTGCTCGACACCGACGTGGCCTACCTGGTGTGGCCGATCTCGGCGATGGTCGGTTCCGTCGTGGTGCTCTGGAGCCAGGCCGGTCGCCGCCAGGGCAACGCGCCATCGTGACGACACCGTGACGACAGGCACGGACGTAAGTCTCTGACGCCGGGACCCTCGACGTGGTCGAATGTGGCCGCCCCTGACGAGCGGAGAGAGAAGTCATGTCGAGCAGCACCCCTGGTCCCACCGACGGCCCCACGCCGGGAGCCGCCCCCGAGGTCGACTACCTCGGTGAGCGCCCGGCTGCCTCGGGCAGGAAGCGGCGGACCGGGATCGTGGTGGCCGGGACGGTCGCCGCCGTGGCCGCGGCCGGGGCGGGCGCCTGGGCGGTCACGCAGTTCATGAGCGGAGGCCCGAGCGCGGCCATGGCTGTGCCGGCAGGGGCGCTGGGCTACGTCTCGCTCGACCTCGACCCCGACGGCGGCCAGAAGATCGAGGCAGTGCAGACGCTGCGGAAGTTCCCAGCCATCCAGGAGGAGCTGGACATCGACGGCAGCGAGGACCTCCAACGGGTGCTGTTCGACGCGCTCACGGCCGAGGACCCGTGTCCCGACCTCGACTACGGCGTCGACCTGGAGCCGTGGCTCGGCGGCAAGCTCGCCGTGGCGGCGATCCCGGGCGACGACGAGCCGGTGCCGTTCTTCGTCGTCCAGGTCAAGGACGAAGAGGCGGCCACCGACGGCATCGCGAAGATCGCCGCGTGCGGTGACGAGGAGGCGCCGGGCACGGCGTTCGTCGGTGACTTCATGGTCGTCGCCGAGACCGACGAGATCGCCGCCGACGTGGCCGCCGACGCCGAGGAGAGCTCGCTCGCCGACGACGACGAGTTCGGCCGTTGGATCGACGAGGCGGGCGGCTCCGGCATCCTCGAGGCCTACGTGGCGGCCGAGGGCGCGGAGTACCTGGTGGAGATGATGGGCAGCGACGCCCTCCCCATCACCGACGAATTCGCGGCCACGACCGAGTCGAGCATGCTCGAAGCCGGGGCCGAGCCGTTGGTGGCCGCCGACGGGCTCGACGAGGGACCCGACGCGGCACCGACGCCGGACCTCGAGGAGGCCCTCGAGGAGTTCGACGGAGCCGCCTTCGTGGTCCGCTTCGACGACGAGGCGCTCGAGATGGAGGCCGCGGGTGGCGGGCTGCCCACCGACGTCGAGGTGGACGGCGAGAGCGGGCTCGGCGACCTGCCCGCATCGACCGCGCTGGCCTTCGGGCTCGGGGTCGCCGACGGTGCCGTCCAGGACTTCCTCGACAGCTTCACGCAGTCTTCGGGGCTGAGCGAGGACGCCGTCGAGGAGATGCTGGGGGAGGCCGAGGCGCAGTCCGGTCTGGAGCTGCCGGAGGACATCCAGGCCCTGCTCGGCGACGGGTTCTCCGTCGCGGTGGACTCCTCGGTGGACATGGACTCGATGATCAACAGCTCCGAGCCCCCGGAGGAGCTGCCCGCGGGAATCCGGATCGTGGGTGACCCCGACGAGATCACGGCGGTGATCGAGAAGCTGCGCGAGTCAGCGGGCTCGCTCGGTGAGGAGATCGTGGTCGAGGAGGGCGACGGAGTGGTCGCCGTCGGGATCGACGAGGACTACGTCGCGACGCTGGCCGAGGACGGAGCCCTCGGTGACGAGGAGCGGTTCGAGCAAGCGCTCGAGGACGCCGACACCGGCACCGGCGGCCTCTTCGTCGACTTCGACGCGGGCGACTGGCTCACCGAGCTCGCCGCCCAGGGTTCCGACGAGCGGATCGAGGAGAACGTCGCACCGCTCGACAGTCTCGGCATCAGCGGCAGCGTCGAGGACGACACGGCGCACTGGGTCCTGCGCCTGACCACCGACTGAGGTTCAGTTCGGGTTCCACCCGGACCGGGCGACCTCGGTCGCGGGCAGGGAGGGTACGGCGGCCATGGCCTGCAGCTCCCGGCGCATCAGCCGGCGCAGCAGGCCGAGCCGCTCCACCGTGCTCGGCGACTCGAGGAGCTGCTGGCGCTCCGGCAAGGTCAGGGCGCACGTGGACGCCAGGACGTAGGAGAGCATCTCGGGGTCGCGCGGCAGCGAGCCGATCATCACGTCGTCGCCGCGCAGCGCGCTCACCGCGGTCCGGTAGTCGCCGAACACCGCCAGCGCGCGAGCCGCCTCGCGTGCGGTGTCGGGGCTGAGCTCCTCCGCGGCGTCGAGCCGCTCCACCTCGGCCCGCAGGAACGGCTCGCTGGTCTCCGTGGAGACCACCCGGACCCGCTCCCGACCGACCGCGACCACGTCGAAGCGCCCGTCGTCGTACGGCTCGGCCTCCGTGAGCTGCATCAGGCAGCCGGTCCGGTACATCGACCGGGCCTCGTGGTTGCCGACCTCGTACCCCTCGCGGATCGTGACGATGCCGAAGACCCGCTCGGCGGGGTCGGGGACCGTGAGCAGGTGGCGCACGAGCGCCTGGTACCGGTCCTCGAAGACGTGCAGGGGCACGGTCATCCCGGGGAACGCGACGACGTTCAGCGGGAAGAGCGGCAGGAGGTCGGGCACCCGGCCAACCTACGACCTCCCCCGTCACCTACGTAGAATCGCCGCATGATCCGCCGCATCGACCTGCGGGGCTCCACGGCCGGGCAGGCCGGGGCCCCCACCGACTACCGCTCGGTGGTGCCGCGCGCGGACACCGACGTGGCCGGCACGCTGGAGGTGGTGCGGCCGATCCTGGACGATGTCCGGCAGCGTGGCCTCGACGCGGTCCTCGAGTACTCCTCCCGCTTCGACGGCGTCCAGCAGGAGGACATCGCCGTGCCCGTGGAGGCGATGAGCGACGCTCTCCGCGAGCTCGACCGCGACATCCGCGCTGCCCTCGAGGAGGCGATCGCCCGGCTGCGGAAGACCTGCGAGGCGGAGCTCGAGGACGACGTCGTCACCGATGTGGTGCCGGGTGGCCGGGTCACCCAGCGGATGGTGCCGATCGAGCGCGTGGGGCTGTACGTCCCCGGTGGGCTGGCGCCGCTGGTCTCGAGCGTCGTGATGAACGTGGTGCCTGCCCAGGTCGCGGGCGTGACGTCGATCGCGCTGACCTCCTCACCGCAGGCCGACCGTGGGGGGCTTCCGCACCCGACGATCCTCGCCGCCTGCGCGCTGCTCGGCGTCGACGAGGTGTACGCCGTCGGCGGGGCGCAGGCGATCGCGATGTTCGCCTACGGTGCCGGCACGTGCCGACCGGTCGACCTCGTCACCGGTCCGGGCAACATCTACACGGTCAGCGCCAAGCGGCTGGTCAAGGGCACCGTCGGCATCGACTCCGAGGCCGGACCCACGGAGATCGCAGTCCTCGCCGACGACACGGCCGACCCGGCGCACGTCGCTGCGGACCTGATCAGCCAGGCCGAGCACGACCCGCTTGCCGCATCGGTGCTGGTCACGCCCAGCGAGACGCTCGCCGACGACGTCACCGCCGAGCTGGACAAGCAGATCACGACGACCAAGCACGTCGAGCGGATCCGCACCGCGCTGACCGGCACCCAGTCCGCGATCGTGCTCGTCGACGGCCTCGAGCAGGGGATCGACGTGGTCAACGCCTACGCCGCCGAGCACCTCGAGATCCAGACCCAGGACGCCGCGCAGTGGGCCGCTCGGGTGAGGAACGCCGGCGCGGTCTTCGTCGGGGCGTTCGCCCCGGTGTCGCTCGGGGACTACGCGGCAGGCTCCAACCACGTCCTTCCCACGGCCGGCTGCGCCTGCCACTCCTCCGGGTTGTCGGTGCGCGCGTTCCGCAAGGCGATGCACGTCATCGAGTACTCCGAGGAGGCGCTGCACGGCGTCGCCTCCCACGTCGTCACGCTCGCCGAGGCCGAGGACCTGCCGGGCCACGCCGCCGCCGTACGGGCGCGCGTGCGGGCCGACTGATGGGCAGCGACGGCTCGCCGGCGTCGACCGGACCAGCCGGTCCAGCCGGAGCAGCCGGACCAGCCGGACCAGCCGGGTCGCGGCTGCCGCTGCGTCCCGAGCTGCGCGGGATCGAGCCGTACGGCGCCCCGCAGCTCGACGTGCCGGTGACCCTGAACGTCAACGAGAACCCCTACCCGCCGTCGGAGGCGGTGGTCGCGGACGTCTCGAGGGCGGTCGCCGAGGCCACCCGCTCCCTCAACCGGTACCCCGACCGCGACTTCACCGAGCTGCGCGGAGCGCTGGCGGCGTACCTCGGCCACGGGCTGGACGCCGAGCGGGTCTGGGCCGCGAACGGCTCGAACGAGGTCATGCTCCAGCTCCTCCAGGCCTTCGGCGGGCCCGGCCGGACGGCACTGTCGTTCGCCCCCACCTACTCGATGTATCCCGAGTACGCCCGGGACACCAACACCGCGTGGCTCGCGGGCCACCGCGAGCAGGACTTCTCCCTCGACGTGGGCCGCGCCGTCGCGCTGGTGAAGGAGGTGCAGCCGAGTGTCGTGCTGCTCCCGTCGCCGAACAACCCGACGGGAACGGCGCTGCCGCTCGATGCGGTGACCGAGCTCTGCGCCGCCGCGTCGGTGGGAGAGACGGCCGGGGTGGTCGTCATCGACGAGGCGTACGCCGAGTTCCGCCGCTCGGGCACACCGAGCGCCCTCGAGCTGCTGGACCGCACGCCGAACCTGGCGGTGACCCGGACCATGAGCAAAGCCTTCGCGCTGGCGGGCGCCCGGCTCGGCTACACCC
>CADCUK010000008.1 GCA_902805865.1 uncultured Nocardioidaceae bacterium | reverse complement strand
ACCCGACTCGAGGAGCACCCGTGCCCAAGCTGGTCTACGACTTCGCCGAGGGCGGCCGGGACATGAAGGACCTGCTCGGCGGCAAGGGCGCCAACCTCGCCGAGATGACGGTGCTCGGGCTGCCGGTCCCGCCGGGCTTCACCATCACCACCGAGGCCTGCCGGGTCTACCTCGAGACCGGCGACCTGCCGGCCGAGCTCGCCGCCGAGGTGGACGAGCACCTGGCCGCGCTCGAGGCCGAGATGGGCAAGCGGCTCGGCGACGCGGACGACCCGCTGCTCGTCAGCGTCCGCTCCGGCGCGAAGTTCTCGATGCCCGGGATGATGGACACGGTCCTCAACATCGGGCTCAACGACCGCTCCGTGCAGGGGCTGACCCAGCAGTCCGGCAGCGCCCGCTTCGCCTGGGACTCCTACCGGCGGCTGCTGCAGATGTTCGGCAAGACGGTCCTCGGGGTCGAGGGCTTCGAGGAGGTGCTCGACCGGGTCAAGGCCGACAAGGGCGTGAAGGTCGACCTCGAGCTCGACGAGGACGACCTGCAGGCGCTCGTCGAGGAGTTCAAGGGGCTGGTCCAGGCCCACACCGGCGCGCCGTTCCCGCAGGAGCCGCGCGAGCAGATGGACCTCGCGGTGCGGGCGGTGTTCGACTCCTGGAACACCGAGCGGGCCCGGCTGTACCGCCGCCAGGAGCGCATCCCCGCCGACCTCGGCACCGCCGTCAACGTCTGCTCGATGGTCTTCGGCAACCTCGGCATGGACTCCGGCACCGGCGTCGCCTTCACCCGCGACCCGGGCTCCGGCGCCCAGGGCGTCTACGGCGACTACCTGCAGAACGCGCAGGGCGAGGACGTCGTCGCCGGCATCCGGAACACCGTGCCCCTCGCGGACCTGCAGAGCATCGACGAGGACGCCTACGACGAGCTCATGGCGACCATGTCGCGGTTGGAGTCCCACTACCGCGACCTGTGCGACATCGAGTTCACCGTCGAGCGCAACAAGCTCTGGATGCTGCAGACCCGGGTGGGCAAGCGCACCGCGGGCGCGGCGTTCGTGATCGCCACCCAGCTCGTCGACGAGGGCCTCATCGACATGGACGAGGCGGTCCGCCGGGTCACCGGCGACCAGCTCGCCCAGCTGATGTTCCCGCGCTTCGACGAGAAGGCAGAGCGCACGCTGCTCGCCACGGGCATGAACGCCTCACCCGGTGCGGCCGTCGGCAAGGCGGTGTTCGACTCCGACACCGCGGTCGAGTGGGCCGAGCGTGGCGAGAAGGTCATCCTCGTCCGCCGGGAGACCAATCCCGACGACCTGCACGGCATGGTGGCCGCGGCCGGCATCCTCACCTCGCGCGGCGGCAAGACGTCCCACGCGGCCGTGGTCGCCCGAGGCATGGGACGCACCTGTGTCTGCGGCGCGGACGAGCTCGACGTCGACGTCCGCGTCGGAGAGTTCCGGACCCCGGACGGCACCGAGGTCGCCGAGGGCGACGTGATCTCGATCGACGGCACCACCGGTGAGGTCTTCCTGGGCGAGGTCCCGGTGATGGACTCCGCGGTGGTGCGCTACTTCGAGGGCGACGAGAGCGCGAAGGACGACGAGCTGGTCGCCGCGGTCGCTCGGATCATCGAGCACGCCGACGCCAAACGACGGCTGCAGGTGCGCGCGAACGCAGACACCCCCGGTGACGCCTCACGCGCCCGACGGTTCGGGGCGCAGGGCATCGGGCTGTGCCGCACCGAGCACATGTTCCTCGGCGAACGTCGCGAGCTCGTCGAGCACCTCATCCTGGCCGCGAACGACGGGGAACGGGAAGCCGCACTGTCGGCGCTGCTCCCGCTGCAGCGGACGGACTTCGAGGCTATCTTCGAGGCTATGGACGGGTTGCCGGTCACCGTCCGGCTCCTCGACCCGCCGCTGCACGAATTTCTCCCTGGTTACATCGAGCTGTCGATGAAGGTGGCGGTGGCCGAGGCGTCCCACCGGGTCGACCGGCGCGAGCGGAAGCTGCTGGCCGCGGTCAAGAGGATGCACGAGGAGAACCCGATGATGGGGCTCCGCGGGGTCCGGCTCGGCATCGTCATCCCGGGGCTGTTCACGATGCAGGCTCGGGCGATCCTTGAGGCGGCCGCGGCCCGGATCAAGGCCGGCGGCGACCCGCAGCCGGAGATCATGATCCCGCTCGTCGGAGCCGTCCAGGAGCTGGAGCTCGTGAAGGCCGAGATCACCGCGGTGGCCCGCGCCGTGCAGGACGAGCAGGGCGTGGAGATTCCCTACAAGGTCGGCACGATGATCGAGCTGCCGCGGGCGGCGATGACCGCGGACGAGATCGCCGAGGCGGCGGAGTTCTTCTCCTTCGGCACCAACGACCTCACCCAGATGACGTGGGGCTTCTCCCGCGACGACGTGGAGGCGGCGTTCTTCTCGACCTACCTCGAGCGCGGCATCTTCGGGGTGTCCCCGTTCGAGACGCTCGACCGGCACGGGGTCGGTGCGCTCGTCCGCGAGGCCGTGCAACGAGGACGGCGTACCCGCCCCGACCTGCACCTCGGCGTCTGCGGCGAGCACGGCGGTGACCCGGACTCCATCCACTTCTTCGAGGAGGTCGGGCTCGACTACGTGTCCTGCTCGCCGTTCCGGGTGCCGGTGGCCCGGCTCGAGGCGGCCCGGGCGTCCGCGGGCTGAGGGGGACCGGGCCGGAAGACCAGCCACCGCAGTCCCACGAAGTTGGCGGCCGAGGTGACCGCCTGGGCGACCAGGAAGGCGATCTCGATCCGCAGCGGACGGCCGAGCAGCAGGTGCACCAGCAGCGCGTTCGTCGCCAGGTTGAGCACGAGCGTGACGGCGTACAGGCCCAGGAAGCGCACGACGGCCACGGACCCGCCACGGGCACCGAAGGTCCACGCGCGGTTCAGCAGGTACGTCGCCGTGGTCCCGACCGCGAAACCGACCAGCTTGGCCCAGGAGATCGGGAGACCGAGGGCGAGCATCGAGCGGTACGTCGCGTAGTCGAGCAGCAAGGTGCCCACGCCAACGACGAGGAACCGCAGCGTCTGGGTCCGCAGCGCGGAGCGGTTCTGCACGGAGCTGTTCTGCGCGGAGCTGTTCTGCGCGGAGCCGGTCCCCGGCGCGGGCGTGCCCACGGTCAGATCGGCAACCTGCGGAACACCGGGCGCGGCACGTGACGCAGCCCCGACATCACCGCACGCATCGGGCCGGGCACCCAGAGCTGCTCCTTGCCGTTCGCCACGCCGTTCACGACGGCCTCGGCGACCTCCTCCGGGGTCACCGACAGCGGCGCAGCCTCCATGCCGGTCGTCATCTTGGAGCGGACGAAGCCGGGCCTGACGACGAGGACGCGGCCGCCGTGCTCGCGCAGCGCCTCGCCGAGCCCGGTGTAGAACGCGTCGAAACCCGCCTTGGTGGACCCGTAGACGAAGTTCGATCGTCGGGGGCGCTCACCCGCCACGCTCGAGAGCGCGACGACGACGCCGTGCCCCTGGCGCCGCAGCTGGGCTGCGAGAGCCACGCCGACCGAGACCGCGCCGACGTAGTTGACCTGCGCCGCGGCCACGGCGGTCCCCACGTCGTTCCAGGCCTCCTCGGCGTCGGGCAGGACACCGAAGGCCACAAGCGCGACGTCGATGTCACCGCCGGCGGCGGCCGTGCGGACCACCTCGGCGTGGGCGGCGGTGTCGGTGGCCTCGAAGTCGACCTCCTCCACGGGGCACCCGAGCGCCGCGAGCGCGGCTGCTGCCTCCGACCGTCGAGGACCGGGACGCGCAGCGAGCACCACGGCGAGCGGCTGATCGGCGGCGTAGCGCCGGGCCACCGCCTGTGCGATGTCGGAGGTCGCTCCGAGAAGCAGGAGTCGTTGCGGCACGCCCAGCGCGTTGATCACGGTCCTCCTGGCTTCAGAGTGCGAGTCGGCGGGAGAGATCAGAGGCGAACCTACCGGTCGGGTCCACCTCGGCGCGGCACTGCCGGAACTCGTCGAGCCGGGGGTACATCGCGGCCAGCGTCGTGGCCGGGAGCCGGGAGTCCTTCGCCAGGTAGACCCGGCCTCCGGCGTCAAGGACCATCGCGTCGAGGCGGCGGAGCAGCCCGTCCAGCCCCGCCGACACGGGGATGTCGACCGCGAGCGTCCAGCCGGCGGTGGGGAAGGACAGCGGGGCGGGGTTCCGGGGCCCGAACCTCTTGAGCACGTTGAGCGCGGAGACGTGGCCGGACTCGGCGATCACGCGCACGCAGCGGCGGAACTGCTCCTCCGCCCCGTCCGGCACGGCGAACTGGTACTGGCAGAGCCCGCGGGGACCGTAGAGCCGGTTCCAGTCCTGGACCACGTCGAGCGGGTGGAAGAACTGGGTCACGTCCTGGACGTCCCGTCGAGCAGCCGCGGGCGACACGCGGAACCACAGCTCGTTGAAGGCACGAGCGGTGAGCCGGTTGAGCAGCCGGGGCGGCATCCCCCTCGGCACAGTGCCCCGGGACGGTCGCCGGAGCGCCAGCGCCGTCCGACGCAGCTCCGGCGCCAGCGCCTCGAGGTCGTCGCGCGTGGCGGAGCGGCCGCGGGTGAGGACCGCCCGGCCGAGCCGGTGGCCGGTGGTGAGCGCGTCGAACCAGGCGACCGAGTACGGGTACCGGTGGTCGCCCTCGACCAGCCGTTCCATGAGCTCGTCGAGATTGGCTGCTCGCTCGGTGTCGACGACGAAGTAGCTGGTCTCGACCGGCTGAACGGCCAGCGTGACCCGCAGGACGATGCCGGTCAGCCCCATGCCGCCGACCGTCGCCCAGAACAGCGCGCTGGTGGCCGGGTCGTCCGGCGCCAGCGTGCGCACGGCGCCGTCCGCGGTGGCCAGGTCGAGGCTCCGGACATGGTTGCCGAAGCTGCCGGCCACGTGGTGGTTCTTGCCGTGCACGTCGGCGGCGACGGCCCCGCCGATCGTCACCTGGCTGGTGCCCGGCAGGACCGGCACCCACAGGCGGAGCGGGAGGAGTGCCCGCATCAGCACGTCCAGGCTCACCCCGGCATCGACGTCGACGAGCCGCGCCTCGGCGTCGATCGCGTGGATCCGGTCGAGGCGGGTCATGTCGAGCACGAGGCCGCCCGCGTTCTGTGCTGCGTCGCCGTACGAACGGCCGAGACCCCGCGCCAGGATCCCCCGCTCGGGAGCCGAGGCGACGGCGCGCACCACGTCGTCGGCGGCTGACACGGTCGCCACCAGCGCGACGGTCGGCGCGGTGCGGCCCCAGCCGGCGAGGGGTCGTCCGGCCGTGGACGGCGCGCTCAAGCTGTGAACACCGCCAGCCCCAGGAACGCCAGCCAGAGCACTCCCAGCAGCTGCAGGACCCGGTCCCTGAGGGCGATGTCCTCCGGAGCGCCGGCGAGTCCCTGGTCGACGTCGACGGCGTAGCGCAGGAGCCCGAGCACGAAGGGGCCGATCGAGACCGTGGCCCACAGGTCGGAGCCGGCCTCGCCGTGCTCGAGTGCCCACAGGCTGTAGCTGATGACCGTGAGCGCCGCGGCGAGCGCCCAGACGAAGCGCAGGTACGACTCCGAGTACTGCAGCAGGGACGGGCGCGTGGCGCCCTGGCGGCCGAGTGCGTGCAGCTCGGAGTACCGCTTGCCGGCCACGATGAAGAGGGAGCCGAACGAGGCCACCATCAGGAACCACTGCGAGAGCGTGATGTCGGAGGCGACGCCTCCCGCGATCGCACGGAGGAGGAAGCCGCTGGCCACGATCGCCAGGTCGAGGACCGCCTGCTGCTTCAACCCACCGGTGTAGCCGACCTGCACTGCGAGGTAGACCACCAGTGTGAGGCCGAGCGCCGGGTCGGTGCCGAAGCCGAGGCCCAGTCCGGCTACGGCGAGCGTCGCGGAGAGCGCCCACGCCACGTTGACGGGGAGGGCACCGCAGGCGATGGGTCGGAACCGCTTGGTCGGGTGCTGCCGGTCCTCCTCCACGTCACGGGCGTCGTTGGCCAGGTAGACGCTGCTGGACAGCAGGCAGAAGGCCACGAACGCCGCAAGGGTCGTCAGCAGCACGTCACGCTCGAAGAGCACCCCGGCGGTGAAAGGAGCGCCGGCGACCAGGACGTTCTTCAGCCACTGCCTGGGGCGCATCCCGCGGACAGCGGCTGACAGCAGCGGCTCCTGGGTTTGACCCTTGCGGCGTGGTGGCACAAGAAGGGTCACGTGACCTCCCGACTGGGTAGGGAAGCCGACGACTTCTCCATCGGGCTCGTGGCCACAATTGCCCCTATAGACCGGATGCAAACGAGGACGACGTGCGGGACGCTAACAGATCTGACGGCGGGCGACGTGATGCCACGTCGCTGCGGCAGGTGACTGTCCTGGTGCTGGCCGTCTGGCTCGGTTGTTGCGTGTGCTACCTGGCCGTCCACCTGGCGGACCTTGTCGTCAGCGACAGCGACCACCTGGCACTGCTCCGCACGACCGCGTCCGTCACCGTGCTCGGCGCCGGGCTCGGGGCCATGGCGCTGGCGAGGTGGCGGCCCGGCTGGGTCCCGGCGTACGTCGTGGCGGCCACCGCCGTCGGAGTGTCCGGGCTGGCCATGGCTGCGCTCCAGGGAACCCGGTACGCCTTCTTCGGCTTGGCTTCCGACTCGGCCTTCCGTACCGAGGCGGTGACGCGGTTCGCCGACAGTCCCGCCCTGGCCGACTACGCGTACCAGGACCTGGCCGGCTACTACCCGCCTGCCTGGGCGTGGCTGCAGGGTCGGGCGGCCGCTCTCCTGGACATGCCGGGCTGGGCGGTGGTGAAGCCGGCCACACTGGTGGTCGCCGCACTCGTTCCCCTGGTTGCCTTCTTCTTCTGGCGTCGGGTGGTCACCGACGGCGAAGCGGCTGCTGTGGTCCTGCTGACCACGCTGGCCGTCGCCGACCTGCAGAAGCCGGACGAGTGGCTGGTCCTGGCGGCGTTGCTGCCCTGGTGGCTGGAGGTGGTGCGTGGCGTGCGGGCCGAGGGGATCCAGCCGCGTCGGGCCTGGGTGGACGGAGTCATCGTGGGCGGGTTGCTGCTCACGCACAGCGTCTACTTCCTGCCGCTCGGGCTGGCGACGCTCCTCGGTTGGCTGGTCGACGCGGTGCGTCGGCGACCGCCGCCGCTCGGCCTCCGGCGGATGCTCGTCATCGGGGTGGTGGGGATGATCGTCTCGGCGCCTTACTGGGGGTCGCTCGTCATCGGTCGCCTGACCTCTGCGACGAGCGACAACCTGCAGATGAGGTGGAGCCGGAAAGGGGTGGAGGTCCCGCCGCTGCCCGTGGATCCGGAGTGGTGGCTGCCACTCGCCGTAGCGGGCGTCCTCTGGATCCTGCTACGTCTGCCTCGGGACCCGCGGGCGTCGAGCCTCGCGCTCGTGCTGGTCTCGGGCTACGCATTGACCCTCGGTGGCCAGTGGCTGCAGCGGTACGACGTTGCGCTGCTCCCTCACAAGGCCGAGCCGGTGGTGCTCACGGTCCTCGTGGTCGCCGGAGTGGCCGCCGGCTGCACGGTGGTCGCCCGGGCTCTGACGGCCCCGCCCCGTCGGCTACCCGATGCTCTGCGCAGGCTGCTGCTTCCGGTCGCTGTCCCGGTGACCGTCACTGTGCTTGCGCTGTCCGGCGTCGTAGCCTTCCTCTCGTCGTGGGCTGAGGACCTGCAGGGACAGGTCCCGCAGCAGACTCGCTATCCCAACGGGTTGTTCCCAGAAGGGCACGACCGCGCCCGCACCGCACACACCTGGGGGTCCCGCGTCGTCGACCCGCCGTCCGCCAAGGTGCTGCAAGCCTGGCGCGACCTCTCCGGACGCGGGCCGGAGGACGACTCCGAGACCGTCCTCCTGACCACGCGCGTCGACCTGCTCGCCACCACCCCGGTGCACCCGTTCATCATCTGGAAGAGCATCTACTCCCACCCGAACGGCGCGTTCCGGGAGAGGGCGGCTCTGGTGCGCAAGCTGGCGCGCTGCGCCGGTCCGAGCTGTGCTGCCGACCTGCTGACGAACAACCCCTACGACCGTGTCGACGGGATCATCGCGTCGCGCGAGGGCAGCGAGCTCCACCTCCCGTTGGCCCTGGACAATTTCCCGAGTGGGTGGCGAGCCGTCGACGTGGTGCTGCCGCTGCGCCTGTTCGAGGGCCCGCCGTTCCGGCGGACGGACGTGGGGACGGTGACCGTCGTCGCGGTCGACTGACCGACCGCGTCACAGGAAGTCGACCGGGTCGAACTCCTCGATGGGGATGATCCGGACCCGCGGGAGCCGCTCGCGGAACGCGTGCACGTCGTACTCGAGGTCGAAGAACTCGACGCCGCGCTCGCGCATCTCGCCGAAGGCGCTGTTGCGGAACTCGATGAACCCCGCGACGCCCACGCGGCGACCGTCGAGCAGCTCCTCGACCTGCGGAGCGAAGTCGCCGTCGTTGCTGATCAGGATGACGTCGGCATCACGGGAGGTGAGCTCGGTGAGCGTCCGCTGGATCGCGATGTCGACGACCTTGTCGTGCGCACCGCCGGACAGCGGGATGGGTCGGTAGCCCAGCGCCAGGAGAGCCTGGACGAACGACATCGGCAGCTCGTTGTTGGCGGCCAGGAAGAAGAGCCCGACCGCCGGCTGGCCGAACTGGTCGCGGGCGAACTCCAGCACCCGGTCCCAGCGGGGGCGCTCCTCCGGCTTCGGGCGCCGGGCGAGGATCGACGACCCCAGCGTGGCGTCGATGTTCTCGCCGTCGACCAGGACGTACGTCGTGCGGGCGGTGTCTCCGTCACTCCCGTTCATGGCCGGAGACTACGCCCACGAGACCTCCCGACGGCTCATCGCGACGCCGCGACGTCACCAGAGAGCGGGCTCGCGGTGGACCGTCACCTTGTCGCCGGGCCGGACGGCGCCGCCGGTGACGACCCGCGCGTTGATGCCCCGCAGCCGGAGCCCGCGGCCGGCCCGGCCGTTGACGAACCGCGTGGCGTCCTCGCCGAAGTGGTGGACGAAGATCGCGCAGCCGGTGTGCGGGGCGGCGGACACCTCCACGACCGCGTCACCCACCTCGAGCCTGGTCCCGGCCGGGAGGTTCTCCGCGGACAGGTCGAGGTCGACGTACAGCTGGTCGCCGCACAGCGCCTGCCGCTGCGGGTCCGAGGACAGCAGGGCCGTCATCCGGGCGTTCATCAACGTGACCTGCTTGTCCGGTCGCGGCGCCTTGTGGAGGCGGGTGCTCCAGCTGTCGCCGACGAGGCCGACCTGCGTGTCCAGCACGCCGTCGTCGAGGATCCGGCGGGTGCCCTTCGCCGGGCGGCAGACCAGCAGCTCGAGGGTGCCGACGTCCTTCGGGGAGGCCTCCAGGTGCTCGAGGTGCGGCTCCAGCTCGGCGAGGCTGCGGTGGGTCATGGGTCGGATTCTCCGGCACGGGTGCGCCGGCAGCGACCGATTTGCGGACGTGGCGCTAATCCGTTCGCGGTCGGTCGCCCGGTTGGTCGACACTGGCCCCGTGGGTCACGTGGATGTCGCCGGGGTGCGCTACGAGCTGCCGGACGGGCGGGTGCTGCTCGACGACGTGTCGTTCCGGGTCGGCGAGGGCGCCAAGGTCGCGTTGGTCGGGGCCAACGGTGCCGGGAAGACGACGCTGCTCAGGATCGTCAGCGGCGACCTGGTCCCGCACGCGGGGGCCGTCACCCGCTCCGGCGGGCTCGGCGTGATGCGGCAGATGGTGGGACTCGAGTCGACCACGGTGCGTGAGCTGCTGCTGTCGGTCTCACCGGAGCGGGTCCGACACGCTGCGGCCGAGGTGGACCGCTGGGAGCTGGCTCTCATGGAGACCGACGACGAGCGCACCCAGATGAAGTACGCCGAGGCGCTGGCCGAGTGGGGCGACGCCGGCGGCTACGACATCGAGGTCACCTGGGACGTGGTGTGCACGGCGGCGCTCGGGATGCCGTACGACCGGGCGAAGTACCGGGACCTCTCGACCCTCTCCGGTGGCGAGCAGAAGCGGCTCGTGCTCGAGTTCCTGCTCGACGGTCCCGACGAGGTGCTGCTGCTCGACGAGCCCGACAACTTCCTCGACGTGCCGGGCAAGCTCTGGCTCGAGCAGCGGATCAGGGAGTCGCAGAAGACGATCCTGTTCATCAGCCACGACCGGGAGCTGCTCGACAACACCGCGACCCGGGTGGTGACGGTGGAGCTGGGGGCTGCTGGGAACACCGTCTGGACCCATCCCGGTGGCTTCGCGTCGTACCACGAGGCCCGGCGGGACCGCTTCGCGCGCTTCGAGGAGCTGCGCAGGCGCTGGGACGAGGAGCACGCGAAGCTCAAGGCGCTGGTGCTGCGCTACAAGATCAAGGCCGAGTACAACGACGGGCTGGCCGCTCAGTACAAGGCGGCGCAGACCCGGCTCCGCAAGTTCGAGGAGGCCGGGCCGCCAACCGGTCAGCCGCGGGAGCAGTCGGTGAAGATGCGGCTCTCCGGCGGGCGGACGGGCAAGCGGGCGGTGATCTGCGAGCAGCTGGAGCTCACCGGGCTGATGAAGCCGTTCGACCTCGAGGTCTGGTACGGCGAGCGGGTCGCCGTGCTCGGATCGAACGGCTCGGGGAAGTCCCACTTCCTCCGGCTGCTCGCCGCGGGCGGATCGGACCCCGACGTGGAGCACCGTCCGGTCGGCGAGGTCGAGATCAAGCCCGTGCTCCACAACGGCCGGGCCCGGCTCGGCGCCCGCGTGCGCCCCGGCTGGTTCGTGCAGACCCACGCGCACCCCGAGCTGATGGGCCGGACCCTGCTGGAGGTGCTGCACCGGGGCGACGCCCACCGGGGCGGGATGCCGCGCGAGCAGGCGTCGCGTGCGCTGGACCGGTACGAGCTGGCGCACGCCGCGGAGCAGCGCTTCGAGTCGCTGTCCGGCGGTCAGCAGGCCAGGTTCCAGATCCTCCTGCTGGAGCTGTCCGGCGCGACCCTGCTGCTTCTCGACGAGCCGACCGACAACCTCGACGTGGAGTCCGCCGAGGCGCTGGAGGAGGGGCTGGCGGCCTTTGAGGGCACGGTGCTGGCGGTCACCCACGACCGGTGGTTCGCCCGCGGTTTCGACCGGTTCCTCGTGTACGGCGCAGACGGCTCGGTCTACGAGTCGCCCGAGCCCGTCTGGGACGAGAGGCGGGTGGAGCGCGTCCGCTGACCCTCGCGGCCCTGCAGGGGCAGGAACGCGTCGGACTCGGCCTGCTCGCGGCGGCGCTGCTGGATCACGAGCAGTGCCTGCCTGGCGTTCTGTCGCGCCATGTCCTGCTGCGCCTGGATGACGCGCCAGCTGGTCAACGTCTGTTTCATCGGCCCTCCCGAGACCTCAACCCCGAGCACAGGACGATAGGCGTCCTGCACGGCGGGCATAAGGGGCTGGACGGGCTGACTAGCCCGATTCGGGCGATTCGAACCAGGACGGATGACCAGTTCGGGCGACCTCTATCGTCGCCCTCGTGACCGACCACCAGCCCCGCCCGGAGCGCGTCCGCATCCCTCGCGACGCCGCTGACGACTACACCCCCGAGGCGGTTGCCGAGCGGCACCGCTTCGTCGAGGAGCGGACCGGCGCCCGGCTCGACCACGTCACGCGGGCCAGCTTCGACCCGCACCTGGCGGCCGGCAACGTCGAGCAGTTCCTCGGCGTGGCCCAGGTCCCGATCGGCCTCGCCGGACCGCTGCTGGTCAATGGCGAGCACGCACGAGGCGAGTTCTACGTCCCGATGGCGACCGCCGAGGGGACGCTGGTGGCGTCGTACAACCGCGGGATGCGGCTCCTGCACGAGGCCGGCGGCGTCACCACGACGATCGTCAACGACCACATGCAGCGGGCGCCTGCGTTCCTCTTCCACAGCGCCCGCGAGGCCCGCGACTTCGACCACTGGCTCGAGTCCGCGTTCGGTGACGTGAAGGCGGCGGCCGAGGCGACCACGAGCACCGGCCGGCTCCAGGAGATCGAGCGGTACGCCGCCGGACGGATCCTCTACACCCGGTTCAACTACACGACCGGCGACGCCGCCGGCCAGAACATGACCGGGAAGGCCACGCAGGCCGCCTGCCGGTGGATCCTCTCGCAGCGTCCCGAGGTCGAGCAGTTCTTCCTCGAGTCGAACTTCGCCACCGACAAGAAGTCCTCGCAGGTCAACATGTTGCGCACCCGCGGCAAGAAGGTGATCGCCGAGGCCACGATCCCCGACGAGCTGTTCCGCCGAGTGATGCGCTCGGACAGCCGGCTGATGTACCGCGCACGCCAGGTCTCCAACCTCGGCGGGTTCATGTCCGGGGTGAACAACAACGGCGCGCACTCCGCCAACGGGATCACCGCGATGTTCATCGCCACCGGCCAGGACGCCGCCAACGTGGCCGAGTCGTCGGCGGCGTACGTCTATGCGGAGCTGCGGGACAACGGCGACTACTACTACAGCATCACGATCCCGTCGCTGATCGTCGCGTCGTACGGCGGCGGCACCGGCCTGCCCACCCAGCGGGAGTGCCTCGAGGTGCTGGGCTGCTACGGGACCGGCAAGGTCGAGAAGCTCGCCGAGATCGTGGCAGCGACCGTGCTCTGCGGTGAGCTGTCACTCGGCTCGGCGATCGTCGCGGAAGAGTGGGTGGACGCCCACGACCTCTACGGCCGCAACCGCTCCTGACCCACGTCGACCCGGCGCGTCCTGACCGCGACTGCCGTCCGAGTCGGCGCGTCCTGACCCCAGCCGGGACAGGATGCGCCGGGTCGGCAGGGTC
>CADCUK010000007.1 GCA_902805865.1 uncultured Nocardioidaceae bacterium | reverse complement strand
GGTGGAGCTCGAAGCTCGTGCACGGCGGCTTGCGCTACCTCGCCAAGGGACAGCTCGGCGTCGCCCGGGAGAGCGCGGTGGAGCGCGGCATCCTGATGACCCGCACGGCCCCGCACCTCACGCGGGCGCTGCCGATGGTCATCCCGCTGACCGAAGCGGTCTCCAAGCAGCACGGGCTGTTGGCGATGCAGGGGCTCCGGTCGGGTGACCTGCTTCGGGCAGCGGCACGGACGCCGCGATCGCTCCTCCCCCGCCCGCGGCGGCTGTCGGTGGACGAGACCGTCGCGATGGTGCCCAGCGTCAAGCGTGCAGGGCTGCGTGGCGGGCTGCTGTCCTACGACGGTCAGCTCGAGGACGACGCCCGGCTGGTGGTGGCCATCGCCAGGACCGCCGCCGCCCACGGCGCCCGGATCATCACCAGGGCCCGTGCGGTCGAGCTCACCGGCGACGGCGCCGTGGTCCGCGACGAGCTCACCGGCGGGACGGTCGACATCCGGGCCCGCGCGGTCGTCAACGCGACCGGTGTGTGGGCCGGCCAGCTGGTCCCCGAGCTGCGGCTGATGCCGAGCCGCGGCAGCCACCTCGTCGTACGAGCGGATGCGCTGCCCGGCCACGACGTCGCTGTGTCCGCGCCCGTCCCCGGCACCTTCAACCGGTTCGTGTTCACGCTGCCGCAGTCGGACGGCGTGGCCTACGTGGGGCTGACCGACGAGGCTGCCCCCGGGGAGATCCCGGACGTCCCGGTCGCCGAGGAGCCCGAGGTGGAGTTCCTGCTCCGCACGATCAGCTCGGCTCTCGACGTGCCGCTGACCCGCGCCGACCTGCTCGGCACCTACTCCGGCCTGCGCCCGCTGCTCGCGGCCGACGGCACCACTGCGGACCTCTCGCGCAAGCACGCCGTGCTCACCTCGGACACCGGGGTGGTCACGGTCGTGGGCGGCAAGCTGACGACGTACCGCAAGATGGCCGAGGACGCGGTCGATGCGGCCAACACGTCCCGTGGCCTCGCCGCCGGTCCCTGCCGGACCGCGTCGCTCCCGTTGGTCGGCGCCGCCTCGCGGACCGCGCTCGCCGCGGTCGCAGCACCACCGCGGCTGGTTCGCCGGTACGGCGCCGAGGCCCCTCGTGTCCTCGCCGACGCGGTGGCGCGGACCGGGCTGTCGGAGGACCGGCTGCTCGAGCCGGTCACCGAGCGGATCCCGGTGACCCGGGCGGAGCTGCTGTGGGGCGTGACCCACGAGGGCGCGCTCGACGTCGACGACCTGCTCGACCGGCGCACCCGGATCGGCCTGGTCGCCGAGGACCGGGCAACGGCGGAGGCGGCGGCCGCAGAGGCGCTGGCGGTCTCGATCGCCCACTGAGGCGACCACGCGCCACAGGGAACGCGTTCCACTAGGGTCCGTCCATGGACATCAAGGACCAAGCCACCTCACTCGCCATCGCCCGCATCGTCGTCGGCACCGCCGCCTGGATCGCCCCGGAGAGGTCGCTGCGCGCCAGCATGCTGGACAACGCGCCGCAGTCCCCGTTCCTGCTGCGGCTCTTCGGCGTCCGCGACGCGGCGCTCGGTGCGGTGACGCTGATGGCCGCCCCGTCGGCGAGGCCGGCACTCATCAAGCTGGGCATGGCGGTCGACGGCGCCGACGCCGCTGCAGCGGTGCTGGCGCTCAAGTCGGGTGCGGTCCGCACGTCGACCGGCGTCATCTTCGCCGGCGTGGCTCTCGGTGCGGTCGCTGCCGGCGCCGTCGCCTCCGGCCAGCAGTAGGCCGCGACCTCAGCTCAGACGCCCAGCCCGGGCACGACCTCGACACCGGGCAGGTGCGCGAGCACCGTGCCGCTCATCAGCAGCTTCGACCGACGCACGCCGCTGCCCAGGATCACCACGGCGGCCTCGGTCAGGGACTCGTCGACGAAGATCCGCCACTCGGCGGGGAGGCCGACAGGCGTGATCCCGCCGTACTCCATGCCGGTCTGCTGCACCGCCTGCTCGGTGGCGAGGAACGACGCCTTCCGCACGTCGAGCCGGCGTTTGACGAGGTTGTTCACGTCGGCCCTGGTGTCGGCCCGCACCACGCAGGCGGCGATGCGCTCGACGCCGTCGCGACGTCCGCCGACCACCACGCAGTTGCCGCTCGCGTCGAGAGGCAGGTCGTAGGCCGCGGTCAGCGCTGCGGTGTCCGCGAGCTCCGGGTCGATCTCGACGACCTCGACCCGGCCGCCCTCCTCCCACCGCGACAGTGCCGCCGCGACCGGGTCGGCGAGCAGCTCCGTCCTCGACAACGCTGGTGCGCCGGTCAGCCCGCCGACCCTCAACCCGTCCATCGTGCTCCTCCTCGACAGCGGCCGACCCCCAGGCGGGCCGGACCGCAGGATCATCCCAGCCCAGACCAACCCGGAAACCCGGCGGCGGCGAACACCTCACGTGGACACCGCACACGCCGTCGGGCAGGGCATCGGTCTGCGGCTCGCGCGCCAGGAGCAGACCGCACTGGCGGACGCCTACGCCGCCTTCGCGCCGAGCGTGCTCTCCTACGTCACGCGGTTCGTCGGTCCCAGCGATGCCGAGGACGTCGTCCAGCGCACGTTCCTCGACGTGTGGCGGTTCGCGCCGTCGTACGACCCGGAGCGCCGCTTCAGCGGCTGGCTGTTCACGATCGCCCGCCGCCGCGCCCTGGACACCCTCCGGTCGCGCCGGGTCGTCACCGTCGACGTCGAGCTCGCGAGCAACGTCGTCGGTGAGGACGGGCGGGAGACGGTGCAGCGGCTGGCCGACGCCGTCGAGGTCCGCTCCGCGCTCGCCCGGTTGCCGCTGCACGAGCGGCAGGTCCTCGAGCTGACGCACTTCGACCAGCTGACGCAGGAAGAGGTCGCGCAGCGGCTCGGCGCGCCGCTGGGCACGGTCAAGGCCCGCGGCCACCGGGGGGCGCGACGGCTCCGCAAGGTGCTCCGCGAGATGGCCGAGGAGCAGGCCGGCCGGCGCGGGACCTGACCCGGCCGGTTGGCCGGATGCACTACGCTTGTCCTCGAGGGGAGTACTTCCGTCGAACCTTGCCGGTCAGTCCGGTGCCCGATGTGGCACCCCGGCAGGTTGCCCGTCCTGAACGGACCGGGTGAAGGAGACCTCAGGCCTACGACCTGAGGAGACCTCTGTTGAACATCCCCCTGTACTCACCGCCGGCCGCCGCTGCGGGAGGCGGCCTGGACACCATCGGCACACCCACGCTGTGGGCGTTCGTCATCGGCACGGTGCTCGTGCTGATCGCGGTGGACTTCCTGCTCACCCGGCGGCCGCACGAGGTCTCGATGCGGGAGGCCCTCTCCTGGTCGGCGTTCTACGTCGCGCTGCCCCTGGCGTTCGGCGGCTACGTCTTCGCCCAGCACGGTTCCGAGCGCGGCGTCGAGTACCTCACCGGCTACCTCGTCGAGAAGTCGCTCAGCGTCGACAACCTGTTCGTCTTCCTGCTGCTGCTGGGCGCGTTCGCCGTGCCCAGAGAGCTGCAGCAGCGGGTCTTGCTGTACGGCATCGTCGGGGCGCTCGTGCTGCGCGGCATCTTCATCGCCCTCGGGGCGGCGGCACTCAGCGCCTTTGACTGGATGTTCCTCGTGTTCGGGCTGGTGCTGGTGGCCACCGCGGTCAAGATCCTGCGCGACGCGATGACGGGGCACGGCCACGAGGTCGACGTGGACCAGCTGCGCAGCGTCCGCTTCGTGCGCCGGTTCCTCCCGGTCACCCCGGACTACGAAGGACCCCGGATGCTGAGCCGGATCGACGGGCGTCGGGCGGTCACCCCGCTGGCCCTCGTGGTGATCGCGGTCTTCGCCACCGACATCGTGTTCGCGGTCGACTCCGTGCCGGCGGTGTACGGCATCACCGGCGACCCGTTCCTGGTCTTCGCCACGAACGCCTTTGCCCTGCTGGGCCTGCGCGCCCTGTACTTCGTGCTCGAGGGTGCGCTGTCGAAGCTGTCCCACCTCGGCTACGGGCTCGCGGTGATCCTCGCCTTCATCGGCGTGAAGCTCGCCCTGCACTGGGGCCACCTGCAGTGGTCGTGGGTGCCCGAGATCCCCACCCTGTGGTCCCTCGGAGTCATCGTCGCCGTGCTCACGGTCACCACGGTGACCAGCCTCCGCGCCGACCGCCGCAAGCAGGAGCTCGCCGCGCAGGAGTCGGTCGAGCCGGAGCAGCCGACCGTGTCAGAGCATCCCGGCTGACCGGAGTCCGGCGACGGAGTCGGCGAGCGTCACGTAGGGGTCGCGGAACGTCACCCCGAGCTCACGCTCGAGGGGCTCGTTGTCGGACTCGGGCATCCGCGTGTAGTACTCCATCGCCGCCTGGGTCATCGGCGTGTGCAGCCCCAACCGGTCCTGCACCCGGCCGACGCCACGGAGCACCGGGTCCGGCACGGGCAGCCGCACCATCCGCCGGCCGCCGGCCTCCGCCAGTGCTCGGGCGATGTCGGCGACACCGATCCGCACACCGCCGGCGGCCCACCGGCCGGGTGCCGAGCCGGGACGCAGCAGCGCGGCATGGACCTGGCCGAGGTCGCGTACGTCGCACACGGTCCATGCCGCACGCCGACCGGGGATCACCCGGAGCCTCAGGGCGGCGCGCACGCCCTCGGTCGCCTCGCCGAGCTGGTCGCCGGCCGGTGGGCCGATGACCATGCCGGGATAGGTGATGTGGACCGGCGCTCCGCCGTCCTGCAGCTCCCGGACGTACTGCTCCACCAGCGCCTTGGAGGCTCCGTAGTCGTCGAGGCCGTCGGCGACCGGGAGGTCCGCGGTGAGCCGGGTGAGCCCCGGGTGGAAGACCGCGGCGAGGCTCGACACGTGCACCGCGGGGTCGAGCCCCAGCTCCGCCGCCTGGCCGAGGACGTTGCGGGCACCGTCGAGGTTCGTCCGGGCCATCTTCTCGGCCGCGCCGCTGCCGATGGCCACCACCGCGGCGCAGTGCACGACCGCGTCGCAGCCCTCGAGCGCCGCCCGCACCGAGTCCGCGTCGGTGATGTCGCCGACCACGAAGTCGGAGACGTCGACGCCCAACGTGCCGACCGACGTCGCGAGCTTCTCCGGCGTCCGCACGAGGAACCGGACCTGGTGGCCGGCGTCCTCGACGGCCTTGGCGGTCCACGAGCCGACGAACCCGGTGCCTCCGGTCACCAGCACCTTCACGGCTGACGCCTCAGGGGCCCGGCCAGCTCCGCGATGCCCTCGTCGACGGAGATCACCGGCACGTAGCCGAGCTCGAGCCTCGCGCGACCGTCGTTCACCGTGACCTCGTGGCCACCGAGCGCCATCGCCGCGGCCGACACCGGCGGCTCGCCCTTCAGCGGCAGGACCCGCCACCCCTTGTCGAGCACCACGGCCGCCGTACGGGCCACCGTGTAGGAGACCGTCCGCTCCGGCATCGTGACGCCGTGCTCGGCCGCGCAGCGGGTGATGAAGCTGCGGAACTCCACCGGCGCACCGTCGGTGACGAAGTAGGCACGACCGCCCACCCCCCGGGCGGCGACCACCTGGATGCCCTCGCAGAGGTTCATGACGTGGCAGGTCGAGGTCAGGTAGTGGCCACCGCTGACCCAGGCCCAGCGCCCGTCCTCGGCGGCCTGGAGGATCTGCGGGAGCACGGTCGTGTCGCCCGGCCCCCACACCAGCCGCGGGCGCACCGCGAGTGTGGCCATCTCACGGCTGTCGGCGGCCAGCACCAGCTGCTCGGCGAGTGCCTTGGTGCGTGCGTAGTCACCGGCGTGCCGCTTCGGGTACGGCGCGCTCTCGTCGACGAAGCGGATCGGGTTCCCGTCGGCCAGCACCGCCTCGGTGCTCACGTAGACGAACCGTGGGACGCCGACCTGCCGCGCGGCCTCGAGCAGTCGACGCGTGCCGGTCACGTTGGCCCGGTCGAAGTCCGCCGGACGGCCCCACTGACCTGTCTCCGCCGCGGCGTGCACCACGACGGCAGCCCCACGGAGGTCCTCGATGACGTCGTGCACGTCGACGAGGTCGGCACGCACCGCGATGGCGCCGAGCGCCTCGACCACGCCCGCGGACTCCTCCGAGCGTGCCAGGGCATGCACCTCGTGACCGTCGGAGAGCAGCCGCAGCAGCAGGTGGCGACCGACGAAGCCCGAGCCCCCGGTCACGAAGTACTTCATGTCGCGACATCTTGGCAGCAACGCGGCTCCGCGTTGCTACGTTGACCGACATGACCTCCCGCCGCACCCGGCCGGCCCAGCTGACCGCCGTCGTGAGCGTCGCTCTCGTGATGCTCACCGCAGCGGCGCTCGGCGGGACGGCCACCGCCCAGCCGCGACAGTCGACCCCCGCGCTGGACCGCCCCGAGCCGATCTACTCCGAGCAGGTGGAGGCACAGACCGTCCTCGGCGTACGCCGGATCGGGACCAGCGTGGACGACCGGCCGATCCGCGCGTACCACCTCGGTGACCGTGACGCGAAGACGACCGCGGTCGTGCTCGGCTCGATGCACGGCAACGAGAAGGCGGGCATCACGGTGGTCGACGCGCTGCGCGACGGGAAGCCGATCACCGGTGTCGACCTGTGGGTCATCCCGACGATGAACCCCGACGGCGTCGCTGCGAGCACCCGCGGCAACTCCCGCGGCGTCGACCTGAACCGCAACTTCCGGCACAGCTGGGCGCCGTTGACCGGCAGCTACTACTCGGGGACGGGGCCGTTCAGCGAGCCCGAGAGCCGGGCGTTCAAGCGGTTCGTCAACCGGGTGGACCCCAAGTTCATCGTGTCGTTCCACCAACCGCTGTACGGCGTCGGCAAGGCCGGTGAGCGTCGACCGTTCGTCCGCAAGCTCTCCCGGGGGCTGGGGCTGCCGATCAAGGCGTTCAACTGCACCGGGGAGTGCCACGGCACGATGACCTCGTGGTTCAACGCGAACCACACGGGGACCGCGGTGACGGTGGAGTTCGGGTCGTCGCCGAGCCGGACGTACCTCCGCGGCAAGGCAGCCGCCGGCACCCTGGCCGCCGTCGGTGGCGGGCACTGACGCGGCCGCCGCCCGGCTAGGGTGACCGCATGAGCGAGCAGGCTGCCCGTCAGCACGGGGTCACCACGGAGGTCGGCCGGCTGCGGACGGTGATGCTGCACCGCCCGGGACCGGAGCTGAAGCGGCTCACGCCCCGCAACAACGACAAGCTGCTCTTCGACGGCATCCCGTGGGTGGGCCGCGCGCAGGAGGAGCACGACGCGTTCGCCGAAGCGCTGAGGTCTCGCGACGTCGAGGTGGTGTACCTCGTCGAGCTGCTGACCGAGACGCTCGCGTCCGAGGAGGCCCGCGCCCGGGCGATCAGCCAGACCGTCGAGGACCTCTACCTAGGTGACACGCTGCGCAGCTACCTCACGACGGCGCTCGCCGAGCTGAGCCCGGAGGAGCTCACCCACGTCCTGTGCGAGGGGATCCGCAACGACGAGGTGCGGGGTGGCTTCGGCCTCGTCACGAGCCTGCGGGCCTCCGACGAGTTCATCATCGACCCGTTGCCGAACCTGCTCTTCACCCGCGACTCGAGCGTCTGGGTGCGCGACCACGTCGCGGTGACGTCGCTGGCGATGCCGGCGCGCGAGCGGGAGACGCAGCTCACCGAGCTCATCTACACGATGCATCCGCGCTTCGCGGGCACGCCCAACATCCACGGCTGGCGCCAGGAGTACGTCGAGGGCGGCGACGTCCTCCTGCTGGCGCCGGGCGTCGTCGCGGTCGGTGTCGGTGAGCGCACCACGCCGGCCGGTGCCGAGCGGCTGGCCCGCCAGATGTTCGGCGCGGGGCTCGTCGAGACCGTGCTCGCCGTACCCATCGCGCAGCAGCGCGCCACCATGCACCTCGACACCGTCTGCACGATGGTCGACGTCGACAAGATCGTGATGTACCCCAACGTCGCCGACCACCTGCAGGCGTTCACGGTCACGGTCACCGACGGGCCCGACCGCGCTCCCGGCAGGGACGACCGCGACCTCGTGCTCGAGGTGGCGCCGGCCGAGCCGTTCCTGGTCGCTGCGGCGAAGGCGATGCGGATCGACACCCTGCACCAGATCGACACCGGCCTCGACCCGGTCACCGCCGAGCGGGAGCAGTGGGACGACGGCAACAACACGCTGGCGATCGCCCCCCGGGTGGCGGTGGCCTACGAGCGGAACACCGAGACCAACGCTCGGCTGGAGGCAGCCGGGATCGAGGTCGTCGCGATCGCCGGGTCCGAGCTCGGGTCCGGCCGAGGTGGCCCGCGGTGCATGTCGTGCCCGATCTCCCGCGACCCCGCCTGACGCCGGCCGGAGCAGTCAGCTAGGGCAGTCAGCCAGGGCAGTCAGCCGTCCTGCAGCTGCTTGACCACGGCCGGGTCGATCGCGATCCACAGGTGCTGCGCCTGGGCGACGAGCTCTCCGTCGCGGTCGTGGAGCGCGCTCGCGGTCCAGGTCTTCCGCCCCTCGGTGCGCACGGTCGTCCCGACCACGGCGTACGGCGTGCCCGCCTCCGGCGGCGACCCGATCCGGGCCGTCATCTGCGCCAGCACCAGCGGCCGCTCCTCGAGGTCCGACGACCAGGCACTCACGCAGTCGAGCGCCGCCCAGACGGCCGGGGTGTCGACGGTGTCCTCCGCCGGGGTCCAGGTCGCTGCGACCCGGTTGCCGTCGACGCGGCCGGGGAAGATCCGCAGCCCGTCGTCCCGGTCCGGTCCACAGGAGAAGCACCTCGGGAACGGGTGCGACCGATGGCCCGGGTAGGACCGCTCGGCCTCACGGGCGGTGGGCAGGTCGACCGGCGCCGGTGGCTCCCAGGACAGGTCCGTGCCCGGCATGGCGACCGCGACGACGTCCTCGCCGTCCCGGAGCTCGACCGCGTCACCGTCGCGGACCACGTGGAGCGGCCGGTCGAGCGGAGGCGGTCTCCGGAGCTGCACGGTCACCGGCTGGGGGAGACCGGAGATCTCCGCGAGCGCACCGGAGGTCCAGCCGCCGTTGCCCGACGAGGCCGGGCCGTTGAACCGCGCCGGGACCTGCATGGTGTCCATCAGCCGACGGTAGCCCGTGACATGACTGGAGGATCGCACCCACCAGGTGGGTGCGATCCTCCGGTCAAGCGAGGCTGCTGGGTCAGTTGAGACCCTCGTCGGTGAGGAAGTCCTCGGCGACGTCCTCCGGGTCCTCCTTGTCGATGACGACGCGCGTCACCAGGTCACCGAGCTTGTCGGTGTCCAGGGCGGCCGAGACCTCGTTCAGCGTGTTCTCGATGTCGTCGGTGAGCACCTCGGTGCGCACCAGCGGCACGACGTTCTGCGCCGCGAAGAGCGCCTCGGGGTCCTCGAGGACGACGAGGTCCTCGGCGGCGATGTTCGGGTCGGTGCTGAACAGGTTGCCGGCGTCGACCTGACCGTCGAGCAGCGCGTTCAGCGTGAGGGGGCCGCCGGCGTCGAGCGCCCGGAAGTCGCCGAACGTGACGCCGTACACCTTCTCGAGCCCGGGCACGCCGGTCTCACGGGTCTTCCACTCCGGGGGGCCACCCAGCGTGAGGTCACCGGCCACCTCGGCCAGGTCGCCGATCTCGGTGAGCGAGTACTCGTCGGCGGTCTCCTGGGTCACCACGACGGCGTCCTTGTCCTCGGCGCTGGAGGGCTCGAGGACCTTCAGGTACTCCGGAAGCGAGGCCACCAGCTCGTCGTACACCTCGTCGGGAGCGGTTCCCGGCTGACCCGGCTCGAAGTAGTCCCGGAGGACACCGGTGTACTCGGGGAAGATGTCCACGGACTCGTCGCCGGGCTCGAGCGCCTTGAGGTAGACCTCACGGGAGCCGATGTTGAGCTTGGTCTCGGTCTCGACGCCGGCGGCCCCGAGCGCGCCGGCGTAGATCTCGGCCAGCAGCGCGTTCTCCGGGAAGTTCGCCGAGCCGATGACGACCGAGCCGCCGCCGCCGGAGTCGGAGCTGTCGCCGCCGTCCGATGCCAAGGGGTCCTCTTCACCGCCGCCGCAGCCGGCGAGCCCCAGCACGGCGGTGGCCGCGAGGGAGGTCAGGAGGGCAGTTCGCTTCACGGTGGTGCCTTTCATCAGGACGCGGCCGTGGTCTTCAGCCTGCGTAGTGCGTTGTCTCGACGGTCAGTCTTGCCTGTCAGCCCAGGAGAAACCACGACTCGCTGCAGAGTGGACGCCACGAGATCGATGAGGAGGGCCAGCGCTGCCACGAGGATCGCGCCGCCCGCCATCTGGGCGTAGTCGCGCACGGCCAGCCCGTCGAGGAGGAACCGGCCGAGCCCACCGAGCCCGACGGCCGCAGCCAGCGTGGCCGTCGCGACCACCTGCAGCGCGGCGGACCGGAGCCCCGAGGAGATGAGCGGCAGGGCGCAGGGCAGCTCGACCTTGAACAGCACCTCCGAGCCCCGCATGCCCATCCCTCGCGCTGCGTCCCGGGCGGCGGCGTCCACCTGCTCCACGCCGGCGTAGGCGCCCGCAAGGATCGGCGGCACGGCGAGGACCACAAGCACCAGCTCGGTGGGGACGAGCGTCGCGAGCTCGCCGTCGAGTCGCGAGCCGAGGACCATGATCGAGGCGAACAGCAGCCCCAGGCTGGGCACGGCTCGGAGCGCGCCGGTGAGGTTCACGGCGAGGAACCGTGCTCGCCCGGTGTGCCCCACCCAGAGCCCGAGGGGGATCGCGAGCGCCGCGGCGATCGCCAGCGCGATGGCGGAGTACCAGACGTGCTCCCACGTGCGCTGCAGGATCCCGTCGTAGCCCTGCCAGTGGGCCCCGTCGGTGAGCCACGTCAGCACGGCGTTCATGCGGCACGTCCCGTCGGCGCCCCGGTGCGCAGCCAGGGCGTGAGCAGCCGGGTGGCGGCCACGATCACCAGGTCGAACAGCAGCGCGAGCACCACGCAGGCCACCAGCCCCGAGACGATCGGGTCGAGGAAGTCGCGCTGGAACCCGTCGGTGAACAGCGAGCCGAGCTGGGGCACGCCGATGAGCGCGGCGACGCTGACGATGCTCACGTTGCTGACCGCGGCCACCCGCATCCCCGCGGAGATCACCGGTACGGCGAGCGGCAGCTCGACCGTGAACAGCCGCCGCAGCGGACGCAGCCCCATCGCCGTGGCGGAGGCGGTCACCGAGTCCGGCACCGAGCGCAGGGCGTCGGCCACCGTGCGGACGAGGAGGGCAAGCGTGTAGATCGTCATCGCCACGACCACGTTGAGCGGGTCGAGGATCGTGGTGCCAAGGAGCAGCGGCATCAGGATGAAGAGCGCCAGCGACGGGATCGTGTAGAGCAGGCCGGTCCCGACGACGAGCGGCGTGTAGAGCCAGTTGTACTGCCGGGAGAGCCAGCCGAGCGGCACGGCGATCAGCAGCCCGAGCACGAGCGGCACCCCGGCGAGCCAGGCGTGCTGGACGGTGTAGGACCCGATGTCGTCGAGGTGGCCCAGGACCCAGTCCATCAGCGCTTCCCCCTGCCGACGGCCTGCTCGATGGCCGCCGCGACCTCGGCCAGGGTCACGGTGCCGACCAGCCGGCCGTCGTCGTCGACGAGCACGCCGCGACGACTCGGGGCGGAGAGAGCGGCGTCGAGGACGGCTCGCGACGAGCCGCCGAGGACGGCGACCGTGCCGCCCCGGTGCAGGTCCTCGGTGACCAGCGGCGCCGTGATGCGGCTGGGCTCGACCCAGCCGAGGGGCCGGTTGTCGTCGTCGGCGACCAGGAGCCACTGATCGCCCGACCGGCGGACCTCGTCGACCCCGGCACCCAGCCGGACCGTGGGCTCGGGCGAGGGCTCCAGCACCGGGGCTGTCCGGAAGCCGAGACCGCGGTAGCCCCGGTCGCGGCCCACGAAGTCGGCGACGAAGTCGTCATGGGGATCACCGAGCAGCGTGGCCGGGTCGGCGACCTGCGCGATCTGGCCGCCCACCCGCAGCACCGCCACCTGGTCGCCGAGCTTCACCGCCTCGTCGATGTCGTGAGTGACGAACAGGATCGTCTTGCCCAGGTCGGACTGGAGCCGCAGGAACTCGTCCTGCAGCTGCTCGCGCACGACCGGGTCGACGGCGCTGAACGGCTCGTCCATGAGCATGACCGGCGGGTCGGCTGCCAGCGCGCGGGCCACCCCGACCCGCTGCTGCTGGCCCCCGGAGAGCTGGTGCGGGTAGCGGTCGGCGTACTCGCCGGGAAGCCCGACCCGCTCCAGGAGCTCCAGGCTCCGGCTGCGGGACTTGCGCCGGTCCCAGCCGAGCAGCCTGGGCACCGTGGCGATGTTGTCGGCCACCGTGCGGTGCGGGAAGAGACCCGCCTGCTGGATGACGTAGCCCATGCCGCGGCGCAGCTCGGCAGCGTCCATCTTCGCCGTGTCCTTGTCGTCGACGAGGATGCGTCCCCCCGTCGGCTCGATCATCCGGTTGACCATGCGCAGCGACGTGGTCTTGCCGCAGCCCGAGGGGCCGACCAGCACGGTGATCTTGCCGTCCGGGGCGGTCAGGTCGAGGCCGCCGACCGCAACGGTGCCGTCGGGGTACTCCTTGGTCACGCTGTCGAAGCGGATCATTCGATGAACCCAACCACACGACGCCAACGATCGTCAGCGCCTGACCTGCGGCGGCTTGACTTCCGGACGGACAATGACCAGGATCGACCCGGAACCGGCGTCAGGAAAAATGAAAGCCCGACCGTTGCTGACGGGGGATACAACAACGATCGGGCATCACCAACTATATGTTTCGCGACCGCTCCGCACAACTTCGCGTGCCCGCGTGGCGAGGGGTTTCTCACCCCTAGGGGTGGACGCTCCTCAGCGGATCGTCACCTGCCGGTTCGCCAGGCCGTTCCGGGACGACCGCTCGGCGTCGGTGAGCGGCTCGCCGGACCGCTCGAGAGCCGCCTTCAGCGCGGTCTCGAGCGCGGCCACCGGCTCCTCCAGCGCCTCGGGTCCGGTCCCGACGGGCAGGTCCCAGACCGGCACGAGCAGGCCGTGGGCGCGGAACATGCCGACCAGGCGTCCGTCCTCGACGAGCCGGTCCGCCCCGTCGGCGTGCACGCGGGCGAGGGCGTCCAGCAGGGCGTCCTCCTCGTGGGGCAGCACCCAGCGGAGGTGCTCCTTGGTGCCGACGTTGGTCCAGTACGCCGCCTCCACGGAGGTCAGCCGCGCGGTCGGGGTGGCTGCAGCGTTCGCCTGCTCCAGCGAGGCGTGCACGGAGCCGGTGGGGTCGTCGACGTCCGCCACCCAGAATTCGAAGCCCTCGTGGACAGTGACCTCGAGCGGCTCGTCGGCGACCAGGTCCTGGAGCCGCGGCCCGTCCCCGGGGGCGTCGGTGAGCCCGACCATCGAGCCGGGCTCGGCCTGGAGGGCGTCGAGGAGCACCGCTGCGAGCTCACGGCTGGGGTCGCCGAAGCCGTGCTGGACCTGGAGCCCCAGCCAGACGGTGCCGTCGTCGCGCACCAGTGCCGGTGCGGCCATCGGCAGCAACGAGCAGAGCACGACCGCGCGGTCCGTCGCCGGCACGTCGGCGCCGTCACGCAGCTTCAACGGGGCGGAGGCGGCAGGCACGAGCTCGCGCAGGGCGACGACGTCGCACTCGCTGGGCATCCCCGCGAACGGGCGGCTGACGATCCGGGGCGCCGGGCCCGAGGCGCTGCCGTGGCAGGCCTTGTAGCGCCGTCCGGAACCGCACGGACACGGCTGACGGGGGCCTACGGCGTCCCCGCCCTGCACGCCGTCCTGCACGCCACCCTGGGGGGACCCGTCACGGGTCTTGACTCGAGATCGCTTTCCCATGACGTCAAACTACCCACGCGGTCGGCGTGCAGCGGGGCAGGGGACTACCCCAGGGGGATCCGGACGTGGACGGTCGTGCGGCCCCGGTCGTCCTCGACCCACCAGCGCTCGGCGAGCGCCTCGACGATGTTCAACCCGCGGCCCGAGATCGCCGACTGGGTCGCGACCACCGGGTGCGGCTGGGTGGAGTCGCTCCCGCCGTCGCTGACCGAGATCACCAGGTCCCCGTTGTCGAGACACCACGACACGACGATGTCGTTGACCGGCAAGGGCGCCGCGTGGCGCACGCTGTTGCCGACAAGCTCGGAGACGACGACGCGCGCGTCATCGACCGTCTCCCCTTGGAAACCCTTCTCCTCGAGCCATTCACGGAGCTCGTGGCGGACAAGTGAGGCCGACGGTGCCTGGAACGGCACCCGAAGGTTCACCGGCTCCGGGTCGCCCTGCATGTCCACGTCCACACCGTTTGGCTCCCCTCGGTCAGCTCGTCGTGGTCGCTCGTCCCTCGGATGCTTCCCTGCGCTCCTGTGACCAAACCCGACCCGCGCCCGACGTGGCGCACGCCAAACAGTCGGGTCGGGTGCCGGTCAACGGTTGCGCAGCAGCCCCAGAATGTAGTCGGGCCGGTCCGTGATCACGGCCTCCACCCCCAGTCCGAGGCACAGCTCGAGGTCCTCCGCGGTGTTCACCACCCAGACGTGGAGCCGGTGACCGTGCCGCAGCAGCCGCTCACCCAGCCGCGGTCGCGTGCGAAGCTCCTCGATCCCGGGGGCGGCGATCCACCCCGGGCTCAGCATCCCGCGGGTCACCTTCCACGACGTCCCCTCGATGCAGAGCGCCACCTCCAGCTGGGGCGCGAGCCGCTGCACACGGGTCAGTGCCACGCCGGAGAAGCTGAGGACCCGGACCGGTGAGCCCGCGCCGGCCCAGCCGAACTCCTCGAGAGCGCCGACCAGTCGACGCTCGACGAGTCCGGCGTACCTCGTGGGGTGCTTGGTCTCCACCGCGAGGTCGACGACGCGGTCGTAGTCACGGACGACCTCGAGCAGCCGGCGCAGCGTGAGCACGCGGTTGTGCTCCTGGTCCATCTCCGCGCCCTCGTCGTCGAAGTCCCACCAGGGCGTCTTCCAGGACGCTGCGTCGAGCCCGTTGAGCTGGTCCAGGGTCAAGGTGGAGACGACTCCACGAGCGTTCGTGGTCCGGTCGATCCGCCGGTCGTGCACGCACACCAGGTGGCCGTCGGCAGTGAGCCGGACATCGCACTCGAGAGCGTCCGCCCCGTCGTCGAGCGCCTTCACGTAGGCGCCGAGGGTGTGCTCCGCGCGCGAGGCGCTCGAGCCGCGGTGCGCCACCACCTGCGGTCGCCCCGACGGCTTGTGCATGCCCACCATCGTCGCAGCCGGACCTCGGTGAGACACCCCGCACCGCGTGCGTGTCGGGCTGGGCTGGGCTGGGCCCACGGCGCTCTCAGACCAGCGGCACGAACCGGTAGCCGCCGTGCCGGGTGACCTGCACGTCCTGCACGTCGTTCGCGTCCCGGACCACGAGCAGCATCGTGCCGGCGACCGGGATCACCATCCGACCGCCCGGGGCCAGCTGCTCGACCAACGCCCCGGGGAGCTCGCGCGCCTCAGCAGAGACAAGGATCCGGTCGTACGGCGCCCCGGGCGGGTTGCCCATGACGCCCTGCGCAACGGCTCGGATGCTCGCCCAACCGCGACCGGTCCGCGCCAGGTTCGCCGCGCCGAACTCGACCAGGGACGGGACCACCTCCACCCCGACCACCTCGCCCGTCGGGCCGGTGAGCTCGGCGAGCAGCGCGGTCGTCCAGCCCGACCCCGCGCCGACGTCGAGCACCCGCTGCCCACGCCGGACGTCGAGCAGGCGGAGCATCGCCGCCACCGTCCGCGGCTGGGAGTTGGTCTGCCCGTGGCCGATGTCGATGGGTCCGTCGTACGACGCGCGGCGGCGGTCACGCTCGGGGAGGAACTCCTCCCTCGGCGTGACGTCGAAGGCGGCGTCGACGGCGTCCACGGGTCCAGCCAAGCACGGACCGGGTCCGGGGGCTGGCGGGGAAACGGGACGTCGGCCGAGACTGGCCCATGGCCACTGCTGCGATCCCTGCTGCGATCACTGCCACCGACGTCCTGCGGGACGCGTTCGGACGCGTCCACGAGGCGATCCCCTCGGTCGTCATCGACCTGACGCCCGACGAGCTGCTGTGGCGCCCGGACCCTGATGCGAACCACGTCGCGTGGCTGGTGTGGCACCTGGCGCGGGTCCAGGACGACCACCTGGCGGGGCTGGCCGGCGTGGAACAGGTGTGGACCAGCGGCGGGTGGGCCGAGCGGTTCGGGCTGCCCTACGACACCGACGCCCTGGGCTACGGGCAGTCGGCGGAGGAGGTCGGCGCGTTCCGGCTGGAGGACCCGGCGCTGCTGACCGGCTACCACGCGGCCACCCACGAGCTGACGGAGTCGGTGCTCGACGGCTTCGACGCCAGGGACGAGGCGTCGCTCGCCGAGGTGGTCGACCGCCGGTGGGACCCGCCGGTGACCGCTGCCGTCCGGCTCGTGTCGGTCGTCAACGACACAACCCAGCACCTCGGGCAGGCGGCGTACCTGCGCGGGCTGCTCGAGCGCCGGCGGTCGTGACCCGCCCTTGCCCCGCGGGTCAGCGTTTCTGGGCCCGCAGGAACGACCCGAAGTGCGGCACGGTGAACGCGACCGTGCCGCGCTCGGACGAGTAGACGAGCCCCTTCTTGATGAGGCCGTCGCGGGCCGGGCTCAGCGACTGCGGCTTGCGACCGAGCACCTTGGCGATCTCCGCGGTGGAGACGTCGGCCGCCCCCGGACTGTGGCCCGGACTGCTGCCGGGCCTGCCGTCGGCGCTCCCGAGGTCGGCACCGAGGTCCGCCATCGTCCGCATGTAGTCGCGCTCGGCCGGCGTCGCGCGGTCGTAGCGGGCGCCGAAGAAGCCGACCGCGAGCTCGGCCTCGGCCTCGGGGGCGGCTTCCTTGACGTCGACCACGCCGATCGGGCTCCCGACCGCGACGTCCCAGGTGACCTTGCCGTAGGCCTGGACGAAGTACGGGTAGCCGTCGGTCAGCCGGTACAGCTCGTCGAGGGCGCCCTGGTCGTAGTCGGCGCCCTCCTCGGCGGCCGGCCGCAGGAGCGCCCGGTCGGCCATCTCCCGGGGCAGCCGGTCGACGACGACGTACCGGAAGAGCCGCTCGGCGTAGGACTTCGACGCGGCCAGCGCGACGGGGAGGTGCGGCAGCCCGGCCCCCACCACGACCAGGGGCGAGCCCTGCTGGCTGATCTCGTGCACCGCGCCGCAGATCGCCGCCAGCTCGGGCGCGGGGATGTCCTGCATCTCGTCGACGAAGAGCGCCACCCCGACGCCGAGGTCGCGCGCCAGGTCCGCGACGTCGGTGAAGAGCTCGAGGAGGTCGAGCTCGAGGTCGCCCGAGTCCGCACGCCCCTTGGTCGCAGGGACGTCGGTGGGCGGGGTCCAGCGGATCCCCTTGCGGTCCTTGAGCTCGGTGCGCAGGGCAAAGGCCTTGAGCACCCCGGCGACCGCGTCCACCCGGTCGGGGTCGCGGTGCCGGTGGGCGACCTCCCGCACCGCAGCGTGCACGGCCTGGGCGATCGGCAGCCGCACCGACTGGTCAGGACGCGCCTCGATCTTGCCGGTCCCCCACGCGCGCTGGACGGCCTGGCCGCGCAGCGCGTTGAGGAGCACGGTCTTGCCCACCCCGCGCAGCCCGGAGACGACCATGCTCCGCTCCGGGCGGCCGGCCGCCACCCGTTCGAGCGTCACGTCGAACTGCGCAAGCTCGCGGTCACGGCCGGCGAGCTCGGGCGGCCGCTGGCCGGCGCCGGGGGCGTAGGGGTTCCTGACCGGGTCCATGATCGGACGGTATCCGGACGTCTAGGGATTTCCTTAGATTTCGCTATCGGACCCGATCGTGTCGCCCGCTTCTAGGATGTGCCCATGCCTGAGCTGCCCGAGGTGGAGGCGTTGTCGCAGGACCTGCGCGCCCGGCTCGCCGATCGTGCCATCGTGCGCGTCGACATCGCGGCCTTCAGCGCGCTCAAGACGTTCGACCCGCCGCTGAGCGCCCTGCACGGCACGCTCGTGGAGAACGTCACCCGGCACGGCAAGTTCCTGGACTTCGACGCGTCCGGGGTGCACCTCATCGTGCACCTGTCCCGCGCCGGCTGGATCCGTTGGCGGGAGACGGTCCCGGACACCCCGCCGCGACCGAGCAACAAGTCGCCGCTCGCGGCGCGGGTCGTCCTCGACGACGGCTCGGGGCTCGACATCACCGAGGCCGGGACGAAGAAACGCCTGGCCATGTACGTCGTACGCACGCCGGACGAGGTGCCGGGCATCGAGCGGCTCGGGCCCGACCCGCTCGCCGACGAGTTCACGATCGACGTGCTCGAGGGCATCCTGCGCGATGCCGGCCGCTCGCAGATCAAGGGCGTCCTGCGGTCGCAGTCGACGATCGCGGGGATCGGCAACGCCTACTCCGACGAGCTCCTGCACGCTGCACGCATGTCGCCGTTCAAGCCGGCCACGTCGATCGCCGACGACCCCGACGAGCTCCGGACGTTGTACGACGCCGTCCGCAACGTCCTGAAGGAGGCCGTCGAGCGCTCCTCCGGGCTCGCCGCCTCGGAGCTGAAGAGCGAGAAGAAGTCGAACCTCGCGGTGCACGGGCGGACCGGCGAGAAGTGCCCGGTCTGCGGGGACACGGTCCGTGAGGTGTCGTTCGCCGACTCGTCGCTGCAGTACTGCGCAACCTGCCAGACCGGCGGGAAGCCGCTCGCCGACCGGCGGATGTCCAAGCTCCTGAAGTAGCCGCGTCAGGACGGCGTGATCGGCCGGGCCCAGACGTTGCCCCAGCTGTCGACCTCGAGGCGCACCCGCCGGTCCCTGTTCGTGAACGTGATGTAGAGCCAGACCACGGCCCAGAGCCCGGCGGTGAGCAACGTCAGCAGCGCGTGCAGCAGGTGCGACACCGACGGCCGGTGCGACAGCACGACTCCGCTGGGGCCTTCGTGGACGACGGTCGCGCCGTTCGAGGCGACCTCGTCCTCCACGGCCAGCGCCAGGGCCCTCGACCGGGCGGCCTCGTCGGCCGGCGGGTCGTCGTGCAGCGGCGTCGACGACCGCAGCCGGTCAGGCCGCAGCGCGTACTCGGCGTGCGTCCACCGGCGCCCTTCGTACCGCTCCCAGACGGTGCCGTCCCAGTGCAGGTCCCCTGACACCGGCTTGCGTCGTTCCACCGTGCCGTCCCGTCCGACGACCTCGCGCGCGCTCGTCCACATGCCAGCCATTCTAGGAACTCCAGACACCGGGGAGCGGGACCTGGAGGGCCGCGCGGAGCCGGCGGACGTACGCCGGCCGGGGCAGCTCGGTCACCCCCAGCGACGCCAGGTGCGGTGTTCGCCACTGGACGTCGAGCAGCCGCGCGTCGGCGTACTCGTCCGAGAGCAGCTCCACCAGCCCGACGAGCGCGACCTTCGAGGCGTCGGGCACCCGGTGGAACATCGACTCCCCGGCGAAGAGCCCGCCGGTCGCCACGCCGTACAGCCCACCGACGAGGTCGCCGCCGACCCACGCCTCCACCGAGTGCGCCCAGCCGAGCCGGTGCAGCTCGGTGTAGGCGTCCAGGATGTCGTCGTCGATCCAGCCGCCGTCACGTCGCGGGTCCGCGCAGGCCGACACCACCTCGTCGAACGCCGTGTCGACGCGGATCTCCATCCGGCGTCGCGACCGCGCCAGCGACCTGCTCACCTTCAACGACGAGAGCTCGAGGACGCCCCGGTCCCGGGGGGACCACCAGCTCATCGTGCGGGAGCCGTCGCCGTACGGCATGGGGAAGACGCCGGCCCGGTAGGCCGCCAGCACGGTCCCTGGTGCCAGATCGGCCCCCCGGCCGACGAGGTCGTCGACGAACCCCGCCTCCTGCTCCGGATCGGTGAAGTCCGGGAAGAGCCACGGAGAGGGTGGCGGCTCGGTGGGCATGTGGCCATTGTCTCGAAGATCTCGGCGCGGGCGTCGCGTTGGCACGAGTGGGCACACTGTCATCAGGTTCGAGGGGCCCGGTCGCGGGCCAGGAGGGACGTCGCGTGAACATCCGCCAGGCCGTGCTCAAGAAGGTGATGCCGGACATGCACCTGATGGCCCCCAACCTCACCAGCGGTTTCGTGCACCAGACCGTCCAGCGCGCCATCCACGGGATCGGCCCGCTCCCCCCGGCTGCGAGCGCTGCAGAGAAGCAGCTGACCGAGCAGGACGGCGTCGTCAAGGACGCCATCGGCGAGCTCATCGAGAACCACGCCAGCCTGGCCGCCGCCCAAGGATTCGTCACGAACCTCGGCGGGCTGATGACGATGGCCGCCACGATCCCGGTCAACATCACCGGGCTGGCCCTCGTGCAGGTCCGGCTGGTCGCCGGCATCGCGCACCTGCGCGGCTACGACCTCAACGACGACCGGGTCCGCAACGCCATCCTCCTCTGCACCCTCGGTGAGTCGGCCGTCAAGCAGCTGGTCAAGGAGAAGCGCGTGCCGGGGACCCCGATGGTGCTGGCCACCGCCCCGGCGTACGACCCGGAGCTGGACAAGCTCGTCGCCGGGGAGGTCAGCAGCGCGCTCATCAGTCGGGTGATCGGCAAGCGGACCGCCAGCGCGGTGGCTCGCCGGGTGCCCGTCGCCGGTGGGGTGTGGGCCGCGAGCACGGACGCCTACGCGACCTGGCAGATCGGGAAGTACGCCGAGCGTGAGCTGCGTCCGCGCACCGAGGCGGCAGCGGTCGGCGGCGGTCGCACAGGTCGTCGCTGAGCTCTCGGCCTGGTCAGCGTCGACGCAGGATCTTGCGGTACGCGCGGTAGAGGAAGCCGATCGTCGGGCTGGTGTCGGCGCGGCGGATGAACCCGCGCTTCTTCCTGAGCACGAAGCCGATCTCGCTGCGTGCCTGGTCGCGCTCGGCCTCGACGACCTGGATGCGTCGGTGCAGCCCCTCGATCTCGTGACGCAGCTCGGTGGCGCGACCCAGCAACGTCACGACGCTCTGGAGCGCGACGTCCGCCACCTCGTCGTCGGGGGCGGTGTCGGGATCGGCGAACGCGGTGTCGTCCACCGGGTCCGGGCGCAGCTCGTCCCAGTCACCCACCAGCTGGTAGCCGCGCGCGCTCAGGTCGGCCACCCACTTCTCGGAGAGCTCGACGGCCCAGCTGCGCACGTCCGCGGGCAACCTCAGCCGCGCCGAGTCCTCGCGTCGCGACAGCGTCTGGTGCGCGAGGAGCTCGCGGACGAGGTCGCGGTAGTTCTCGTTCGGCAGGACGCCGTTGTTGACCTGCTCGTTGAGCCGGCGCACGAAGGCGCTCTCCGCGACGCCCAGCGACGGGTTCGCCCGCTGCACGGTGGAGGTGTCGAAGGCCGACGGGTCGAGCCCGAACACCGAGGCGAACCGCTGCCACAGCAGGTCCCTCGGGGCACCGGGCTTGGGGACGGTGACGACGTGCACCTGCTCGGCCGGCAGCTCCGCCGACCAGCGGGACAGGATCTCCGGGATGTCCTGGACCCCCCAGAACCAGGTCGCGACCGGGCCCTTCGCGTTCGGGTCCATGATCCGGTCGAGGAACTCGCGGTAGCCGACGGTCCGCCGGTGCTTCACGTTCTCCTGCCACTCAGCGGGGATCTGTCGCACGAGGTCGCGGACCGAGACGACGACATGGACCTCGGTGCCGGGTCCGAACGACTCCATGGCGCGGCGGACGTGCTGCGTGGAGGCGGTGGCCAGGATCTCGTGGCTGATGATCACGGTCCCCTCCCACGAGCGCACCTGCGCAGCCAGCCGCTCCCACTCCCCGACCGCCTGGTGCTCCAGCCCTCCCCAGGGCAGCTCCATGAGGTCGAGGGCGGCCAGGAAGTGGGCGTCGAACCGGTCGGCCGGGTAGAGCACCCCGATCTCGGCCAGCTGCTCCTGGTTCTGGAACAGGAGGTCCTGCACGAAGGAGGTGCCGGTCTTGGGTGCGCCGACGTGCACCAGGACCTTCCGTGCAGCGTTCACCGGCCACCCCTTCCGTCGCGCGAGGCTCCCGTGAGCTCGGCATCGACGCGGTGGATCATACGGACCATCACGTCGAGGACCTCGCCCCCACCGAGTCGTCGGTCCGTGGCCGGACCGGTCGCCCGCAGCGCCTCGAAGTCACCGTGGCGGACGCAGCCGGTCTCGGCGAGTGCGTCGACGAGGCGGCTCGCGGTGCTCCCGGCCCACCGGCGCCGCTGCTTCGGGAGGTCGACCGGTCCTGGGTGCGCCGAGATCTCCCGGGCCAGCCCCACCAGCGCCGTACGCCGGGGAGCGCGGTCGGTCTCCGGGCAGACGAACGGCAGCACCACGTTGACCCGCCGGAGCACGTCGACCACCGCGGGAGCGAGCCGCACCGGCTCCTCCGGCGCCACCTCCGGCACTTCGGCCGGACCGGCGTCCACCGGCCTGCCCAGCACCCGCGCCACCACAGCGGCGGGGTCGGCGGCCGGCTGGCTGATCGCCACCAGGTGCACGTTGCCGTCCCCGAGCCGGTCGGCCCAGTAGCCCGCGACCCGGTCCACCGCTGCCGACGGTGGCAACGAGCCGCGTCCCGCCCACTGGGCGACGAACGAGGACCAGGCCCGACCCGCACCGCGTTGCACCCGCGCCGCCCACACCTGGCGCAGCGCCTCGTCGAGCGGGGCGACCAGCACGACCGCGATGTCCGGTCCGGGGTCGGGCCGGGCACCCAGCCAGGAGAAGCGTGGCCGGTGCTCGGGCATCCCGGCAGCGGCCAGCCGGGCCCGCACCTCGGCGACGGTGATGGGTGGTCCCTCGAGCACGAACGCAGGGACGCCCTCGGCCGGGCGGGCCCGACGGGCCCGCCTCCGGCGGCGCCCCTGAGCCGGCGCGGGGAGCTGCGCGGCGAGGTCGGCCAGGACGCCGGCGGCGACGCGGAGCACCTCCCGGCGCGGTGCCGGAGGGCCGAGCGGGTCCAGCGGCAAGGCGAGGTGGACCGGTCCGCGGCCGGGGCCAGGACGGCCGAGCACGTGGTCGGCACGGTGCGGCACCGGGCCGAGCTCGTTGAGCCGGCGCAACAGCTCGAGCTGCGCGGCGCCGGGCACCCCGGCCACCGTGCCGGCGGTGGGCGGCGCCTCCCGGCCGTCGGATGCGCCGGCCTCTCGCACCCAGCGCGGCCACGGCGTCGTACCCCCGGCTCGGAGGTGCTGGACCCAGGACTCGGCAGGGCTCTCCGTTCCGCGCGCGGACACGGGCAGGTCGCCGGTCACTGGCCGCGCAGCTTCCGGGCGGCCTTGCCCAGCCGGCTGCCGTGCGCGTCCTCTTCCTCGCGGGCAGCGGCCTCCATGACGACGGCGACCAGCGCCTCCATCGTGGCGTCGGCCACCCGACGAGGTTTGCCGCGGTCGGCGTCCTGCCAGTCGTCGCCGTCCGGGAACACCGGGCGGAGGTCGTCGAGGTCCCCGACGACGTCGATGCCCGCGCCCTCGACCCACTCGATCCACTCCTCGGCGATCTCCCGCGCCCACCCGCGGGCCGAGGGCGGCAGCACGACCGGCCGCATGCCCTTGCGACCCGACAGGGTGTGGTGGGTGACGACGTGGCGGACGAGCGTGCGGTACGACTCCGAGTCGAGGCCGGCCTTCTTCAAGCGGAGGTTGAGCTCACGCAGCATGGCGATCTCGTCGATGCCCAGCGAGGCGTTCGAACGAGCCGCGCCACCTTCCGGTGCCCAGCGAGGGTCGATGCCGAAGGCGCGGCAGTAGCGCCGCCAGAGCTTGCCGGGGGCCGCACCGGACGGCGGCACCGTGACCAGGTGCACGCGCTCGGGCGGCAGGTCGAGCGCCCAGCGGTTGAAGACGTCGGGGAGCCCCTGGACCCGCCAGAACCACATCGGCGAGTCCCGCCGCTCGGTGCCCTGCACGCTGCGGAGGAACCGGGCGAACGGACGCTTGTACCGGTGCTTGACGGACTCCTGCCACTCGGCGGGCACCTGCCGGGCGATGTCGCGCGCCGAGTACACGACGTGCACCTCACCGTCGAGGTCCCGCATCGCGCGCTCCACCTGCTCCGAGCGGGCACCCGCGAGGATCTCGTGGCTGATCACGGCCGTGCCCTGCACCCGCCGGACCCGTGCGACGAGGTTGTCCCACTCGCCGCGCACCAGCTCGCGGTGACCACCCCAGCGCCGGTCGATGAGGTCGAGGGCCGGGTCGAACATGTCTCCGGCGTTGCCGACCGGGTAGCTGATCCCGCGCTGCGCCAGCGTGTGGCGGTTGGCGAGCAGCCGGTCCTGCAGGTACGTCGTCCCCGTCTTGGGAGCACCCACGTGAAGGTAGACGACCTCAGCCATGCAGGGATTGTGCCAACAGCGGGACGGGCTCGCGCATCACGGCGCGGACGTTCACGCCCCGCCGCCTGCGTTGACGACCCGGCTGGGGCTCGGTCGGCCGAGGTGCCCCGCCAGCCAGCGGCTGGTCGCGGCGAGCGCCGGGAGGTCGACGCCGCTGCGTATGCCGAGCCCGTCGAGCATCCACACGAGGTCCTCGGTGGCGAGGTTCCCGGTCGCGGACTCGGCGTACGGGCAGCCGCCGAGTCCGCCCGCGCTGGCGTCGAACGTGGTGACGCCGTGCAGGAGCGCGGCGTAGGTGTTGGCCAGCGCCTGGCCGTAGGTGTCGTGGAAGTGCATCGCGAGCCGGTCGTCGGGGACGCCGGCGGCGTTGAACGCGTCGAGCAGGGCCGTGACGTGGCCGGTCGTGCCGACGCCGGTCGTGTCACCGAGGGAGAGCTGGTAGGCGCCCAGGTCCAGCAGCCGCTTGCCGACCGCGACGACCTGGTCGATCGGCACCTCGCCCTCCCACGGGTCGCCGAAGCACATCGAGACGTACGCCCGCACGTCCATGCCCTCGTCGAGCGCTCTGGTCACCGTGGGCTCGAACATCGCGAACTGCTCGTCGAGGGAGCGGTTCAGGTTGCGCCGGGCGAACGTCTCGGTGGCGCTGCCGAAGATCGCGATGTGCCGCACGCCCTTGGCCAGCGCTCGGTCCAGGCCGCGCTCGTTCGGCACCAGCACCGGCATCGGGATGCCGTTCGTGTGGTCGACCCGGTCCAGCAGCTCCTCGGCGTCGGCCAGCTGAGGCACCCACTTCGGGTGGACGAAGCTGGTGACCTCGACGACCGGCAGCCCAGCCGTCACGAGCCGCTCGACCAGCTCGACCTTGACGTCGACGGGAACGACGGTCTGCTCGTTCTGCAGCCCGTCGCGGGGACCGACCTCGTAGATCGTCACGCTGCTCGGCAGCCTGGGGTCCGGCACCACCATCGGCAGGCTCATCGGTCCTCACCGCCCTTCTCCGTGACTGGCCTCTCCACGACGAACAGCTCCGCACCGAGCGCCACCTGGTCCGAGACCACGGCCGAGACCGTCGCCACCGTGCCGGTGAACGGCGCCTTGAGCGTGAGCTCCATCTTCATGGCCTCCATGACACCAAGGACCTCGCCCTCCGTCACCCCCTGGCCCTGCTCCACCGAGATCGCAAGCACGGTGCCGGGCATCGGCGCGGTGACGCTGCCGTCACCGATGACAGCGCGTTGCCGCGGACCGAACGCATCCGGCCGCTCGAGGGTGAAGGTGTGGCCGAGGTGGCTGACCTGCACGTCGTGCGGGGTGACGATCACGGCCGCCTCGTGGACGAGCCCGTCGATCTCGAGCCGATGGACCCCCGCCTCGTGAGCCACCGGCAGCACCCGGTGCTCGTCGACGCTGTCCGGGCCGACGCGGAGAACCTGGTTCTCGCCGTCGACCAGCAGCTCGACGACGACCGGTGCGGGCGGCCCGGCGGAGCGCCAGCCGTCGGCGAGGTCGAACGGGCTCGTCACGTCGAGAGCGGTGCCCTCGTGGGCCAGGACCCATGCGGCGAACACCGCCGCGACATCGGGGGATGGTGGCCGGATCGCGTCGGGGTTGTTGTCCAGCCAGGCGGTGTGGACCTCGTCGTCGCGGAACGCGTCGGAGTCGGCGAGCGCGCGCAGGAAGCCGAGATTCGTGGTCAACCCGAGGATCGCGGTGTCGTCCAGCGCCGCTACCAGAGCCCGCCGGGCCGCCTCACGCGTGGCGCCGTGGACGATCACCTTGCCGAGCATCGGGTCGTAGGCGGTGCCGACCTCCGAACCCGACTCGAGGGCGGCGTCGACGCGGGCACGGGTCGACCACCGCACGAGCGTGGCGGTGCCGGCCTGCGGCAGGAAGCCGTTGAACGGGTCCTCGGCATAGACCCGGGCCTCGATTGCATGGCCGCTGCAGCGCACGTCGTCCTGGGTGAACGGCAGCGGCTCGCCGGCCGCGACCCGCAGCTGGAGATCGACCAGGTCGAGGGGCTCACCCTTGACCGAGACGACGAGCTCGGTGACCGGGTGCTCGACCTGGAGGCGGGTGTTCATCTCGAGGAAGAAGACCTCCTCGTCGCCGGGCTCGCCGGCGACCAGGAACTCCACGGTGCCGGCGTTCTCGTAGCCGACCTGCTTCGCCAGAGCCACCGCCGACTCGAGCAGCACGGCGCGGGCCGCCTCGGAGACCGTGGGTGCGGGCGCCTCCTCGAGGACCTTCTGGTGGCGCCGCTGCGCTGAGCAGTCCCGCTCGAACAGGTGGACGACGTTGCCGTGCCGGTCTGCCAGGACCTGGACCTCGACGTGGCGCCCGAGCTCGACGTACCGCTCGAGGAGGATGGTGTCGTCGCCGAACGCCGACTGCGCCTCCCGCTTGGCCGCGGCGATCGCGGCGTCGAGGTCGCCGGCCTCGCGGACGATCCGCATCCCCTTGCCGCCGCCACCGGCCGCCGCCTTGACGAGCACCGGGAAACGCATCTCGGTGGTCGAGCCTGTCGAGACCTCGCCACGCGGCACCACCGGGACACCGGCCTCCTCGGCGATCGTGCGGGCGAGGTCCTTGCGGCCCATCTGCTCCATCACCTCCGCGGCGGGGCCGACGAAGGTCAGCCCGGCGCCGACGACGGCGCGCGCGAACGGCGCCCGCTCGGAGAGGAAGCCGTAGCCCGGGTGGACGGCGTCGGCGCCGGTCCGACGGGCGGCGTCGAGGAGTGCCTCGATGTTCAGGTAGGACTCGGTCGCGGGGGTCGGCCCGATCCGCACCGAGACGTCGGCTGCGCGGACGTGGGCGGCGTTGCGGTCGGCGTCGGAGTAGACCGCGACCGTGCGGATGCCGCGGGCGCGTGCGGAGCGGATGATCCGCAGCGCGATCTCGCCGCGGTTGGCGACGAGCAGCGTCGAGATGGTCATGAGCCGGTCACATCCTGAAGACGCCGTAGGAGGGATCCGGGATCGGCGCGTGCGCGGTCGCCTGGTGCGCGACGGCCAGCCCCATGCCGAGCACCCGTCGGGTGTCGGCCGGGTCGATGATGCCGTCGTCCCACAGCCGGGCCGTGGAGTAGTACGGCGAGCCCTGCTGCTCGTACTGCTCGAGGATCGGGTCCTTGAACGCCTGCTCCTCCTCGGTGCTCCACTCGCCGCCCTTGGCCTCGATGCCGTCGCGCCGTACGGTCGCGAGCACCGACGCGGCCTGCTCGCCACCCATGACGGAGATTCGTGCGTTCGGCCACATCCACAGGAAGCGAGGGTCGTACGCCCGGCCGCACATCCCGTAGTTGCCGGCGCCGAACGAGCCGCCGATGACCACGGTGAACTTCGGGACCACCGAGCACGAGACCGCGGTGACGAGCTTGGCGCCGTCGCGGGCGATGCCGCGGTTCTCGTAGTCGCGGCCGACCATGAAGCCACTGATGTTCTGCAGGAACACGATCGGGATCTTGCGCTGGTTGCACAGCTCGATGAAGTGCGCGCCCTTGAGCGCCGACTCGGAGAACAGGATGCCGTTGTTCGCGACGATGCCGACCGGGTAGCCCCAGATGTGCGCGAAGCCGGTCACGAGCGTCTCGCCGTACAGCTCCTTGAACTCGTGGAACCGGCTGGCGTCGACGATGCGGCGGATGACCTCGCGGACGTCGTACGGCGTGCGGGAGTCGGTGGGGACGACGTCGTACAGGGTCGCCGGATCTATCAACGGCTCCTCAACGGGCCTCCGGCTCCGTCCGGAGGCCGGCCCTGTGCCGCCCGGCAAGGTGCCGACGATCGAGCGGACGATCTGGAGGGCGTGGGCGTCGTCGTCGGCGAGGTGGTCGACGACGCCGGACTTCCGGGCGTGCACCTCACCGCCGCCGAGCTCCTCGGCCGTCACGACCTCGCCGGTGGCGGCCTTCACCAGCGGCGGGCCACCGAGGAAGATCGTGCCCTGGTCACGGACGATCACGGACTCGTCGGACATCGCCGGGACGTACGCGCCGCCGGCGGTGCACGACCCCATCACCGAGGCGATCTGGGGGATGCCCCGGGCGGACATGTTCGCCTGGTTGAAGAAGATCCGCCCGAAGTGCTCGCGGTCGGGGAACACCTCGTCCTGCATCGGCAGGAACGCGCCGCCGGAGTCGACGAGGTAGATGCACGGCAGGTGGTTGACCCGCGCGACCTCCTGGGCGCGGAGGTGCTTCTTGACCGTCATCGGGTAGTAGGTGCCGCCCTTGACCGTCGCGTCGTTGGCGACGACCACGCACTCCCGCCCGTCCACCCGGCCGATCCCGGTGACGATGCCGGCGCTGGCCACGGCGAAGGGCTCGCCGCCGTACATGTCGTAGGCGGCCGTCGGGCTCAGCTCGAGGAACGGGCTGCCGGGGTCGAGCAGCCGGTCCACCCGGTCACGGACGAGGAGCTTGCCGCGGGCGGTGTGCTTCTCGCGGGCCGCCTCCGAACCACCCAGCCGGGCCACGGCGAGCCGTTCGTGCAGCTCGTCGACGAGGTCGCGCATGCTCATGGGCCGAGGTTAATGATCATTAACCTCGGCGTCCATCGCAGGCTCGGTCGGGGCGAGCCGACGGGCCAACCCCGTGGCCCGTCGGGCCCGGCGCTCGACAGCCGCTCGCACGGCATCGTCGCTGCCGACCACCCGGACGACCGAGCGGGCACGCGTCACCGCGGTGTAGAACAGCTCGCGGGTCAGGATGCGCGAGTCCGGCTCGGGCAGCAACACTGTGACCTCGTCGAACTGGCTGCCCTGGCTGCGGTGGACGGTCATCGCGTGGGCGGTGGAGACGTCCGACAGCCGCGTCGTGGGAAGCAGCCGGGTAGCCGCACCGCCGGTCCCGAGCACGCCGACCATGCGGGGTCCTCCCGGCGCGACTTCGGCCGCCGGAAGCATCGCCACGCCCGTGTCGCCGTTCCACAGCCGCAACCCCCGGTCGTTGGCGTTGACGATGAACGGCCGACCCGGGTACCACTCCTCGAGCCAGTCCTGGCCCAGTCCGTCCATGAGCAGCCGCTCGACGTGGCGATTCCACCAGCCGACCCCGTGGGGACCGTCCCGGTGCGCGCACAGCAACCGATGGCGCTCGAACGTGTTCCAGGCACGCTCCGCCTCCCCCGCGCGCCCCGCTTCCCACAGCTCACGCGCCTGGTCGGCAAGCAGTCCGTCGAGCGACCCCGGCTCGACGCGGCTGATGGTGCCGTCCCCTTGCGCGGCGGGCTCCCGACCTTCGCCGAGGATCGCCACAACCCCGTCCCCGTCACCACCGTTGATCGCCTCCGCCAGCTCGGCGATGTTCCTGCCGAACCGGTGCACCCGGCTCAGGACCCGGACCGGCCCGTGGCCGGACCACCCGCGCACCAGGTCACCCAGCACGGCTCCGGCCTCGACCGACGCGAGCTGGTGCGCGTCCCCGACCATGACGAGCCGAGCCTGCGGCCGCATCGCTTCCAGCAGCCGTGCCATCAACGTCAGCGACACCATCGACGTCTCGTCGACCACGACCACGTCGTAGGGCAACGGGTTCGCCCGGTCGTGGCTGAAGCGCGTCGAGCTGTCGAAGCGCCAGCCGAGCAACCGGTGCACGGTGGAGGCCTCGAGCCCGCGGATGAGGTTGCGGCGCTCCCAGGCGCCGGCGTCGGCCCCCGGGTCGCGGCCAGGGAAGCCCGGCGCGTCGGTGGCTTGACGGAGCGCCTCGGTCATCCGGGCTGCCGCCTTGCCGGTGGGCGCCGCCAGCGCGACCCGGACGTGGTTTCCCTCCACCGACAGCAGCACGCCCAGCAGCCGCGCGATCGTCGTGGTCTTGCCGGTCCCGGGACCGCCGGTGATCACACTGGTCCAGCGTCGGCAGGCAAGCTCCGCCGCGTCCCGCTGGTCCTGCGACCCGTCGTCGAAGTACGCCGCCAGGGAACCGTCCAACGCATCGGCGTCCAGCTGCGGCGCTGTTGCCGCGTCCCGGTCGAGGAGGTCCTCGACGACCTGTCCCTCCTCCTGCCAGTACCGGTGGAGGTAGAGGTCGGTGCCCTCGAGCTCGAGCACGCCCTGCGCCACCAGCGAGCTCGTCGCCACCGCGCCCACCCACGCCTCGGCAGCCGGCCAGGGCAGCTCCGGTGCGAGCTCCGACACCCCGGACAGGTCGACGCACACCGATCCCGCCCGCACGGCCCGGACCGCGACGGCAGCTGCCAGCAGCACCGCCTCGTCGGACTCACCAGCGAGCCGACCCAGTCTCCTGGCAACGTGCACGTCCGCTGCGCCCAGGACTCCGGAGTCGTTGAACACGTGCAGAAGCCCGGTCGCGGTCAGCGCCAGCCGTCGGTCGTACGGGTCCGACGGAAGGGGCCGCGGCAGGGGCACGGTCGCTCGCTCAACCACAGTCTTTACCTCCGAGGGGGTGACGGCGGTCCGTCTCGTGCGTTGTGCTGGCACCGGGGGTACGGCGAGGGGGCGGTTGCCCCGTGGGGGAAGGCAGGCATCTCGTGAGGCTGTGCATGCATCTGGCGCGCGCCGCCGCCGTCTTCTGGGTCGGGGCTGTCCTCCTGCCGACGGCCGTGGTGGACGCGGGCTCTGTCCGGCAGCCGTCGACGCCGGAGGGTGCCCTGCTCGGCGTCTCGAGCTCCGCGACCACCGGAGTCGATCGGGTGGACACCCTGACCGCGAAGGTCGACCGGGCCGAGGACGACGTCCACACGATGGTCGCGCGGCTGCACCTGGAGACCCAGCGGTTCATCGCGAAGCTCCCGTGACCCGCGTCCGGCGGACGCCGTCCAACAGGTCGGACACCGCTTCGACGAGCGCGATCGGCGGCCTCCACGAGAAGACCCCGCACGGCTGCCCCTCGACCACCGGGGTGCCCGGACCGCACATGCCGCGCAGGTAGAGGTACATCACCCCGCCGAGGTGCCGCTCCGGGTCGTAGCCGGCCAGCCGCCACCGGAGGAACCGGTGCAGGACGACGGCGTAGAGGAGAGCCTGCAGCGGGTAGCTGGAGTGAGCCATCGCGGCGTCCAAGCGGTCCGGGGCGTAGTGGGCCGACGTCAGCTCGGTCGGCGGCTCGGTCCGCGGTCCGAGGTAGTTGGTCTTGTAGTCGACCACCACGAACCGGTCGTCGACCCGCAGGACGACGTCCACGGAGCCCGCCAGGTAGCCCCGGAGCTCCTGGGCGACGTGGCCCGGGCCCTCGAGCACCTCGGCGTAGGGCAGCAGCGGGTCCCCCTCGGGCAGGTGCTCGCGCAGCAGCGGGGCCAGCTCGGACAGCCGTGCCGATGCCCACGGGTGGCCCGCCTCGTCGCCACCGGCCAGGGGGAGCTCGAAGTCCAGCTCGGCCATCCGGTCCGCCAACCCGATCTGACGCAGCGTGCGATCCCCGGCCAGCGGCCCGAGGGGCGAGTCCAGCACCTGAACCAGCGCCTCGGTCAGCTGCTCGGGGTCCACGGCCACCGGCCAGCGCACCAGCTGCCGGGCGACGTGGTCGCGCAGCTCCGCGCGAAGGTCGCCGCCGTGGGCGGGAGCAGCCGGGTCGGCGTGCTCCAGCACCGCATGGACCAGGGAGCCGAACGTGGCGCCGACCGGAAGGTCCGCCATCGGCGACCTCACCGCCGGGCCCGTGTCGCCGGTCCCGGGCTCCGGGACCGAGATCACCTGCTCGTCGGCCTTCACCGTCACCTCCGGCTCGCTGCCGAAGGCAGCACCGCCCTGGACGGCCTCCTCGTAGGCCGCCGCGGCGCTGCTGAGCCCGGTGTACGACGTGCGACGCCAGCCGTGGTCGACCTGCCGGGACCAGGCGCGCGCAGCGACCTCGGCAGGGGCACGCCCCGGCAGCTCCACCACCGTCGTCCTGGGACGGACCAGCTCCACCGACAGCGCACCGGCCTCCTCCCACCGGCGAGCCACCTCCAAGGCGTCCTCGTCGGAGATCGCCGGCACGTTCAGCGGCACGTCCGCCTCGCCGCGTCGGCGGCCCATGACCATCCGGTGCAGCGAGGAGGCCTCGACGTTCTGCTTGCTCGCGAACCACCAGGTGACCAGCTGGCTCTGCGCGCGCGTCATCGCCACGTAGAGCAGCCGGAGCCGTTCGTCGGCCAGCTCGGCCTGTGCCTTGGCGCTGTGCACCGGGCTCGGCGAACCGCTGACATCGAGGCACCGTGCACCGTCCTCGTCGTGGAATCGCGGGATCGCGTCCTGCTGCAGCTTGTGATCGGCGAGGAAGGGCAGGTAGACGACGGGGTACTGCAGTCCCTTGCTCTTGTGGATCGTCAGGATCTGGACGGCCATCGCATCGGAGTCGAGACGTCGCGCCCGGTCGTCCGGGGTGTCTCGCCGCGTCTCCGCGATCTGCGCCCGGATCCAGGAGAGCAGGCCAGGCAGCCCCAGCTGCTCCCGGACGCTCACGTCGTGGAGGATCTGCGCGAGGTGACGCAGGTCCGTCGCGAGCCGCTCGCCACCCTGCTCGAGGAGCAACCGACGGTTCATGCCCCCTGAGGACGCCGCGGCCTCGAACACCGCCGCGACCCCTCGCTCGGCCATGAGCTGCGACCAGCCGCGCAGGGTCTCCGCCAGCGTCTCGGTCGTGCGGTCGCCCCCGGCGACGAGCTGCTCCGCCGTCAGGTCGAGGAACGCGGTCAGTGCCGCGGCCCGCACCCGACCACTGCGGTGCGGCTGCTCCATCGCCTCGAGCAGCGTCAACCAGTCGTCCGCCGCGGCGGAGCCGAACACGCTCGTGGCGCCGAGCACCACTGCCGGGACGCCGACCTCGACCAGGGCGGCGCGGACGAGGTCGCACTGCGCGGCGGTCGCACACAGGACCGCGACGTCCTCCGCACGCAGCGGCCGGTCGTCGTGCGTCGGCTGCGCCGCGATGAGCGCGGCGACGTCCTGGGCGAGGTCTTCGGCGACCGCGAGCCGGGCCTCGCCGATCGACGGCGGCTTCTCGGTGCCGAACTGTCGCCGGTTCACCAGCCGCAGCCTCAACGGCGCCTGGCTGGGCGCTCCCTGCAGCCGTTGGTCGGGACAGTGCGCCTGCACCGGGCGTACGACGATGTCCTCACCGAGCCGCGCGCCGCCGAGCAACGTCACCACGGAGTCGACCAGCGGTGCATCGCTCCGGTAGTTCGTGCCGAGCGTGGCCTCCGTCGCAGCCGTGCGCTTGGCCAGGCCGTAGGTCGTGATGTCCCCACCCCGGAACGCGTAGATCGCCTGTTTGGGGTCACCGATGAGCACCATCGCCGCGTGCCCGGAGAACGCCCGGTCGAAGACCTGCCACTGGACCGGATCGGTGTCCTGGAACTCGTCGACGAGCACGACGTCCCAGCGGGCACGCATGCGGGCCCGGGCCGGCGCAGCCGGGTCCTCGAGCGCGTCGGCCAGTCGGGACAGCAGGTCGTCGTAGCTGAGGACCCCCAGCCGGCGCTTGCGGGTCTGCATCTCCTCCCGGACCCGCGTGGCCAGCCGCACTCGGAGCTCAGGCAGCTCCTGGCCAGTGACCTCGCCCGCCGTTGGTCGCAGCGCCGCGCCCGGGTCCAGGACGACCTCCTTGGCGAGCTGGGCTGCTGCTCTCCGGTCGAGGGGAGGTGCCTCGGCGTCGTCGGCGAACGCGGCGACGTACAGGTCGTCGACCACCTCGTCCCGCAGCTGCTGGAGGTCCTCGACGAGCTCGGCGCCGGCATCGTGGTCGCCTGCGACCCCGAGCCCGCGGAGCACCAGCTGGCAGAACTGGTGGATGGTCGCGATGGTGGCCGCGTCGAAGTCGGTGAGTGCACGTCGAGCGCGGTCCCGCCGGAGCAGCACCTCCTCGTGGTCGGTGTCGGTCAACCGACGCAGAAGCGCGTCGTCCCCGACCGGGAGGGGGGTCCCTGTTGCCGCGGCCTCGAGGTGGCGGTCGGCCTCCACCAGCCGCTCGCGCACGCGGCTGCGCAGCTCCTGGCTGGCCGCCCGGCCGAACGTCACCACGAGCAACCGCTCGAGCGGCAGCCCGGCCTCCAGGACGTAGCGGGCCACGAGTGCCGCGATCGCCCACGTCTTGCCTGTCCCGGCGCTGGCCTCGAGGAGCGTCGTCGTCCCGGGTGCAGGGAGCTCGGCGTCGATGTCGAAGAGCGGCGGGTCGGCCGGCACGGCTGCGGCGGTCACAGGTTCCGTCCCCGCTCGACGGCCAGCAAGGGGTCCCAGACCCGACGGGCGTAGCGGCCGAACCGGGTCGGCTCGTCCGACCAGTCCTCGTCCGCATGCGGCACGCCCACGAGCCGGTCGAGCTCGGCATCCCTGCCGAAGACCTTGACGTGGGCCGGGTCGGAGCGTTCGCCCGGATAGGCGTCGCTGCCCCGCCACGCGCTCTGCGCGGCGTACTCCGCGTCCTTGCCGTTGCGGGCGGCGATCCCCCACGCCGGTGAGGTCCTGGCGAAGAGCGGCAGCGGCTCGCGCAGTCCCCGGTCCAGCACGTCGACCAAAGCGTGCAGCCGGTCCGGGGCGTCAGCGGCGTCGACGTGCAGGATCGACCAGGCCGGCCCCTCCTTGCCGTAGCGCTTGGACCAGCCGTACGTCGCGGCGGTCCATGCACGATCGGGGTGGGCGGCCGCCAACGCGAGCAGGTCCACCCAGGCAGCCAGCCGGTGCTTGGGGGAGAGCTTGGAGTAGTTGACCCGCACGATCCTCCCGCCACGGACGTCGGGGACGACACCGGTGAGCCGGCGACCGTCGCCCAGCTCGACGGTGACATCCGTCGACACCGGCGGGCCCAGGTCGCGGTCGGCCGCCGCAGCGTCGCGCAGCACCTGCACCCTGGCGCAGACGTCCTCCAGCGCCAGCTGACCGAGCCTTCTCGGGGGCAACGTGCCGCGCAGCAGCTCGGCCTGCAGCACGGCCTCGGGGTCGGCACCGTCGAGGATCTTCCTCAGCACCCGGTCCCCGAGGGCCCACTGCTCGAGGTGGTCCAGCGCCACCGGCATGGCGTCGGTGCTCTCGGGGATCTCCTCCGGCACCGACACGTCCAGCCCGAGGCGCAGGAACCCCCGGACCGGGTTCCGGTAGAACGACTGGAGATCCGCCAGGGCGATGTCGGGTTCCGGAGCCCGGTCGAGCGGGGAGTCGAGGAACGGGCTCGGGCGGCGGCGCTCCTGCTGGAGCGCATCGGCCGCCCCGGCGGCTGCGGTGTCGAAGCTGAACGGGGGGTGCTCTCCGTCCCTGCGGAAGTTGGCCGGGTCGAACGGCTGCAGCGGCTGACGGCGCAGCACCGCCTCACGGGCCCCGGGTGCGGTGAGCTCGAGCGCGTCGAGCAGCTCGTCCAGCGGGACCGCCGGGGGGATCGGCTGGTTGTTGGTGACGTTCGCGCCGGTGTAGGTCAGCACGAAGCTCTCCCCGGCGGCAAGCACTGCGTCGAGCAGCAGCTGACGGTCCTCTCCGCGGGCGTCGCGCTCGCCCGTCACCGGGTCACGCAGCAGCACGTCGTCGCCGTCGGCCACGGTGGACCTCGGGAACACCCCGTCGTCGAGGCCGACGAGCGCGATCACCCGGTGGGGAACCGACCGCATCGGGACCATCGTGCAGACCGTGAGATGACCGGTCCGGAAGTTGGCCCTGGTCGGTCGCGGTTGCAGCCGCTGCTCCAGCAGCCGCCGGACGTCGGCCAGGCGCAGCTCCGTCTCGCTGCCCGTGCTGTGCGCCGCCTCCAGGACCGACTCCAGCTCGCGCTCGAGCTCGGCCTCCTGCCACGAGTCCTGGGGACCGACCGCGCCGAGCGCGGCCACCGCCGTGCCCAGGGCGTCCACCCAGGTGCTGACGGTGGTCGCGGCGCGCAGCGTCCGCACGGCGACCTCCACCCGGTCCACCAGCTCCGCAAGACGGCCGGCCAGGTCGATGCTCGAGCTGCCGATGTCGTCGAGGGGCACGCGGCCGCCGACGAAGCCCTCGCCCTCGGCCATCGCCACGCCGAGGAGCACGCGGTGCAGCCCCGCCTCCCAGGTGTTCTCCTCGAAGCGCTCGAGCCCGAAGCTGCTCCGCAGGGCAGCCGACAGTCCCCAGCGAACGCCTGACCGCTCGACCCACTCGGTGAGCTCGGCGAGCTCCTCGTCGTCGAAGCCGAACCGGTGCCGCACCGGGCCGCTGGCTGCGAGGTCCAGCAGCTCGCTGGCGCCGGCCCGTCCCCCGGCCAGCTGGACGAGCGCCGCGGCGAGCCCGAGGAGCGGATTCGTGCTGCCCAGCCCCCGGTCGGCGAGCCGCACCCGCAGCTGGTGGCCAGGATGTCCCTGGTCGCCCACGACCTCCGCCAACCCGAACGTCGCCGAGAAGAGCGGGGCGTAGGCCTCGACGTCGGGGCACATCACGAGCACGTCCCGCGGCTCCAGGGTGGGGTCGTCCTCCATCAACCCGACGAGCACCTCACGGAGCACCTCCACCTGGCGGGCCGAGCCGTGGCAGGCATGCACCTGCACCGAGCGGTCGTCACGCCGCAGCCGACGGACCGTCGCGTCGGACCGCAGGTCCTGCCGGAGGTCCTGCTGGAGCCAGCCGAGCAGCGACTCGGGTGCCGGCCGCTCGTCGCGCAGCTCGTGGTCGACGACGTCACCGAGAAGGACCAGCGAGCGCTGCAGCTCCCTGGAGTCCCGACCCAGCGACGCCAGCAGCGGGTGCGTCAGGGACCGGCCACTGTCGTCCCGGGCGCGGCGGACGGGTCCGTCCGCGGTGACCTCGGCGAGCCTGGTCCACGCGCCAGGGGATGCCTGGGGCAGCCAGAGGTGCACCTCACGGACCTCGCCGACGGCCCTCAACAGCTCCAGCTCGGTCGCCGACAGCCGCGTGTGCCCGAACATCGACAGCCGGTCGGGCAGCGCCAGGTCGGCCCCGGCACGGATCTCCGCGAGAACGGCGTGGTGACGCACGTCCGGTGGGGGCGCGTCCACCCGCTCCAGGAGGCTGCGCCAGAGGAACGGTTGCCAGGCGAGATCGGGTGGCAGCGCAGCTCCCCAGCCGTCGGTGTCGCCCCCCGCGCGCCAGTCCGCCAGGAGCTGCGGCCGCTGCACGGCGTACGACGCGAGGAGGCCGGCCAGCCTCCGTGCCACCGAGTAGCGGCGGTCCTGCCGGAGCTCGGCGCTCTCCCCCTCGACGTCGTGGCCGAGGTGGTGGGCGAGAGTCGCGCACCACGGCTCGTCCAGGGAGGCGTCGATCGTGTCGAGCAGGGGCCAGACGAAGCGGTCCGGGTCCCACGGGTCGTCGTCGGTCGTGCTGGTGAGGAGAGCGAGGAGTGAGCGCGGGCTGAGGAACCGCACCCCGGCGCACACGCCGTCACCACCCCGAGGGCCTGCTCCGAGGCGGTGGGAGAGCCGTTGCGTCAGCCACCGCTCGACGCCCTTCGCGGGCACCACGACGACCTCCTCCGCGAACGGGTCGGGGAGCGGTGCCGCCAGAAGCTCGGCGAGGCCCTCGACGAGGAGCTCGGTGCTCGGGCCGCGATGCAGGTGGAGGGTCATGCCGCTCTCGCCACTCAGCCGGCCTCGACGAACGCGCAGAACTCGTTGCCGTCGGGGTCGGCCAGCACGCTCCAGGAGATCTCCTCGTCCCGAGGACGCAGCAGCGTGGCGCCGGCGTCCACGAGCAGCTGGACATCGGGGGTGGTGACGTCCCAGTGGATGCGGTTCTTCACGGTCTTCGGCTCCGGGACACCGACGAAGACAAGCGACTCGAACGGCGCCTCGGGGACCGGCTCGAGGTAGGAGTACCCGTGCTCGTGGTCCTTGCGCTCGACCCCGAGGACGTCGGCCCACCACGTGGCGATGCGCACCGGGTCGTCGGCGTCGACGACGATCTCCATCAGCCCGGCCGGACGGTCCGGCCTGGTGCCGAACGCGCACAGCTCCCCACCCTCGACGTCCTTCATCACGGTCCAGGGGAAGGAGTCGGGGTCCACCACCACGCCGCCGAGCCCGACGAGGTCGTCGACGCTGTCGGCGCGCACGTCGAGGTGCACCCGCTGCTTGACCGTGACCGGCTCGGGCACGGTGTTGATCCACACCGTGTGCCTCGGCGTGGGCCCGAGCAGCCTCGCGTCCCCGTCGTCGTCGAGCTGCAGCTCGAGCTGCAGGGCGCCCGCCCAGAACCGGCCGAGTGCCGCGGCGTCGACCGCATCGATGCAGAGGTCCTGGTAGGTCGCGATCACCATGGACCATTCCTACACGGCGACAGCGACAGAACGGGCGGCCGGTCGGCGACCGTTCAGGACGCGTCGTGCTCGAGCACCAGCAGGGCGTCCCTCGTGCGCAGCAGGAGGTGGTCGCCCGCGACGAAGACCTGCTCGACCGGCACCGTGGTGTCCAGCTGCTCCGCGTCGCCGGTAGCCGGATCGACCAGGAGCAGCCCGTTGGGCGCCGGGACGACGTAGTCCTCGCCGACCGTGGTGCCGGTGCCGAAGTTCGTCCGCGGCTGCTCACCCAGCGACGGCAGCTCTGCCGACTTCACGGACCACTGCAGGGAGCCGTCCGCGAGGGAGTACGCCAGCAGCTGCGCACCGCCGTCGCGAGCCGCGCCCTGGACGATCACCAGGTCGCCCGCGAGGGACGCACTCCAGTACCCCGCCCCCAGACGGGTCCTCCAGCTCTCCGACCCCTCGGCGTCGAGGGCGACCAGCCGTGCCACCGTCGCCATGGACGACCCCGAGCGACTCTGGTCCGCGGTGAGCACGACGAGCCGGTCGGTGCCCGGCTCGTTCCCGACCACCAGCGCGGCCGTGGAGCCGAAGTCGGCGGGCGCGGGGTAGCTCCAGCTCTCCGCGCCGTCCTCCAGCGAGTACGCCCGGATCATCGGGGTGCCGATCCCTCCGGCAGCTGCCATGTCGGCGAGCCGCACCGGGTCCGCCTCGATCCTTCCCACGACCACGGTCTCATCGACGACGGTGAGGGAGCCCGCCTCGGCCAGGCCGGTCAGCTCGCGGTCCCAGGTGACCTCGCCATCGAGCGGCGAGATCCGCGACAGGGTCACCGGGGCGGCAGGCGGGCCGGCGACGACGACCACGTCGGTCGCGGCCTGGTCCGTGAGCAGCGTGGCGACGTCGCCCGACTCGCCGGCGACCGGCACCGCGGCACAGGCCTGCTCGTCACCGTCGTCGGAGTCCAGGGCGACGACCGCCGGCCGTGGACCGCCGACGAGCGTGACGAAGGCGTCCCCCACCAGGCCCCCGCGGGCTGCCCCACCGTCGTAGCCACGGCCCCAGCGCACCGAGCCCTCGGGCACCTCGACCGACAGGAAGTCGCCCTCCTCGGGCACGACGCTGGCCAGCACGACGTCGTCGCCGAAGGGCACCAGCACCGGAGGCGCCGTGCCCTCGGGGTAGAACCGTCCGGCGACCACGTCACCGAAGGGGCCACCGAGCCCGTCGACCGCGTCGATGACGGGCTGTCGCTCCTCGCCCACCGAACCCTCCGGCGCGAGCTCCTCGACGCCGACGAGCTCACCGAGGTCGCGCTCGAGCTCGGTCAGCTCCACCGGGCACTCCGGACCGCGCGTGAGCAGCACACCGCCGACGCCGGCGCCGGTGGCGAGCAGCACCACGCCGAGGGCGACCAGGCCGGCGCGACGCGACAGCCGGGGGCCCATGTCGAGACTCATGCTGGGACTCTAGGCCGGTGGCTCCCCGCCGGCCTCGTCCACGACCTCGTTCCCGGCCTGGTTGACAGCCGCGTCCCGCACGTACGGGCAGTGGCGGCACCCCCGTCCGCAGCAGCTGCCCCGGTCGGCGAGGTAGCGCGCGGTCAGCACGTACAGGCCGCTCACGGGGTCCGCGTACATGCTCTCCCCCGCCTCGATCGCGCGGGCGTGCGCCGCCAGGATCCGGTCGCGTCCCGGTTGGTCCTCCGGCAGCCGCTGCCGGGCGGGCCGGGTCAGCGGCCGGTCGTCCAGCGGGGTCTCGTCGGGCACGCTGACATCCTGCCTCGCCACCCGGCCAGGACAACCGACGGCGTTCGGACGTATGTTCTATTCGTGGCAGGCGGGATGGGACGAGGTGGGGTGCCGCTGCACGCACGAACGCGCCCGGGAGCCCGTCCGCCGGAACCCGCGTCGGCCGAGCCGCGAGGCGCAGGGCCGGGAAAGCACTGCTGGGTCCGGGCACCGGTCGACGCCGGACCGACCAGGCCCGGTCTCCTCCTGGAGTGGCGCAAGGACGCGTCCGGCCGGTGGGAGGGACGGGTCGTGTACGCCGCGGAGCTGCGACCCGGTGTGTGGGCGACCGTCGAGGAGTGGCTCGCAGCCGACCTGCTGTCGACCGCCTGAAGGCTTCAGGAGCTGTCCGCGCCGTCGAGCCCGTGCATCCGGACGGCCTCGTCGACGGCCGCGGACTGGTGGTCGGTCAGCCGCTGGCCGCCGTACTCGGAGATGAAGTCGAAGGGGTCCTCGATCCCGGTCGACGCCCCGGACATCGCCTCGAGGACCCGCAGCCCGCAGAACGGCGCGTGCAGCTCCGAGTAGCCGCCCTCGTGGGACATCGCGAGCCGGCCGCCGCAGAGCTCGTCGGCGAGCCCCACCAGGCGCGCCGTGAGCTCGCCGTAGGCGCCGGCCGACAGCATCATCCGGCCGAGCGGGTCCAGCGCGCCCGCATCGAACCCCGAGGCCACCACGAGCAGGTCGGGACGGAACCGGCGGACGGCGGGCTCCACGACCCGGTCGAACGCGGCGAGGTAGGCGCCGCGTCCGCTCCCGGCAGGCAGGGGGACGTTCAGGTTCGTGCCCAGCCCGGCGCCCTCACCGCGGTCGGGGAGGAACCCGCTGTCCCTCGGGTACAGGTGCTCCTGGTGCAGCGAGATCGTCAGCGTCTCCGGGTCGTCGTAGAAGGCCTGCTCGGTGCCGTTGCCGTGGTGCACGTCCCAGTCGACGACCGCGACCCGGCCGACGCCGAGCTCGGCACGGGCCTTCATCACCGCGAGAGCGACGTTCGCCAGCATGCAGTAGCCGCGGCCCCAGTCACGCTCGGCGTGGTGGCCCGGCGGTCGCACCAGCGCGTAGGCGTTGTCGACCTCACCGGCCACGACGGCGCGCACGGCGGCGTACGTCCCTCCGGCGGACAGCAGCGCGATCTCGTAGGACCCCGGTCCGAACCACGTCTCCTCACCGGCGTTGCCACCTGCGCCGCTCGACAGCTCCCGGAGCCTGTCGAGATAGGCGGGGGTGTGGAAGCGCAGGCAGTCCTTGCGACCGAGCGGGGACGGCATCACCGGGACCAGCTCGGACGCCAGCCCGGTTGCCACCGCGAGGTCACGGATCCGGCGCTTCCCCTCCGGGGTCTCGAACGCCGAACCCGGTGCCACCCACGGCCCCAGCCCCTCGTCCGTGCGGTGGGCGAAGTAGCTCTCGTCGCAGACGAAACCCGTCCGTCGCAGCGCTGCCGTGACCATGGCGGGAGCCTGCCACGTTAATGATCGCTAACCTGAGCCGCATGTCCCGGCGCCACGAGATCCTCGGCCGAGCGGCAGAGCTGTTCGCCGCGCGGGGTTTCCACGGGGTCTCGATGTCCGACCTCGGCGCTGCGTGCGGGGTGAGCGGTCCGGCGCTCTACCGGCACTTCCCGGCCAAGGACGCCATGCTCGCCGAGATGCTCGTCTCGATCAGCGAGGAGCTCCTCGACGTCGGGCGCTCACGGGCGGCGGCAGCAGCCTCCCCGGAAGACGCACTCCGGGCGCTCGTGACGTGGCACGTCGACTTCGCGCTGCACAACCGCGCGTTGATCGTCGTTCAGGACCGGGACTGGTCCTCGCTCCCCGACGACGCACGCGAGCGGGTCCGCACGCTGCAGCGGGAGTACGTCGAGCTCTGGGTCGAGCACATCCTCGCCCTGCACCCCCAGCTCGACGCCCCACGGGGCCGGGCCATGGCGCACGCGTCCTTCGGGCTCATCAACTCAACCCCGCACAGCACGTTCCTGTCCGAGCCGGAGATGGCCGAGCTGCTCGGCGCGATGGCTGCCTCGGCGCTGGGGGTCGGCGGGCGTGAGGCGTGACTGGCTACCGTTGGCCGCATGAGCATCCTCGAACTCCCCATCGGTCGCCTCGACGGCACTGCGGCCACGCTCGGTGAGATCACCGGTGGCCGCCCCGCGCTCGTCGTGAACGTCGCCTCCAAGTGCGGCCTCACGCCGCAGTACTCCAAGCTCGAGGAGCTGCACGAGCGCTACGCCCCGCGTGGGTTCACGGTCGTCGGTGTCCCGTGCAACCAGTTCGGCGGGCAGGAGCCGGGCTCGGCGGAGGAGATCGCCGAGTTCTGCTCCTCGACGTACGGCGTGACGTTCCCGATGACCGAGAAGGTCGACGTCAACGGCGCCGGCCGTCACCCGCTCTTCGAGGAGCTCACCCTCGTGCCGGTCGCGGGCGGCGACCCGGGCGACGTGACCTGGAACTTCGAGAAGTTCGTGATCAAGGCCGACGGCACGCCGATGGCCCGGTTCGGCCCCGGCACCGAGCCGGACGACCCGGCTGTCATGGAGGCGATCGAGTACGTCCTGCAGGTGTGAGCGGGAGCGTCCGGTGAGCTCGCGGCACCTCGCCTACGTCGGCGAGCCGGTCCTTCTGCAGAGCCTGCTGCTCGACCCGCCGCAGTCGCTGGGGACCCAGCCCTGGTCGGCCCGCACCCAGCTGCACGGCGTCGTCAACGCCGACGGGTTCGGCGCCGGTTGGTACGCGCTCGGTCGCGAGGAGCCGGTCCGCTACCGCCGGGCCCAGCCGATCTGGACCGACGCGTCGTTCGCCTCGCTGGCTCCCACGATCGCCAGCACCTGCATCCTCGGCGCGGTCAGGTCCGACACCACCAGCTTCGCGCACGACGAGTCCGTGGTGGCGCCGTTCGCCCAGGGTCGATGGCTCTTCAGCCACAACGGCGGGGTCGCTGACTGGCACAGCGCCCGGCGGACGCTCTACGACCGCACGCTCGACATCCCGGAAGCTGCGGCCCCGGTCGACTCGGCGCTGATGTTCGGCCTCGCCGCGTCCCGCTGGACCGCCGGCACGCCGCTGGGCGCGGCGCTCGTCGAGGTGATCCGCGAGGTCGTCACCGTCGGCGGCGGCCGGTTGAACATGCTGGCCGTGGACGGCCGGAGCATCGCCGGCACGACGTACGGCGAGCGGCTCTGGGTCCTGGAGAAGGACAACGGCGTCAGCGTCGCCTCGGAGCCGTACGACGACGACCCGGACTGGTTCGAGGTGCCCGAGGGCGTGCTCGTCGAGGCCAACGAGCAGGGGCTGACGCTCACCCCGCTCGAGCTCTGACTGTCACATGGCGGGGTCTCGAGACGCTCACTGCGTGGTTCCTGAGGAGCCGCCGAAGGCGGCGTCTCGAAGGGTTCGCTCCTCGACCACCGGCGCCGGTGTCTAACGCTGGGCGTCCGCCGACGGCTGCGCGGAGTCGCCCTCCGGGGCGGAGAACGTCATGATGCTCGTGATCGCCTTCTTCTGCTCCTCGGAGACCGACCCCCAGCCAGGGTGGTAGCCGTACACCTCGTGCAGGGGCTTGGCGGAGTTGGTGCCGAAGAGGATCTCGATGTCGTCGACGTCGATGAGCGCCGGATGCGCGACGCCGCACGACTCCGCGACCTTGAGCAGGTCGCGCCGGAGGGTCTTGACGTAGTTCGCGACCCGCACCGACTTCGAGGTCGGGTCCAGCCCGTGCGACAGCCATGGGTCCTGCGTGGCCACGCCTGTGGGGCAGTGGTCGGTGTGGCACTTCTGGGCCTGGATGCAGCCGACCGCGAACATCGGCTCACGGGCCACGTTCAGCATGTCGCAGCCCAGTGCCATCGCCACGATGGCGTTGTCCGGGAGGCCGAGCTTGCCGGCGCCGATGAACGTCACGTCCTGGGTGATCCCGGCCTCCGCGAAGGCCGAGTAGACGCGGCTGAACCCCACCCGGAAGGGCAACGAGACGGAGTCGGAGAAGACCAGCGGCGCTGCCCCCGTGCCGCCCTCACCGCCGTCGATCGTGATGAAGTCGACTCCCCGGTCGCCGCGTGCCATGTACGCGACCAGCTGCTCCCAGAAGACGTGGTCGCCGACCGCGGACTTGATGCCCACCGGCAGCCCGGTCTCGGCGGCGATCAGCTCGACCCAGTCGAGCATGCTGTCGACGTCGGAGAACTCCGCGTGCCGTGAGGGGCTGATGCAGTCCTTGCCCTCGGGGATGCCACGGATCTCGGCGATCTCCGGCGACACCTTGGCGCCCGGGAGGTGCCCGCCGAGGCCGGGCTTGGCGCCCTGGCTCAGCTTGACCTCGATCGCCTTCACCGGCCCCGACTCGACCAGGTCCTTCAGCCGCTCCATGTCGAACCGGCCCTGCTCGTCACGGCAGCCGAAGTAGGCCGTGCCGATCTGGAAGATCAGGTCGCCACCGTTGCGGTGGTAGGCGGAGATGCCGCCCTCCCCGGTGTTGTGCATGCAACCGGCCATCGCGGCACCGCGGTTCAGGGCCTCGACCGCCTGCCTGGACAGGGAGCCGAAGCTCATCGCCGAGATGTTCACCAGCGAGTCCGGGCGGAACTTCTTGGCGCGATCGCGCGGCCCGCCGAGGATCTTCGCCGACGGCAGCGGGGTCTCCTCACCGGACTTCGGGTTGGAGGCCGGCACCACGTCGGCGAACGTCCGGTGCTTGATGATCGGGTAGCCCTCGGTGTGCTCGACGTCGTTGTCGGTGCCGAACCCGAAGTAGTTGTTCTGCATCTTCGACGAGGCGTAGATCCAGCTCCGCTGGTCGCGGCTGAACGGGCGCTCGTCGTTGTTGTCGGTGAAGAGGTACTGCCGCAGCTCCGGCCCGATCGCCTCGAGCCAGTAGCGGAAGTGGCCGACCACCGGGAAGTTGCGCAGGATCGCGTGCTGCTTCTGGGTGAGGTCCTTGGCTGCCAGCCCGGCGACGGCGGCTGCGGGGGCGTACTTCAGAGCGCTGGTCCACTTCATGGGCTGCCCTTACCCACCCTTCGCCCCTTACCCACCCTTCACGGGGCTATCCACAGCGCACCACGGCTGTCACGACCCAGCCCCGGCCGGTCTTCACCAGGCTCACGGTCGTCGGGAGCTCGTTCTGGCCGTCGCCGCTCAGCTCGACCTCAGCGGTGCTGCCGAACCGCTCCGCGATCCGCAGGCTGTCGCCCGGCTCCCGGTAGGGCTCGACGGCCGCCTCGAGCTCGGCGACCGGCTTGGCCTCGATCGTGCCGGTCGTCGCGCAGGTCGGGCCGGGCTCGATGTCCTTGCTGCGGACGGGTGGCTCGTCGCCTCCACAGGCCGTCAGCAGCAGGGGGGTGACGGCGACCAGGATCACTCGGCGGATGCGCATGGGCCCGGTCACCAGATCCGCACGCGGTCCTCGGGGTCCAGCCAGAGACCGTCCCCCGGCCCGGTCTCGAAGGCGTGGTGGAACTCGTCGAGGTTGCGCACGATGTTCGCCCTCAGCTCGGGCGGGCTGTGCGGGTCGACGGTCAGCAGCTGACGGGCGAGCTCGTCGCGCTCCTTGGTGCGCCAGACGTAGCCCCAGTTGAGGAACAGGCGCTGGCTCCCTGTGAGCCCGTCACGCTCCGGCAAGGGCTCGTCGCCGAGGCTGATCAGGTAGGCCTTGTGGCCGATCGTCAGCCCGCCCAGGTCGCCGATGTTCTCCCCGACCGTCAGAGAGCCGTTGACCTTCTCGTCCGGCAGGGCGCGCGGGCTGAACCCGTCGTACTGCTTGACGAGCATGTCGGCCCGCTCCTTGAACGCCTCCTTGTCGGCCGGCGTCCACCACTCGTCGAGGTTGCCGTGCTCGTCGTACTCCGAGCCCTGGTCGTCGAAGCCGTGGCCGATCTCGTGGCCGATGACCGCGCCGATGCCGCCGTAGTTCTCGGCCGGGTCGGCGTCCGCGTCGAAGAACGGCGGCTGGAGGATCCCTGCTGGGAAGCAGATCTCGTTGGTGCCGGGGTTGTAGTAGGCGTTCACGGTCTGCGGCAGCATGAACCACTCGTCGCGGTCGACCGGGGCGCCGATCTTCGCCAGCTGCCGGTCGTGCTCGAACGCCGCCGCGGCCTTGGCGTTGTGCCACAGGTCGTCGGGGCGGACGTCGATCGAGGAGTAGTCGCGGAACTTGTCCGGGTAGCCGATCTTGGGCCGGAACGTCTCGAGCTTGCGGAACGCCCGCTGCTTGGTCTCCTCGGTCATCCAGTCGAGCGCGGTGATCGACTGGCGGTAGGCCTCGAGGAGGTTCGCGACGAGCTCGTCCATCGCGGCCTTGCTGGCCGGCGGGAAGTGCCGCTCGACGTAGAGCTGGCCGACCGCCTCGCCCACGCAGCTCTCCACGAACCCGACGCCGCGCTTCCACCGGGCACGCAGCTCCGGGGTGCCGGCGAGGGTCCGGCCGTAGAAGTCGAAGCTCTCCTCGACGAACGCGCTCGAGAGGTACGGCGCCGCGGCGCGCACGATCTTGATCGCGGCCCACGCCTTCCAGTGGTCCATGTCGAGCTCGCCGACGACCGTCGACAGGTGCTCGAAGAAGCTGGGCTGGCGGACGACGACCTCGGCGAGCGTCTGCTCGTCGGCACCGAGCGCGTCGGCGTAGGCCTGCCAGGCGAAGCCCGGAGCCAGCTGCTGGAGCTCGACGAAGCTCTTGAGGTTGTAGCCCTTGATGACGTCGCGGGTCTCGGCCCGCTCCCAGTGACCCTCTGCGAGCCGCTGCTCGACCGCGAAGACCTTCTGCGCCATCTCCTCCGCGTCGTCGAACCCGGCAAGGGACAGCATCCGGCCGAGGTGCGGGACGTACGCCTCCCGGATCGCGGCGAACTTCTCGTCGCGGTAGTACGACTCGTCGGGCAGCCCGGTGCCGCCCTGGACGAGCTTGATCACGTAACGGTCCGACCTCCGGTCGTCGGTGTCCACGTAGGCGCCGAAGAATCCGCCACCTCCGCGCCGCTCGAAGCCACCGATGAACGCAGCCAGCTGCTCGTGGTCGGTGACCGCGGCCAGCTTCGCCAGGTCCGCCTGGATCGGCTCCGCGCCCCGGGTCTCGATGGCCTCCTCGTCCATGAACGAGGTCCAGAGGTCACCGATCTGCTGGGTCGCGCTGCCCTTGTCGGCGGTCGCCGACTGTGCTGCGCACTCCTCGACGATGGCCCGCGCCTGCTGCTCGGCACGCTCGGCCAGCAGCGAGAAGGCGCCCCACCGCGACTTGTCGGACGGGATCTCCTCGGTCTCCAGCCACCGGCCGTTGACGTGCCCGAAGAGGTCGTCCTGCGGCCGGACCGAGGGGTCCATGCCTGGTCGCGCGTCGTCCAAGATCGTCATGCCTGCGACACTAGCCGGGGCTCACGACAAACGGTACGCGCGATGGATCCAGTTGCTGGTCACGACCATCCCGACCTTCTCGTAGAGGCTCAGGGCCCCGGTGCGCGAGTCGGTGGACAGCTCGGAGATCGTCGCGCCGTGCTCACGCGAGTTGGCGAAGGCGTCCACGAGCAGCGCCCTGGCCAGCCCCTTGCCCCGCTGGTCCTTGCGGGTGGCGAGCTGGCTGACGAAGCCGGTGGTCTCCGACAGCTGGACGTTGCAGACACCGACGCACTCGCCGGCGGGGTCCACCACGATGCGCAGGTTCCACGGCTCGAACCCCGGTCGTCTGGTGGTCCTGGCCTCGAAGTCCTCGAACGGCTCGCGGTCGCGCTCGGACCACTCGAGGAACGCGTCCTCCTTGACGTCGTGGGCGGCCCGGACGTCCTCCTCGGTCTCCGCGGTCCGGATCGAGTACCCCTCCGGCAGCGGCTGCGTCTCGATCTCCCTGCCCTCGGGCAGCTGGAGCACCCACGAGTTCCACCGGACGAAGTACCCGAGCGACTCGAGCAGACGATCGCCGGGCGATCCCTCGGGCACCGACATGCCGATGACCGTGAGCCCCTGCTCGCGGGCGCGCTCGCGCATCCACACCGACAACGCGGTGCCGATGCCCCTGCCCCGGTGGTCGGGATGGACCGCCGCGTCTCCGTGGAACGAGCCCGACACCTCGGCGTACCCCACCAGGCGGTCGCCGTCGAAGACCCCGACCGAGCTCGCGGCCAGGTCGTAGCTCGGCCGCTGCCAGTCGCCGACGATGTCGGCCTCCTCGATGACGACCTCACCGACGTCGTCGAGCTCCTGCGCTGCCATCACCTCGAAGACGGCGCGCGCGTCGGTCATGGCCAGGGGTCGGGCGGTCAGCCCCTCGGGAAGATCCATGGGCGGCAGTGAACCGCGTCGGCCGGGTCGGCACCACTGATTTGTCCCGAGGTCGCCCCGGAGGTTGCAGCGGCACCGGCCGCAGGGCACGCTTCGGGCATGGCATCCACCGAGGTCGAGGTCCGGGACAATCGAGAGCTGCGTCGGGTCGAGGCGCTCGACGAGGACGGCGAGGTCGCCGGGTGGGCCGAGTACCAGATCGGCCTCGACGGCAGCACGTTCGACTTCACCCACACCGAGGTCGACGAGCGGTTCGAGGGCCAGGGCATCGGCACCCAGCTCGCCGCCGGCGTGATCGAGTTCGTCCGTGGCGAGGGCGCCAAGATCTTCCCGTCCTGCTCGTTCATCGAGCACTACATGGACAAGCACGAGGAGACCCAGGACCTGCGGGCCGAGCCGAGCACGGACGAGGAGGCGGAGGACTCCTCGGAGGATGAGGAGTCCTCGGAGTCCCACAGCGACAACGCGGACCAGGCAGACAGCACGGGCAGCACGGGCAGCACGGGCAGCACGGGCAGCACGGACGACGCGGACCAGTCGGACGAGCAGCCGAGAGACGAGTCGAGCAAGGACACGGACGACAGCGCGGACGACGACTCGGAGGGCGACAGCGACGCGGACGACGAGTCCGACGATGACTCGGACGACGAGGACGACTCCCCGGAGTCCGGACCCGCGGATGCCAAGGCAGCCGGTTCGGGAGGCGCGGCGGAGGAGTCCAAGGAGGAGCAGCCATGACCTACGACGTGCTCGTCAAGGGCGGCCGGTGGTTCGACGGGAGCGGCGGTCCGTCCGCGCTGCGTGACATCGGCGTCAGGGACGGACGGGTGGTCGCGGTCTCCGAGGAGCCGCTGGACGAGACCGGGTGCGGACGCGTGATCGACGCCGCCGGCAAGTGGGTGCTGCCCGGGATGATCGACATCCACACGCACTACGACGTCGAGGTGCTCGAGGGGCCCGCGCTGTCGGAGTCCGTGCGGCACGGCGTCACCACGATCTTCATCGGCTCCTGCTCGCTGTCGACGATCCACGTCGACCCGGTCACCGCCGGTGACCTCTTCGGCCGCGTCGAGGCGATCCCGCGCCGGTTCGTCATCGACGCGCTGAACAAGCACCAGGAGTGGAGCAGCGCCGGGGAGTACGTCGACGCGCTCGAGTCGCTGCCCCTCGGACCGAACCTGGCGGCGTTCGTCGGCCACTCCGACATCCGCTCCGCGGTGATGGGGCTGGACCGGGCGACCCGTCGGGACGTCAGCCCCTCAGAGACCGAGATCAAGGAGATGGAGAAGCAGCTGACCGAGGCGCTCGACGCCGGCTTCGTCGGCATGTCGGCCCAGGAGCTGACCTTCGACAAGCTCGACGGTGACGTCGCCAGGTCGCGCACCCTGCCATCGACGTACGCCGGGGGACGGGAGCGTCGCCGCCTCAACAAGATCCTCCGCAAGCGGAGGCGCGCGCTCCAGGGCGGTCCGGACATCAAGAACCCGTTGAGCATCGGCCGGATGACGTTGAGCTCCCTGCCGGTCCGCGGGGGCAAGCTGAAGACCAGCCTGCTGTCGGCGGCCGACATCAAGGCGAACCCGCTGCTGGTGCACATCATGGGCCCGATCGCGAGCACGGTGAACGCGTTGGGCGGCGACTTCCGCTGGCAGCACCTGCCGGTGCCCTTCGAGGTCTACGCCGACGGCATCGACCTGGTGATCTTCGAGGAGTTCGGCTCCGGCGCGGCGGCGCTGCACCTGGCGAACCAGGTCGAGCGCAACGCGCTGATGCAGGACGAGGAGTACCGCCGCTGGTTCCGCAAGGACTACGACGCGAAGTTCGGCATGCGGGTGTGGCACCGCGACTTCTTCGACGCCGAGATCGTCGAGTGCCCGGACGACTCCGTGATCGGCAAGACCTTCGGCCAGGTGGGCGTCGACCGCGGCGTGCACCCCGTCGACGCGTTCCTCGACATGGTGGTCGAGCACGGCACGAAGGTGCGCTGGCGGACCACGATCTCCAACCACCGACCGGCGTACGCGGAGAAGCTGGGCAAGAGCCCTGGCGTGCAGATCGGCTTCTCCGATGCAGGCGCGCACCTGCGCAACATGGCCTTCTACAACTTCGGGCTGCGCTTCCTGCGCCGCGTCCGCGACGCGGAGACCGCGGGCCGCCCGTTCATGTCGATCGAGCACGCCGTGCACAGGCTGACCGGTGAGCTCGCCGACTGGTACTCCGTCGACGCCGGCCACCTCCGCGTGGGTGACCGTGCCGACCTTGTCGTCATCGACCCCGAGGGGTTGGACGAGTCGCTGGACGAGTACGCCGAGGCACCGGTCGAGCAGTACGACCGGCTCCCCCGGATGGTGAACCGCAACGACGCTGCGGTGACCGCGGTGCTCGTCAACGGTGAGCACGTCTTCGGCGAGGGCCAGCCGGGCGAGGCGCTCGGCACGCGCCGCACCGGACAGTTCCTGCGGGCCCGCGGGTAGCTGTGGGGTGCGCCCCGGGGAGTCAGAGCTCCGCGACGTAGCCCGTGCCGACGCGCTCGAAGCCCAGCCCCGAGTAGAGCGCCGCGACCGCCGGCGAGCTCGCGGTGAGGAAGACCGTGCTGCAACCACGGTCGAGCGCATCGTCGATGAGGAGCTGGGTGACCGCGGCCGCCAGCCCGGTCCGTCGGAACGCCGGCAACGTCGCGACGCCGACGACCTCGGTGACGCCCTCGCGCTCGATGTGGCGCCCGCCTGCGACGACGCCGTGCTGCGGGTGCTCGGCGACGGCCACCCGTGCCGTGCCCGCGTGCAGCAGGCTCAGCGCGGTCGACGACGGCGGCCGTCGGGCCTGGTCGCGTGCCTCGGCCCCGGCGTCATTGGCCGACGAGTCGTCGAAGGCGACGCGAGCGACCGCGTTCGAGGCGACGAACGCCTCCTCGTCGTCCGGCCCGATCATCCGCACCCGCACCTCGTCCGGTGCGCGGGTCAGTCGCCGTTCCCCGAGCACCATCAGTGGCGTCTCATCGACCTCCAGCGACCCGTCCGCCGTGACGGCGTCGAGCAGGGAGGGCGCCGTGTCGTGGACCCACTCGAGGACCGGGGGCAGCCCCAGCTCGGTCATCCTCGCCACGAGTGCGGCGACCGCGGATGCGTCGTACTCGCCCTCCCACCCGAGCTGCGGCCGGGCCGAGAAGGTCCACCCGCCGGGCTCACCGACGAAGACCGTGAACCCGCCGACCTCCTGCGCCTCGGCGTGGTCGCGGGGCGCGCCGTCGTAGTACCGGTCGAGAAGCTCGAGGATCACGGTTGTCCCGATGCTCAGAAGGCGATGACCGACTTGCCCAGGGTGCGCCGGGCGTCCATGTCGGCCAGGGCGTCAGCGACCTGGGCGAGGGGGTACACCTTGCCGATCGGAGGATCGATCACGCCGGACTGCATCATCGGCAGCAGTGCGGTCCACTGGCCACGCATGAAGCCGGGCCGGAGCATCGCGTAGGCACCCCAACCGACCCCCCGCACGTCGATGTTGTTCAGCAGCAGCCGGTTGACCTTGACCTGGGGGATGTCGCCACCGGTGAACCCGAGGACGAGCACCCGGCCCAGCGGGGCGAGCGCGCGGAGCGAGTCGGTCATCAGGTCACCGCCGACGACGTCGACGACCACGTCGACCCCGACCCCGTCGGTGAGCTCCTTGACCGCATCGCGGAACCCTTCGACGAGCACCGCCTCGTCGGCACCGGCCGCACGCGCCACAGCCGCCTTCTCCTCGGTCGACACCACCGCGATGACCCGTGCGCCGAGCCCCTTCGCGACCTGGATGCTGGCGGTGCCGACACCGCCCGCGGCGCCGTGCACGAGCACGGTGTCCTCGGGCCGGACCCCGCCGCGGGTCACCAATGCGAACTCGGCCGTGAGGTAGTTCATCGGCAGCGCCGCACCCTGCTCGAAGGTCAGGGTGTCCGGCAGCGGGAACACCGACTCCGGGTGGACCGCGACCGAGTCGGCCCCGCCGCCGTACGGAAGCACGCAGGCGACCCGGTCGCCGGCCTCGAAGCCGGACTCGGTCGGCGCGGAGACCACGACACCCGCGAAGTCGACGCCGAGCTGGAACGGCACCTCGGGCTTGATCTGGTACTCGCCCTTGGTCTGGAGCAGGTCGGGCCAGCTGATCCCCAGCGCCTTGACCTCGACGAGCACCTCGCCCGGACCCGGTTCGGGCTCCGGCACCTCCGTGACCGTGACCGAGGCGGGACCGTCGAGGGCAGTGACCTGTACCGAGCGCATGACCAGGAGTATCGCCGAGCGCGGCAGGCCTCGGGTGACGGGCCCTGGGTGACGGGGCCGCCGGGGTCAGCTGCCGCCCGGGCGGACCACGCGGGCCATCTCGAAGTGCATCGGGTCGGTGTAGTTCCAGTCGCCGCCCCAGGCGAAGCCCCACTCCTTGAAGATCTCGACGACCTGGGGGTGCATGTCGCCCTGGGTGCCCATCAGGTTGGTCGGCACGTTGAGGTCGACCGCGATCCCCCAGCTGTGCAGCGACAGACCGTTCGACGGGTCCCGGCCGATGTAGCGCGGGTAGTAGCAGCCGGCGTACTGCTCGGGCTTGATCTCGGCGATCAAACCTGCGGCGACGATGTCGGTGAAGGCGCCGCGCAGCTGCGGCAGCGCCCCCTTGTTGCAGGTGACCTCGCCGAGGATCGGGACGGTCTCGGTGCGGATGAACTCCTTGACCCAGCCCTGGTCCGGGTTGATCGTGCCGTCCGGGCCGTTGGTGTAGGTGAACGTGCCGACCGCCTCGCTCACCGACTGGCCGGTCAGGACGGCGGTCTGGCCGAACGTGTCGAACTCCAGCGCCAGGGTGTCCATCGTCGCCCGGTCGCCGAGGATCTTCTCGAACTCCTTCTTCAGCACGCTCGGGGTGGTGATCCCCGTGTCGACCAGGATCGCGTTCTGCTCCTGGATCCCGATCTGCTCGCCGCGCTTCTCGTTGACGAGCACCTGGATCACCGGCGTCTCGGCAGGGGTTCCGGCACTGCGCTTGATCAGCGGCGCGATCGCCCCGACGTGCACCTCGGGCGAGTCCTCGTCCGGGCCCAGCCGGACCATGTCGGCCTTGTCGACCAGCTTCTTGTCGAAGCCGGTGTCCACGGCGAGCTCGCCGCCCGCCACCCGCTCCCAGACGAAGTCGGCCCGGGCGGTCACGTCGGGTGTGAACTGACGGAACGTACCCGGGTCGACCGAGGCGATCGTGAGCGTGCGACCGCCGATGGACGCCGATCCCACCGAGAAGGCCAAGGCCGTCTCGACACCCTTCACGGTCCGGATCTCCTCGATGACCTCGTCGAGCAGCGACTCGGTGGCGGTGATGAGCACGTCGGCCCGGCTCAGCCCCTTGAACGGGGCCGGCGGCTCCACGGCGTACGACGTCTCGGTGGACTCGTCCTCGGACTCCTCGTCGGAGCCCTCCTCGGACTCCTCGCCGTCGTCCGTCGGCGTGGCAGTGGGCTGCGGCTCGTCGTCCTTCCCGCCGCCTCCGCCCTTGCCGGTGGCGTCCGCGGTCGGCGACGGGTCGCCCGCGACCGCAGTCGTGGCGTCGTCCTCGGCGTCCTCGCACGCACTGAGTCCGAGCGCACCGGCCATCACCAGCGCCACGACCACACGACGAGCGGGGGCACGACGGAACCGCCCACGACCGTGCGTGTGACGACTCATCGCGTGCGCCCTTCCTGGACATCGTGCGCGCCGGAGGCGCGGAAGGGACCCCATCCCCGCCCCTATTGTGACCTGCGCCGCAAGAGGAGACCACCGCCGTCGTGAATCCGGGACGGATAGGGTTCCGCTCATGTCGCAGAGCCCGGCCGCGCGGCGGCGCATCCCCGCGTGGCTCGAGGTCATCGTGCTCGTCGTCGTCGCGCTCGTGGTCTCGCTGGCCATCAAGACGTTCGCGATGCAGATGTTCTTCGTGCCGTCGGAGTCGATGGAGCCGCTGTTCGTCACCAACGACCGGATCCTGGTGCAGAAGGTGAGCTACTGGGGGAACGACGTCCAGCGCGGGGACGTCGTCGTCTTCGAGGACCCCGGTGGGTGGCTCGGACGCAGCCCGGAGCTCGGGCCGGTCCAGAAGGGGCTGTCCGCCATCGGCCTCTACCCCGCCGGTGGCCACCTCGTGAAGCGGGTCATCGCCGTCGGGGGCGACCGCGTCGAGTGCTGCGACTCGAAGGGGCGGGTCACGGTCAACGACGTCGCTCTCGACGAGGGCGCCTACCTGATGAACGGGCAGCAGGCGTCCGCGAAGAAGTTCGACGTCCGGGTGCCCGAGGACCGTTTGTGGGTGATGGGCGACAACCGGG
>CADCUK010000006.1 GCA_902805865.1 uncultured Nocardioidaceae bacterium | reverse complement strand
GACCGACCATCCGTCCTGTCCCCTCCCCGCTCGGAGACCCGCCAGCCCGCGAGAGTGCCGGCTTCGAAGTCGCCGTTCTCCAGCTCCAGCTCCACGCCCGCAGCGACTGCCGAGACGTTCCCGGTCGCGAGCGTCGCGAGTGCCGCGAGAACGGCGATTCCTGAGACCAGGCGACACGGGCGCTTGTCGAGACTTGGCATGTCAGCCTCCCGGCGGACCCTGGGACAACGCTCCGCTGTCCGATGACTCCAGAGTCAGCCTGCCTCGGCCGCTGGACAACGGACCATGTGCCCGTCGAGCGGGACCATCGACATCGGACCAGGATGGGGTTGCTGCGGACGTCCCTATACGGGTCGATATCCCTCTTGCACGGGCTTCCTTCCCAAGCGACAGGGAGGTAGCTCGGCATCGGCAGGAGCCGGCTCGACCGTGACCCATTCCCCCCGCGGCAGCCCGAGCTCCCCTCGATTGTCGCTCCAGAAGACCAGGCCACGAGCGCTGACGTCGCAGCCGTCGGACTGTTTGAAGCCCAGCACTGCCACCAGCACCGCGTTGACCACGGTGCTCAGGACGATCACGACGAGGAACCTGCGCCGCACGAAGAACCCCCTTCGTCCCTGGCAAGTATGCCGAAGCTGGTGGACATCGGCGAGCTGCGGATCGAGTGGTCCGGCGGCGACCACGAGGGGCCCGAGGTGTGGGCTGCCCTGAACGCCGGCTTCGGCGCGGCTGCTACTCCACCCGGACGACCGCGATGCGGATGGTCCCAGGAAGCGCACCACCACCACTCCCCTGCAGGCGCAGCAGCTGCGGCTGCGTCTGCGTGCCGGAGAGCTCGAAGAGCTTCACGCCGCCGCCGAACAGGTTGTTCACGTCCACCGGGGTGAAAGCGCCGAAGCCGAGCGTGGTGGGCTGGCCCGGGTACGGAACTGTGTAGAAGCTCGAGATGTCGACGTGGAGCCCCGCGTAGATGCTGCGGAAGTTCCACGTCGGCATCCGCACGTCCGGGCTCGCACTGCTGAATCCCGGGTAGTCGTCGAGCGCCATCGCCAACGCCCACCTGCCCATCAGCTCGCCGATCGAGACCGACGTCTGCTGGGACAAGTTCGTGATGCCTGAGGTTGTCCCCTGCGTCAGTCCCTTGAGGAAGGCGGCGTCCGAGGTGCCGTAACGATCGATCGCATAGCGGACCAGGGACCAGCTCGTCGCGTACCAGTACGCGCGGTCGTCGGCCGGCGTCGGGCCGAACGGCGAAAGGAGTCTCGAGTTGTCGCCGAACAGGTAGGTGTAGAGGCTGCTGAAGTGACGGATCATCAGCGCGGCCGGCCGCCGCGGGATGCTGTCACAGGACGCGATGCCGGGCCGGACGTCGCAGTAGAGACTGTTGGGCGCGGCCGCTCTCCCGTATCCGGTGTTGCCCTTCCACGCCACGCCGTAGACGGACTCCCGCGCCCAGAGCTCCTCCGAGTGCCGGGCAGTCCCTTCCTCCAGCCACGGTTCCTCCAACGGGACGCCCTTCGCGGTGCGCGCCGCCATGGACGAGACGTGCTTGGTCTCGTGGATGAACGTCGAGCGGACCGACCGGTACCAGCTGTCCGCCGTCGTGGGGTCGACGTACCCGGTGCCGGTCGAGGTCGGCTGGTAGAGGTAGAAGTACTCGCCGAAGTTGCTGGCTCCGTTGGAGCCGGCGCCGGTGTAGGGGCCACCCACTCCAGGCTGGTTGGCGTCGTTGTTGGGGAACTGGTCGCAGCTGACCACGAAGCCGGCGACTCCGGGGAACTCGTTGTTCAGCAGGGGTGTGGAGAAGGCCACCAGCACGCCGTTGTTGTCGGTCACGGAGTCACGCAGCAGGACGTCACCGAAGTTGTTGCGGATGATCGGCTCCATGTCCGTGTTGAACTGGTCGCCGATCTTGTCGTAGTAGCCGGCCATCGCGGGGTTGTTGGCAGCCTTCAGTGCGGCCGGCGTCGCGTCGTCCTCGTAGATGACGAGCTTGCCCTCGGCGTAGACCCGCGTGCCACTGCGTACGTAGTAGCTGTTGCACAGGTTGCCTTCGATGTTGGCCACGCGGAAGGTGCGTTGCAGCGGGAGATCGGCTGCGCCGCGCTGCACCCCTTCGCGCTCAACACCGTCAGATCCGAGCTCCTCGAGCAACCGCTCGTGCTGTCGACGATTCTTCTGCAACAGCTGCTCGTGCTCGTCGCCGCTCTGTGGGGGGTGGAGCCCGTCGCCGCCGAGAGCGTCGATGAGGTCGCTGCTCTGGATGCCGTCGATGCGGTCCAGCCCCTCGGTGCCCGACGTCGCGGGCGCCTCTCCTCCGAGGTCGCTGGTCAGCCGGATCTGCAGAGGTGTGTTCGTGCTCGTCGAGGTGTTGTACGCCGCGATCATGTACTTCGCGTCGCCGTCCGCCGAAGCGATCTCGGTGCAGCCGACCTTGGCGGCATCGTCGATGATCGACGCCTCCCCGACGTCGAGGTCGTGCTGGGTCACCAGGAGCGGGTGCTTGACCGTGTTCGTGGCGGTGCCGTTCACGGTCGCCTGGACGGCTACCGCGTCGTCCGAGGCGATGCACGGCACCGTGACCGTGAGTGTCGTGGCTGTCGCCTGCGACACGGGGGCAGTGACGCCGCCGATGGTGACGGCGTTGAACGCGGCTGTCGGGCTGAACTGGCGGCCGGTGAGCGTTGCGGAAGCACCGGGCACGAGTGGCGACGGGCTGACCGAGGTGATCGCGGGGCCGGGCGTCACCGTCGAGATGCTGAAGGTCTGCGCGTCGGAGGTGTCGTCGCCACCGTTGGCAGTCCCCCCGTCGTCGGTCAGCACCACCGTGACGGTGGCGGTGCCCTCGGCGTCAGGGTTGGGCGTGTACGTCAGCGCCCCTGTGGGGGAGACACCCGGTTGCACGTCGAACAGCGAGTTGTCGTCGTTGGTGGTCTCGAACGTCAGCTGCTGGCCGGCCTCGTCCGGCCCTGCCGAGATCGCGGTCGCCCACGGGTCCACGGTGTACGGCACCGCCTGCCCGCCGGCATCCCGGTTGGCGACGCCGTTCTGGTCCGGACCCTTGAGGAAGCTGGGTGCGTCGTTGACAGGGAGAGTCGGCTGGTTGAGCGTCTCGCAGCCTGGCTTCACCTCGTCCTCGAGGTCGGCGTCGGCGTCGTCGGACCCGTCACCGCACACCAGCACGTCGCTGAACGCCACGTCGCCGGCCGCGCGCAGACTGTCGCCGCCCGGCCCGCCGACGAGGGCGTCGTCGCCGCCGGCGGACACGAGGGTGTCCTTGCCACCTTCGCCGCGGAGGACGTCGTTGCCGGGACCGCCACGCAGCTCGTCGTTGCCGCCGCGACCGCAGATGACGTCGTTCTTCCTGGTGCCCTTGAGGACCTCGCTGCGCCGCGAGCCGCGGATCGTGCAGGGCGCGTCGAGCGCGGGAGCAAGCCGCATGACCTCGGCCCTCGTGGGCGTTCCCCCGCCGTCCCCGACCCCCGCCGCGACTGCCGGCGTCGCGAGACCGCTGATCACGGCCAGGAACAGGACACCGACAAAGCTTGTGCGCACCCCGGCCACCTTCGTGTCATCCCGACTCAGAAGGCCCGAATGGGGTGGCAACCGGGCAGCGCCATCCTCCAGACACCTGGAGCGCCACGCGAGAGGCGAAGGTCCTCGCGCCGGGCCCGAGTCACAACCAGGCGCGAGCAAGAGTCCGATGTTCACCTGCCGTTCCCGTAACCAATCGGCGCGACAGGCATTGTCAAGGCATGTGCACCGACCACGCCCACTCGCACGGCCACTCCACCCGGGGTCCCGTGCCCCCTCTGCCGGGTGAGGACCTCGAGACCCGCATCGACGCCGAGCTGACGCGCCGCGGGCTGCTCACGGCAGGAGGAGGGCTGCTGGTGGCCGCCGCTGCCACCGGCGCACTCACGACGGCGACCTCGTCCTCAGCTGCCGCGGGCGTCCGCGCCGGCGCCGGTCGCGGGTCCCGACTCACGCGTGGCACGACGCTGGTGCACGCTGACCTGCACAACCACACGCTGCTGTCCGACGGGGACGGCGACCCGGCGGCTGCCTTCGCCTCGATGCGAGCGGCCGGACTCGACGTCGCGGCGCTCACCGACCACGCCACGCTCTCCGACAACCTGCTCGGCGACGTGGTCCAAGGGCTCCTGCCGCCCGAGTACACCCAGGTCGGTGGTCTGACACCGCAGGGCTGGCGGCGTACCGGCCGGCTCGCCGACGCCGCCGACCACGACGGGCGCTTCACCGCGATCCGCGGCTTCGAGTGGTCCGAGCCTGCACTGGGCCACGTCAACGTGTGGTTCAGCCGCTCGTACGTCGACGTGCTGCAGGCCGGCACCATGCAGCCGTTCTACGAGTGGCTGCTGCGTGAGCCCGAGCTCGCCGACGCCGATCCGACCGGTTCCGGCCTGGTCGACGGCGGCCGCGACGGCCTGGCCGGGTTCAACCACCCGGGACGCGAGCAGGGTCGGTTCCAGGAGTTCACCTACGACCCGCGGCTGCGGAAGCGGTTCGTGAGCATGGAGATCTTCAACCGCACCGACGACTACCTCTTCGAGGGGTACGCCGACGGCCGCTCGTCGCCGCTGTGCGCGTGCCTGAACGCGGGCTGGCGGACCGGGCTGTCGGGTGTCACCGACGAGCACGGCACCGACTGGGGCTTCCCCGAGGGCAAGGGGCGGACCGGGCTGTGGGTCAAGGAGCACTCGCGCGCGGGGGTCCGCGAGGCGATGCGAGCCCGCCGGTTCTTCGCCACCCGCACCTCGGGGCTGCGCCTCGACGCGACCCTGGAGATGGCCGGCCGCACGCACCGCATGGGCCGCACGCTCCCGGTCGGCCGTGGCCGTGCGACGTTCCGCCTCGACCTGGCTCGGGACCGCTCGTGGCGTGGCAAGCGGCTGACCGCGCAGGTGCTCCGGCCGGGTCCTGAGGTCCCGGAGGTCGTCGACGTCGTGCCGTTCCGGGTCGGCGAGCCGGTCACCTTCCGGACCCGGCTCGACGCCGCGGACGGGGACTGGGTGGTGCTCCGGGTCAGCGACCCGACACAGCGCAACGGCACGCCAGGGCCCGAGGGCCATGCCTGCAACGACTTCGGCGTCGCCTACACGTCGCCGTGGTGGCTGACGCCGGCCTGAGCGACCGTGTGAGGTTGCGAGCGGGCACCTACACCTGCGAGGGAAAGATCCCTTCCAGCGCGATGATGAAGCTGACGACGAGGAACGGCGCCATGTTCTCGTGCGGCTGGCCACCGCCGGCGGCGCCGGTCGGCGCCATCGCCTTGTCGGCGGGATCGGCGTACTTGCCACCGACGGCCGGAGCACGGCCGACCGGCTTGTTGCTCGAGCTCGCGCCGGCGGCCGGTTGGCTGTGGCTGTGCGGCGGCAGCTGCGCCTTGGTGAGCGCAACCTCCTCGACGCCGCCTTCCTGCCCGACCCCGCGAGGGCTCAGCCCTGGCGCGGTGCCTTGGTGGACAGCGCTGCGCCCGCGGAGGTCGGGCAGCGCGAAGTGCGTCTGCCCGTTCCCTCCGTAGTAGGTGCCGAGGAGCGCGAAGAGCGCCTCGTGCTGGTTGATCGGGAGGAGCTGACCGTCGCAGAGCGCCCAGCCTTTCGGCGGGAAGTCGAAGCCGACCATGCGGATCTCGCCGATGAAAGGTTCGGACATGGCTCAGCTCCTTCGCCGATTGACGACTGCGACGCCCGTGCCCTCGGACGCGGTGACGAAGAAGGCGACCGGGCCGTGGCGGGGGTGAGTGACCACCAGCTGCTCCGGCATCGCCTGGCGGTCAACAGTAGCGAACCGGAGCTGGAACGCCTCGAAGACTTCGCCCTCCTGCTCGATGATCGAGGCGAGACGCACGGGACCGGTCGGGGTGGGAAGCGCGCGGCCCACGAGCGCGCGCCACGAGGCGGCAGCATAGGAAGCCCGAGACTGGCCTCGGGTCGCTGCCCAGGCGGGTCGGCCAGCGCTCACCGACGCCGCAAAGGCTGTCCCCAGGGCGCCGACGACCAAGGTCCGCCGACGAACCGTGGGTCCGAGCACGCCACTGTCGAGCAGCGGCTCATTCGGTGGCCTCATCGTTCCCCCAGCGTCGGTGGGCACGTGGCGTCATCCTCGCCGTCCCCCGCCTCGGCAGCAGGAGGCGAAGGTCCCGGTTAGACTCGCGGCTCCATCAGAGGACAGGGGCGCCGTGCCGATCTTCCTACGCCGGTTCGCGCGCCAGGTCCGGACCAGGCTGGCCGGGTGGCGACTGCCGCTGGCGATCGTGCTGTTCGTCTTCGCCACCAGCTGGCTGGCGATGTCGCTGGTGGAGCCGGCTGACAGCGAGCTGACCCGACCGGAGAACTACTGGTGGTACTTCGTCGTCACGGCGGCCACCGTCGGGTACGGCGACTTCTTCCCGGTCTCCGGACCGGGGCACGTGGTGGGCGCCTACGTCATCGTGGGTGGCATCGTGACGTTGACGCTGCTGTTCACACAGATAGCCGAGTACATCCAGTCGGTGAGAGGCAAGCGCATGCGCGGGACCGTCCAGCTCGACCTCGCCGACCACGTGGTCATCCTCGGCTACACCCACGGTCGCACCGAACGGATCGTGGCCGAGCTGACTGCCGAGGACCGCTTGCGCATCGCGCTGTGCGCCTGGGAGGACGTCGAGCAGAACCCCATGCCGGAGGAGCCCTTGGTGAACTTCGTCAGGGGCGACCTCACCAACGCCGACGTGATGACCCGAGCCTGCGTTGACCGGGCGAGGACGGCGCTGATCGACGGACGGGACGACAACGAGACGCTCGCCATCGCGGTCGCGGTGGACCACGCGAAGCCCGACATCCACATGGTCGCGGCACTGCGTGACCTGAGCCGCCGCGAGCAGCTGGGCTACGTCAACCCCGGCGTGCAGTGCGTGCAGTGGCACATGCCCTCGCTCCTCACCGAGGAGACCGCCGACCCCGGTATCACCGAGCTCTACGGTCGGCTGATGTCCGCTGCGGGCGAGGGCAGCACGTTCTCGGTCCGCGTGCCGCCCGGCTTCCCGCACCGCACGTTCGGCGACTGCCAGACCCACCTCGGACGCACCTTCGACGCCACCCTGCTGGCCGTGCGCGACACCGACCGGCTCGCGGTCAGCCCTCATTGGGACCACCCGGTCGTCGAGGGAGCGACGCTCTACTACGTGGCCAGGGAGCGGATCCCCGCCAACCGCATGATGGCGAGCTGACTCCTCCGCACCGGCCCGCACGGGCGCTGAACCGGTGACCTACACCGGTTGCGGCGGGACCAGGAGGTCGCCGTCGAGCGGAGTCAGGCGGTCGCGTCGCCGAGCACGTGCACGGCCACGCCCAGCAGAACCATTGCGATCATGATCGTCATCGGACTCCTCCCTTCCGTTGCTCGTCGCAGTCACGCGGGCTCACTCAGCTGGGCTCGCCCAGCAGCCGGGAGGATGCCTCGGCCAGCACGGTCTGCAGGGATCCGGGGTGGTTGGTGATGACCCCGTCGACGCCCAGGGACAACGCCCGGCGCATCTGGTCGGTGCGGTTGACCGTCCACAGCTGGCACTTCATGCCGTGCCGGTGCACCATCTCGACGTACGACCGGCGCACCGACCAGTAGACCGGGTTCACCTGGTCCGCCCAGGTCGCGATCGCGCCGAGCTCAGCCCGCGGCGGGGTGCCCAGGGCACCCACCGGGATGCCTGGCTCCAGCCGCTTGTGCTCCTTCATCGCGTCGTGGTCGAACGACTGGACCACCAGCCGTCCGGACGCGACCGCGGAGTCGGCGTAGCCGGGCACCCCGCGCAGGGTCGCTGCCACGTCCCTGACCATTCCGGGGTGCAGCGCGACCGCCTTCAGCTCCAGGAGCAGTCCCGTGCTGCTGGGGCGCAGGACGTCGACCAGCTGCTCCAGGGTCGGGATGCGCTCCCCGGCGAACTGCGGTGAGTGCCAGCTGCCGGCGTCGAGCCGGGTGATCTCGTCGAGGGTGAAGTCGCTGACCAGCCAGGGCGCACGACGTGGGAACACCCGCCGTACGTTCGTCGTGCGGGCCAGCGTGGTGTCGTGCAGGAGGACCAGGGCGCCGTCCCTGGTGCGTTGGACATCGACCTCGACGAGGTCGGCGTCACGGGCGATCGCGCGGCGTACGGCGGCGAGGGTGTTCTCAGGGGCTTCGGAGCTGGCGCCCCGGTGAGCCACGACCAACGGTGCAGGTGCGACTGCTGCCACTTCGTCTCCTTGGGTGTGGAGCTCTGTCACGCTCGACGGTGCCGGGCCAAGGTGAAGGGACGACGACGGCCACGTGGCAGGCGAGCGACGTTCCGGACACGTCTGCACCGGCGATGACGTCCGGACACCGAGGGGCTGCGCGGCGAGAGGGGCGCTCGTGATTAGGCTGAGGTGATGGGACAAGAGTCTTTGCGGGCCACGCTCAGGGCCGGCACCCGGGAGCAGCACTCCCGGCTCGACACCGCACTGGCCGGACCGGACGGGCAGGTGGCGGACACCGCGGCCTACGTGCGGATCGTCCGCGTGATGCACGCCTTGCACTCCTACGCCGACGCTCCGCTCGCTCGGTGGGCGACGGCGTCACCGCTGGCTGGTCACCTCCCGGCCGCGCTGGTCCCGGACCGGGTCGCCGCCTACACCGCCGACCTGAGGGCGCTCGGTGCGGACGACGTGCCTGCGGCGCCGCCTCACGGAGCACAGGTGCCCGACAGCGTGGACGACGCCCGCGGGCTGGCGCTGCTGTACGTGCTCGCCGGCTCCGCCGTCGGCGCCCGCGTCCTCCTGCGGGCGCTGCCCGACACGGTGCCGCTCGAGGCCCGCGCGGGGCTCACCGACGCAGCGTCACCCGCCTCGACGCAGCTGTGGCGCTCGGCGCAGGCGGTGCTGTCGCAACCGATCGACCGCGACCTCGTCGACGGAGCGGTCGCCGAGGCGTCCCGGGTCTTCGGGCTGCTCGTCGACAGGACGGAGCTGGTCGCCTCGTGACCCAGACGTTCCTGCCACCCGGCACGCCCATCGACGTCACGAACTGCGAGCGGGAGCCAATCCACATCCCGGGATCGGTCCAGCCGCACGGCGTCCTTGTCACGACCACGGGTCCCGGCGAGCCGCTGCTCCAGGTCAGTGCGGGCAGCGAGCACTTCGTCGGGCGGACCGCGGAGGAGCTGCTCGGCAGCACCCTCGAGGACCTGCTCGACGACGCCTCGTCGGTCGCCGTCGCGCGGGCGATGGCCGAGAGCTCGGTCAGCCGCGTCGGCGTACCCCTGACCGTCGCCCCGCGGAGACCGGGCCCCTTCGCCCAGCTCGAGGCGCTCCTCCACCGCAGCGGTGACGTGTGGATCGTCGAGCTGGAACCGGCCCCGGACGTGCCCCAGGTCGGCAGCTCGTTCCACGACGTCCGGGACGCCGTCGCCGACCTGTCCCGCACCGACACGACCACCGAGCTCCTGCAGTCGGCCGCCGAGCACGTCCGCCGCATCACCGGCTTCGACCGGGTGATGCTGTACCGCTTCGACCGCGAGTGGAACGGCGAGGTGGTCGCCGAGGACAAGGTGCCCGAGCTCGACTCGTTCCTGGGGCTGCACTACCCGGCCGGAGACATCCCGCCGCAGGCACGGGCGTTGTACCGCGTCAACTGGCTGCGATTCATCCGCGACGTCGACGCGGTGAACGTGCCGCTCGTGCCGGTCCTCGACCCGACGACCGACGCGCCGCTGGACCTCTCGCTCGCGGCACTGCGCTCCGTCTCCCCGATCCACTGCCAGTACCTCCGCAACATGGGGGTCACCGCCTCGATGTCGCTCTCGCTGATCGTCGAGGGTGAGCTGGCCGGGCTGATCGCCTGCCACCACTACTCGGGGCCGTTCGTGCCCAACGCCCCGGTCCGGGCGACGTGCGAGTTCCTGGCGCAGAACGTCTCGTTGATGCTCGGCGCACGGGAGCGCGACGAGCACGTCACGCGCTCTCTCGCGACCGGCGACACCCTGGCCGGGGTGGTGCGCGCCACCCGGGGCGCCCGGGACGACCTGTCCGCCGGTCTCGCGCCCCAGGCCGGGGCGCTCATGCGCATGGTCGGTGCGGACGGAATCAGCTGGAACCTCGACGGACGCACGCTGACCGCGGGCGACGTGCCCGAGCCGGACGAGCTGGCACGGCTGCGCGGCTGGGCGCTGTCCAGGGTCGCGCCCGACGGCACCATGCACACCGACCGGGTGGGACAGCTCGAGCCGGAGCTCGCCGACCTCGCGGACACCGCCAGTGGCGTGCTCCTCGTCCAGGTCGCTGAGGACCAGGACGTGCTGTTCGTGCGCCCTGAAGCGGTGCAGACGATCGACTGGGGCGGCAACCCGCACCTCAAGGAGCTCACCACCGGCGAGGACGGCGTCGCCCGGCTCTCGCCGCGTGGCTCCTTCGCACTGTGGCGAGAGACGGTGCGGCTGCGTTCCCGCCCCTGGGAGGAGGCCGAGCTCGAAGCGGCCCACGGACTCAGGAACCACCTCGTCGAGCTGCTCTTCGAGCGCAACCGCGCTCTCGCCGGAGTGGCCGAGACCCTGCAGCGCAGCCTGCTCCCCGAGCAGCTCCCGGCTGCACCGGGGTGGTCGCTGGCCGCCGACTACCGCCCGGCGTCCGTCGGCGTCGGGGGCGACTGGTACGACGCGGTGCCGGTCGGCCCTGGACGGATGCTCCTCGTGGTCGGCGACGTCGCCGGCCACGGCCTCGTCGCGGCAGGGGCGATGGCCCAGGTCCGCAACGCCCTGCGGGCCTACGCCGTGGAGGACCCCGAGCCGGTGTCGGTCCTGACCCGGCTCGACCACCTGGTGGCGGTCCTGACGCCCGACGCCATGGCCACGGCGAGCGTGGTGCTTCTCGACCTCGTCTCGGGTGAGGCGTCCGTCGCCACCGCCGGGCATCCCGCCCCGATGGTGTGCCGAGGCACGACCGGGTGCGAGCTGGTCCCGGTCGAGACGGGTCCCCCGCTGGGTGCAGGCGCCCTGGGCGGACCCCAGGGACGGGTGTCGCACAGCGTCGTCGTGGGACGCGGCGACGCGTTGCTGCTCGTCACCGACGGGATGTTCGAGCGGCGGGACGAGGCGGTCGACGTCAGCCTCGGCAACCTCGCTGCGGAGGCGCTCGAGCTCCTGACCACGGGCGGCGATCCGCAGGACGCGCTGAACCGTCTGGTGGAGCGGGCCCGCCCGGCCGACAGCGACGACGACGCGACCCTGCTCCTCGCCCGCAGGCTCTGAGCTCAGGGACGGTGCGGGTCCGGCAGGGCCGGTGCAAGGCCGGCATTGCGAACGCCCCGCCTCGAGCTTCGGGGGTGGGCTCGAGACGGGGCGCGTGACAAGCGTAGCGCGGTCGCCGGAGTCGCGTGCCGGAATGTGTGGAGACGCCGGAGTCGGTTCCGTGGTGCGGAGGACGGAGCCGTCAAGCACTCACTGAGGAGTGCCCGGTTCCTGCACGAGGAAGTCGTCGAAGCGAGCCTGCAGCGGCGTGTTCGTCACGCCGGACGACAGCCGCGACATGAGTCCGACGGAGCCGGGCGCCTCGAGCGCGGGGGTCGAGTCGGTCCGCACGACGAGCCACCCGGCGGGCTCAGGCGCACCCTTCTTCCAGACCTTCAGGCGCAGCGTCGTGGGAGCGACCCCGACGGTCTGGGTCCGGAGCCGCAGGACGTCGCCCTGGACATAGGTCAGCGGCACCGTGACGGCGCTGCCGAGGATCACGTCCGCGCCGGTGTTCCGGCGCAGCGTGGCGCGGACGAGGCCTGCCGGGGACACCTGCACGAAAGCCTTGTACTGGCCGGCGCCGGACTTGCGGGTCACCACTGTCTGGTAGGCCCAGGTGCCGGACCCGGTGGGAAGCTTGTCCAGGGCCCAGTCGACGGTCACGTCGACGTCGCGGGCCTGTACGCCGTTGAGGTAGGCCGTCACCTGTGCGCCCGGCGCACCCAACGTCAAGCGTCCGACGCCGTCGGAGACCGCCGACGGCTTGGACGCGGTCCAGGCTCCGCCGGTCTCTGCCGCACCCCAGGTCCCGGTCAGCACCCGGGAGAAGCTGTCGGCAGCGAAGATCTCCGGCGGGTCCTCCCCCTCGACGGTCACTGGTTGCACGGTCGTGTGGGTGCTGCCGTCGTCGTCGGTGACGGTCAACGCGACGTCGTACGTCCCCGGCGAGGTGTAGACGTGCTGGGTGGTGGCACCGAACCCGTCGTGACCGTCCCCGAAGTCCCACCGGTAGCCCACCACCGCGCCGTCGACGTCACTGGAGGTCGAGCCGTCGAGTGTCACCTGCAGCCCGTCCGGGACCGCGGTGAACTGCGCCGAGGGCGCCTCGTTGGGCTCCGGCGTGGTCGGCTTCGTGATCGTGAAGGCGTCCGTCAAGGCCGCACCGGCCGCCCGCACGAACTGCACCGTCAGGTTCTCGGGAGTCGCGACGAAGTCGCCCATGCCGAAGGTGGGGGCCGCGTTCGAGCCGCCCAGCGCTGCGAAGTAGTCGAGCTCGGTGTCCAGCAGGTCGTGGTCGCGCTGGCCCACGCCGCCGGTGCCGATGGTCTGGAACACGGTGCCGGCGCCTGCCGCGAAGTCGTCGTCGGCGTCCCGGACGCAGTCGGCGTCGTAGCTGCCGATCGCCAGCTTCGTGCAGCCGACCCCCAGCGAGAGCTGCTTGGTCCGCTGGTAGCTGTGCTCGTGCCCACTGAGCACCAGGTCGACCTTCTTCTGCATCAGGAGGTGCACGATGTCCGGTCCCACCTCGCAGGGGTACACCCCGGTCGAGAGGCAGGGCTTGTGCATGCCGACGACGATCCACGGGATGCCGTCGGCGCGGGCCTCGTCGATGGCGGTCTCGGTCCACTCGTACGCCGCCGAACCGGCGGAGTAGTCGGTCGGTCCTTCGGGGTACTGCAACCCCGGCGAGATCATCAGGAAACGGATCAGCGGATCCGCCTGCGGCACGTCGACGAAGTACTGCCGCCCGTACGTGCCCTCGGCGCCCGGCAGCTGGTTGGGCAGGCATGCCGAGAAGTCGTTTAT
>CADCUK010000005.1 GCA_902805865.1 uncultured Nocardioidaceae bacterium | reverse complement strand
TCGGCGACCCGGCGCAGACCATCCACTCCTTCGCGGGCGCGCAGGCGAGCTACCTCACCGACTTCGCCCGCCGGCACCCCGGCGCCACGGTGGTGAAGCTGGTCCGGGACTACCGCTCCACCCCCCAGGTCGTCGGCGCCGCCAACAAGATCATGGCCGGCGTCAAGGCCGGGGGGATCAGCGCGGTGACCCTGCAGGCCCAGCAGCCGCCCGGCCCGGAGGTCGAGTACACCGAGGCACCCGACGAGGCGTCCGAGGCCGCGGGCATGGTCACCATGAGGCTGGTGCTGCTGACGATGCCGGTGTCGTGGGCCCTGGCGATGCCGGCGTTGATCCCCTTGCTGGCGCCGAAGTCATCGGCGTTGACGATGAGCCAGCGACCGGCCAGGAGCCTCCGCTCAGCGTCAACGTCACCGGGGTGCTGGCTCATCGTCGCTCCCTTCAGGTGGTTCTCCCAGAGCCAGGTCGATGAGCCTCTCGACGATCGGGACGCTGTCGAAGTGGATCTCGGCGAGGTGTCGGGCGGCCTGCGCGTGGTGCCGGTAGTCGGACTCGACGACCGCGAGGGCCTCGGCGGCTTCCTCGACGGAGCGGAAGCGGAGCAGCCCCTCGCCGTCGGGGAGGAACGAGCTGGGCCCGGTGTCCTGCACCACCGCCGGCCGCCCGGAAGCCAGGTAGCACAGCGTTCGATCACTCACCCACGCGTTCTGCAGCACGAGGCAGGAGGGCTTGACGCAGCTGAACTCGCCACGGGACCGCTGCACGTACCGGCGGTAGGCCGAGGGGTCGGCGGCCACAGCCGCCGAGCGCCGTAGGCGCCAGCCACCTGCTTGCATGCGCCGCACGTCCGCGGCGTCGCCGCCGGCGTGGTCGGGGTCCACCTCCGCCGCAGGCGCCTCGGCTGAGCCTCCGAAGTAGGCGGCGACCTCGAGGGGAAGCCCAGTCCGCCGTGGAAGTTCGGCGTAGTCGAGGAAGGTGACGCGCTTGTTGTTCTCGTACACCGAGCCGTCGGCGCTCGTGATCCACTCGTCCCCCCACCAGCTGGTGACCGTGGTGTAAGGGCCGGTAGGAACCGGTTCCTGGGGCGGCCAGGAAGCCAAGTGCACGAGCGGACGGCTGTGCTGCCAGACGCGACCGACGTCCGAGCCGGCCGCGCTGGTCACGCCGACGGTCTCGCCCGTGGTGAACCACTGGTCGTGCCTGGCCGGGTCCAGCTGACCCACCGCCATCCAGTGCTGCAGGAGCCCGGGGTCGATGTCGACGAGTGCGGACCGGTGGAACCGGCTGACGACCTGTGCGGGCGCGCCGTAGTCGAAGTTGAGCAGCAGCTCCGCTCGGGAGCACACCGCGTCCGCCGTCGCGGCTGTTCCTGGCGGCCAGCGTAGACCGTGCTCGTCGTCGTACCGGTAGGGGAGCACCCGGTCGGCCAGCCCGAGGTCCGCGAGGCGCTGGAGCGACATCGCGACGTCCGCAGAGCTGACCGTTTCCGGAAGCCGCTCGAGCCACCAGACGTCACAGCCGAGGTCCTGCAAGGTCCGGACGTACTGCAGGTAGACCCACCAGTGGCCTCCTCCCTCGGGGAAGCCCATGACCCCCGTCGGCGAGAGCACGATCGTCGTCACGAGGGACGCCGGCCTTCCCCTAGCCGACACGCCCACCGGGTGCTCACCGCACACCAGCCCGGGACAGGAGATCCGCGATCACCCGGTCTGCCGCGAAGTACTCGTGAGCGACGGCGAGGGCGGCGCGTCGGTGGCGGTCCGGAGCGGCATCGACCGCGTCGACCGCAGCCAGCGCCTCGTCCAGGTCCGTCCACGCGAACAGGCCCTCACCCGTCGGCAGCACCTCGGAGAAGCCCGTCTCCTGCGTGATCACCGGCCGACCGGCCGCGAGGTAGCAGGCGCTCCGGTCGCTGAACCACCCGGTGCGGAGTCGGACGTACTGGTCGCGAGCGACGGTGAACTCGCCCCAGGAGTCGGTGATGTAGCTGCGGTAGCGCTCGGCGTCGCTCGACAGGCTGAGTGCATCGGTCAGTGCCCATCCTCGCTCCCGGAGCAGCCCGCGGTCCGGTTCGACGTCCGGCGTGACAGCGAGCTCCAACCGGCCCGGGCGTTGTCCGGCGAGGTCGAGCAGCTTCAGGAACTCCCGGTCCTTCGTCCAGTACAGGACGTCACCAGCGAACTCCCTGTCCTTGTTGTCGTCGTGCCAGCTCGTCACGGTGGTGAAGGAACGGTGCGCCGGCGCAGCGCCCGTGTGCCAGAGGTCGAGCGCGACAGGTTGCCGTGTGGGCATCCACCGGTAGCCAGCCGTCGGGACAGGGAAGTCGGGACCGAGCAGCGTCTCGACGAAGGTGAAGTGGCTGGAGTGGGCGTCGAGGTGGCGGACCGTCCGTTCGACGCCCAGCGCGACGTCGATCTGAGCCGCACCAGGGTCGGATTCGACGAGAATCCGGTGGGGGCACGCTCCGATCTCATCCCAGATGGTCTGACAGCCCGTCACGTTCAGCAGCGCATCAGCTTCCCGATACAGACGGAGCAGTTGCATCTCGGACATGCCCCAGCAGCCTCTGGGCTCCTCGAGGGCATGGGCCCGGCGGTACGCCCAGCGATCCCCGAAGCCGTGGCGCTCGAGGAAGGGCACGGCGACCTCGAAGCTCTTCGCCGGGTCCGCCGAGAACTCACCGGTGCGAGGATCGAGCGACCACCAGTCGGTGTCCTCGACGTAGTACGCGTCGTATCCCAGCCGTTCGAGCCCCAGCAGGTAGTGGATCACCTGGTAGGCCACACCGGCCACTGGGACGTTGAACAGTATTCCGCTGACGATGACTCGAGGGCGGACGGTGGCCGCGCTGCCGCGGGTCGTCACTTCGGCCCGCTCACCGGGATGACCGGTGCGCCGACGGCCCACGTGGCCTCGTGGACGCTGAGTCTCATGGTGATCACTCAGCGCTCCTTCCCTGACCACTCAGCAAGCGGGAGATGTCATGAACGTACGGCGTCTGGACTGCGGGTCAGCCGAAGTTCAGCTGAAGGGGTGACGAACCTCGACATGGAGCTTCACGCCGACAATTCATCTGCGAAGGTCCCGTAATGACTCGCTAACGATGACGATGAGCTCGACTGCATCGTCGCGAACCATCCGCCGCCGACCTGCAGCTACTGCGACCTGCAGCCGGATGAGTGGAACTGCGCCGTCTCTGAAAGCTGGCGGCGTGCTTCGGGCGAGGATTGGCAACTCCTGAAGGTCGTGCAGTCACACGGACGAAGGGAAGCGGAGGGCTCG
>CADCUK010000004.1 GCA_902805865.1 uncultured Nocardioidaceae bacterium | reverse complement strand
ACGCTCGCTCGCTTCGCTCGCTCCTCAGGGACCAACGCTCGCTCGCTTCGCTCGCTCCTCAGGGACCAACGCTCGCTCGCTTCGCTCGCTCCTCAGGGACCAACGCTCGCTCGCTTCGCTCGCTCCTCAGGGACCGGTGCTCACTCGCTCCGCTCGTCCACTCACGGACCAACAGGGGGCCTCGCCCGACCGCGACGGGACAAAGGGGTTGCCGTAGAGACGTGTGGCGGAGAGGGTGGCCCAGACCCCGGGAGGAACGATGGACGTACGCAGCCTCACCCAGCAGGAAGCCCAGGAGCGAGCCGCACTCCTCGAGGTGGAGCGGTACGACATCGACGTCGACCTCACCGACCTCCCCACAGGACCAGAGGTCCGCTGCACCTCGCGCATCACGTTCTCCTGCGCCGAGCCCGGAACCTCGACGTTCGTGGACTGCGTCGCCGAGGTGATCAGCGCGACGCTGAACGACACGGAGCTGGGCACATCGGCCGGAGGGCGGCTCGCGCTGGACGACCTGCGGGAGCACAACACGCTCGTGGTCGAGACCGTGCAGAAGGACACCGCCGAGGGGTCAGGGGTGCACAAGGCGACCGATCCGGCCGACGGCGAGGTGTACCTCTGGACGTCGTTCGAGCCCGACGAGGCGCGCTTCGTGTGGGCGTGCTTCGACCAGCCCGACCTCAAGGCCCCGCACGCCTTCACGGTCGTCGCGCCGGCAGCCTGGACGGTGGTCAGCAACAGCGGCGACCCGACAGTCGAGGACACAGGGGAAAGCCGACGCTGGAGCTTCCCCGACACGCCGCCGCTGTCGACGTACAACCCGGTGGTCGTCGCCGGCCCCTTTCACGAGATCCGGCGCGAAGCCGGCGGGCACGACCTCGGTCTGTTCGCCCGCCGCTCGCTGCAATCGATCCTCGAGCGGGACGCCGACGAGCTCTTCACGGTGACCGAGCAGGGGCTCGGGTTCTACGCCGACGTCTTCGCGATGCCGTTCCCGCAGCGCAAGTACGACCAGGTCTTCCTGCCCGAGTTCGGCGGGGCGATGGAGAACTACGGCTGCGTGACGTGGAGCGACGCGTTCCTGCGTCGCGCGACGCCGACACCGGCGGAGAACGAGCTGTTCGCCAAGGTGCTGCTCCACGAGATGGCTCACATGTGGTTCGGCAACATCGTGACGATGCGCTGGTGGGACGACCTCTGGCTCAACGAGGCGTTCGCGGACTTCGCGTGCCACTGGGCTGCCGAACGCGCGACCGCGTACACCGACGCCTGGGCCAGCCAGATCGCCGACGAGCGGCTCGAGGCCTACCTGGCCGACCAGGGGCCGATCTCGCACCCCATCCGCCAGCCGATCGCCGACGTCGCCCAGGCGGCGTCGATCTTCGACGCGATCACCTACCCCAAGGGCGCGGCGGTGCTCCACCAGCTGATGATCTACGTCGGCGAGGAGGCCTTCGTCGAGGGGATGCGCAGCTACTTCTCGCAGTACGCCTGGGGCAACACGACGCTGCAGGACCTCGTCGACGAGCTCGGCCGCGCGGGCGGACGCGACCTCGACCGCTGGCGGAGCGGCTGGCTCGAGACCGCAGGGACCGACCGGTTGACGCTGGAGCGGGACGGCGACGGGTTCGTGCTGGTCGCCAAGGGCCCCCAGGGAGAACCGCGACCGCAGGTGCTGGCCGTCGGCTCCTACCGGCGTACGGCGACAGGGCAGTCAGGGCAGTCGGGGCAGTCAGGGCAGTCGGGCCAGCCGGGGCTGGAGCGCATCGGGCTCACCGAGGTCGAGGTCGCGGGCAGCCGCACGCCGGTCGACCTCCCGGCCGACGCAGAGCTGCACCTGGTCAACGACGAGGGACTGACCTTCGCCACAGCGAGGCCGGACGAGGGCTCGCGCGAGACGCTCTTCCAGGCGGCGGCCGAGCTGCCCACCGCGATCTCGCGGTCGGTGGCGGTCGCGACGATCTGGGACATGCTCATGACGGGGGAGGCCGACGCCGGCGAGGTGGTGGCGTGCCTCAACCGCGTGCTGCTCGTCGAGACCTCCGACGCGGTCATCGAGCCGTACCTCCGGCTGGTCGGCATGGCCGCCGAGTCGTGGGCGCCCGAGTCGGAGCGCGAGGCGCTCGAGGCCGATGTGGTGCGGACCTGCCGGCAGCTCGCGGAGCGGGACGACCGGCGCCAGGTGGCGTTTCGGGTGGTGGCCAGGTTCGGCGCGGTCGACGACCTGGCGTGGCTGGCGGACGAGGCCGGGGGCGACGTCGACCTCCAGTGGCGTGCTCTGGCGCGCAGGGCCGAGCTCGGCTCCCTCGACGACAGCGAGGTCGAGGCGCTGCTGGAGCGGGATCCCGACCCGGACGCCTGGGTCCGGGCACTGACGGCTCGTGCTGCCGTGCCGAGCGCCTCCGGGAAGCAGGCCGTCTGGCAGACACTGATGGTGGACCGAAAGGTGCCTGTCTCGTCGGTGGGACTCGTGACGCACGCCTTCTGGCGGCCCGGGCAGGAGCAGCTCACCGAGCCCTACACGGAGCGCTTCCTCGAGCTGCTGCCCCGGCTGCACGAGGGCGGGATGATCCCGGCGATGGTCTACGCGAGGGGCGGTTTGTCGGCGTTCGGCATCGACGAGGCCTACCTGGACCGGGCACTGCAGCTGGCCCGGGACGCGGCGCCGGTGGTGCGCAAGACGCTGGAGGAGCGTGTCGACGAGCTGCGGCGGATGCTGGCGGCGCGCGCTTCCTGATCAGCCGGCGCGTGGCTCGAGGACGGCCCCGACGAGGACGTCGGGTCGCTGGTCGACGAGCAGGTGCCCCGCACCGTGAACGACCTCGAGCGCGACGCCGAGGTGGCTGCGGACGCGGTCCTCGAGCCGCTCGGGCGGGAAGAACGTGTCGTGCTCCCCGACCAGGACGCGGACGTCCCGGGCGCGCCAGCGGTCGAGCACATCGGGCGGCTGCGGGCCCGGAGCCCCGGTCGTGCGGGTGCTCCGAGCTATCAAGGTCATCCACTCCACCACCGAGTCGGAGGACGGGACCGGCTCAGGTCCGGACATCAGCTCGACCAGCCGGGTCGAGCGACGTTCGTCAGGTCGCGTCACCCAGCTCGTGCTGCGAGCCAGCAGCGTCAAGGTGATCCGCACGGCCGCGATCCCAGCAGGGCTGACCAGCACCAGGCGGTCGACCGAGGACGGTGGGGCCGAGAGGGCGAGCGCTGCGCCTCGGCTGTGCCCCATCAGCACCACGGACCGAGCGGTTCCCGATCCGGGGCACTGACCGATGATCGACTCGAGCCACGCGCCCGACGACGAGTCGTCGCGGGGGCGCTCCGCCGAGCTGAGCCCCGGCTGCCCGGGAAGGTCGACGCACGTCACCTGGCAGCGCGCGGCCAGCTGCGTCAGCAGGCCCAGGCTGGTCGCCGCGTTGAAGTTCGTCCCTGGCAGGTAGATGCACAGGTCCGGGCCCCCGCCGGCAGTGGTCAGATGCGTCCCACCCAGCACCGTCGGAACCGTCTTCGTCGTGTGCTGGGTCGGCCACTCCCGCAGGCGTTCGGTGCACCAGCGACGCACGTCCGACTCCGTCGCCGGGGACCGGTAGAGCGCGCGCATCCGGTCATCGTCGCAGAGGCTGCGCCTTGGACAGAGGTCGCGACCGGACTCGCTCGTTCGGCCTACGTGACGCCACGCGGTAAACTCGACGGCTGGCCCCCGGGCCGGTCCCACTCCTTGACAGATGAAGAGGTTCCTCCGCGCATGGCGACCACGAACGACCTGAAGAACGGCATGGTTCTCAACCTCGACGGGCAGCTCTGGCAGGTCATCTGGTTCCAGCACCACAAGCCCGGCAAGGGCGGGGCCGTGGTCCGCAGCAAGCTGAAGAACATCGAGTCCGGCAAGACCGTCGACAAGACGTTCAACGCCGACGTCAAGGTCGAGGTCGCGAACGTCGACAAGCGGACGATGCAGTACCTCTACAACGACGGCACCAGCTACGTGTTCATGGACACCGCGACGTACGACCAGCTCGAGATCGACCCCGCGATCGTCGGCGACGCCAAGAACTTCCTGCTCGAGCAGCAGGAGGCCATCGTCGCCACCAACGAGGGTCGCGTGCTCTACATCGAGCTGCCCGCTTCGGTCGAGCTCCTCATCGAGTACACCGAGCCCGGGCTGCAGGGTGACCGGTCGACCGGTGGCACGAAGCCGGCGCGCCTGGAGACCGGGCACGAGATCGCCGTCCCGCTCTTCATCACCAACGGCGAGAAGGTCAAGGTGGACACTCGCGACAGCAGCTACCTCGGCCGCGTCAACAGCTGAGGGGTCGAGTCATGTCGGGCATGTCCGCCCGCACCAAGGCCCGCAAGCGAGCTCTCGACGTGCTGTTCGAGAGCGAGGTCCGCGGCCTCCCGCTCGACGGCACCCTCGACGAGCGGCTGGCTGCCCAGGAGCCGCCGGTCAAGGAGTACACCGTCGACCTCGTCCGCGGGGTCACCGAGCACCGCTCGCGGATCGACGAGCTGCTGTCGTCGTACTCCGAGGGGTGGAGCCTGGAGCGGATGCCCGCGGTCGACCGCAACGTCCTGCGGATCGGCGTCTTCGAGGTGCTGTACGTCGACGACGTGCCCGACGCCGTCGCGGTGACCGAGGCGATCAACATGGTCAGGGACCTGTCCACGGACGAGTCGCCCTCGTTCGTCAACGGGGTCCTGGGCAACATCGTCCGCAACAAGGCCACGATCACCGCCTGACGCCCGCGCGGTCCGAGGCGGCGCGCGTGCAGCCCCGTGGCAAGGTGTGCTCATGACCGCTGACACGCCAGGCGCAGTGACCGACGTCGACGTCGTGGTGCTCGGGCTCGGCCCAGGCGGAGAGGCGTCGGCGAACAAGCTGGCCCAGGCCGGGCTCAAGGTCATCGGCGTCGAGCGCGACCTCGTCGGCGGTGAGTGCCCCTACTACGGCTGCATCCCCAGCAAGATGATGATCCGTGCGGCCAACGCCATCCAGGAGTCGCGCCGCGTCGCCGAGCTCGGCGGCTCGTCCACGACGACGGTCGACTGGTCGATCATCGCCGAGCGGATCCGCCACGAGGCGACGCACGGGTGGGACGACACGCAGTCGACGAAGCGGCTGGAGGAGTCCGGCGCGACCGTCGTCCGCGGCCATGGCCGGCTCGTCGGCCCCAGGACCGTCGAGGTCGAGGGCGAGACGCTCCGGGCTTCCCGCGGGGTCATCCTCAACATGGGCACGAGCCCCGGTGCCCCCCCGATCGACGGGCTGGACGGCACGCCGTACTGGACCAACCGGGAGGTCTTCCGGATCCTCGAGCTGCCGCGGTCGCTGGCGGTCCTCGGTGCCGGGCCGATCGGCAGCGAGCTGGCCCAGGTCTTCTCCCGTCTCGGCGTCGAGGTGACACTCCTCGACATCGCCGACCGGGTGCTCCCCGGTGAGGAGCCGGAGGCCAGTGAGCTGCTCGCCGAGGTCCTCGAGCGCGAGGGCGTCCGGGTGCGGACCGGGGTGGAGATCTGCTGCACCAGCCACGACGACGACGGATTCCACCTGCAGGTGGGCGACGACACGCTCACCACCGAGAAGCTGCTCGTCTCCGCGGGCCGCGTGCCGCAGATCGCCGACGTGGGTCTCGACACCGTCGGCGTGGACCACGACGTCCCGTCGATCGACACCGACGGCCGGATGCGGGTCCTGCAGGACGGCAAGGTCGTCGAGGGGCTGTGGGCGGTGGGCGACATCGTCGGGATGGGCGCGTTCACCCACACCTCGATCTACCAGGCGTCCGTCGTCATCCGGGACATCCTCGGCAAGGAGGGTCCCGAGGCCGACCACCGCGCCGTGCCGCGGGTCACCTACACCGACCCCGAGGTCGGGTCGGTGGGGCTGACGGAGGAGCAGGCCCGGGAGGAGGGCCGCGACGTACGCACGGCCACCGTCGACGTGGCCGAGTCGTCAAGGGGATGGCTGCACCACACGGGCAACGAGGGGCTCGTGAAGCTCGTCGCCGAGGGGGACCAGCTCATCGGGGCGACGTCGGTCGGACCGATGGGCGGCGAGGTCCTGTCCATGCTCACCACCGCCGTCCACGCGCGGGTGCCGCTCAGCACGCTGAAGACGATGATCTATCCCTACCCGACGTTCCACGGCGCGGTGCGCGCGGCGCTGTCCGAGCTCGACTGACCGCTCGCGAGAGGCAGTGCGCGAGAGGCAGTGCGCGAGAGGCAGGTGCGCGAGAGGCAGACGCGGCAGGTCAGACAGCAGCGCCGCGGTGGCGCTCGTCGCGGATCCGCCTCAGCAGCTGCGCGTCCTCACGGGCCCGGTCGGCCAGGTCGCGGGCCGCGGCGTCCAACGGGTCTTCGGACGACTCCCACAGCGACCGCAGCTCCTCCTGGGGAGGTCGCTCGACGAGCTCGACCGAGACACCGGCACGGGCCAGCTTGCGCCGTCGCCGGCGGGCGTGACGGGCGAACGTCGCGGCCGCCTCCTCGGCGGCGTCCAGGATCACCGGGGTCCGGGGGCTGCCGGGCACCTCGGGCAGCGACGCCCTCAGAGCCGGGTCGGGCTCGGTCGGCAGGTCGGAGAGCTCACCGCAGACCTGTGCCCCGGTCTGCTCGATGACCTCACGGGTGAGCGCGTTCCACCGCAGCGCCAGGTCGTACGCCGCTCGGGTCAGCTGTGCCTTGCCCTCCTCGGAGGCGCGCTTCGCGAGCACCTCGAGCGCCACGGGCTCCTTGACGGTCCAGTTGTACTCGCTCTGCGGCAGCCGGCCGAGCCTCGTGTTGAGCCGGCGGACCAGCTCGCTGGAGGCGTGCCCCAGCGAGGGGTTCGTGCCCTCGGCCGGGTGGGTGATCGCAGCCGGGTCCACGCCGATGACCGTGGCGATCCGCTGCCACAGCTCGCCGGGCCGCTCGCGCCGGCGGGGGACCGTGACGACGTGGAGCGATCCCGGGGCGAGGTACGGCGCCCACGTGGTGAGCATGCGTGGCACGTTCTGGGTCCGGTGGAACTCGCCCTCGAGCGGCCTCACCCGGCCGAGGAACGGGAACGGCCGCACGACCGGTTGCGGCAGGGCGTCGAGGAACTCCTCCCACGTCCACCGGCCGCCGTTGTGCACCAGCGTCTGCCACTGCGAGGGGAGGGCCGAGGCCATGTTGCGCACGGTGAGGATCACCCGCACGTCGAAGCCCTCGAGGGTCTTCATGATGTGCCTGACCTTGCGCCGGCCGGCGAAGCTGAAGAACTCCACGGAGATCAGCGACACGTTGTCGGGGGAGGAGCACGCATCGTCGAGCAGCTCCTGCCAGGCGCCCTTCGACATGCGCCGGATGTGCCGGTCGGTGCGACCGAGCCGCATCACGTCCTGGACACCGCGCACCTGGCGGCCCCACGTCTCACCGGGGACGAGGAGTCCTGCGGCGGCCAGCTGCTCGCGGTTCGCGTAGACGAGCTCCTGGAGGTACGTCGTGCCGGTCTTCATGGCACCGATGTGCAGATAGACGACCGGGCGACCCGTGTCACTCCGAAGCGTCATGGGCGTCATTCTGACCCACGCCCGAAGGGACTCAGAACCGAGGCTCCCCCAACGTGAACGTCGCCCGCTCGACGACGGCGCCGAGGTGCCGCCCCGGCCGGAGCCACCCGGATAACGGACCATCGGAGTCCACTTCGACGGTGACGACCGCCGGCCGGACGCGACCGCCCGCCCTCAGCGTGCTGTCGCCCACCACGCCGCCGGGGAACTGCTGCCGTGCGAGCCCGACGCTGCGCACCGGCAGCGCCGGACCGATCACTCTCGGCGTCACGCTGACCCGCCAGCGCGTCCCGTCCGCGCCGCTGGATGTCATCGTCCGACCGCTCCCGATCGCGCCGTCGAACGCGCCCAGCGTCTTGGGCATCGCCCAGTTCGAGCGGCCACCGACCAGGCTCGGCTCGGAGTCCACGGACATGAAGGCGACCGACCCCCACGGCTTGACGCCGGTGCGTGAGCCGACCATGCCCAGGACCTCGTCGTACGGACCGACGGGCGTCTCGAGGTAGCGCACCATCCCGCCCACCACCGCCAGCCCGGGACCCTCGCCACGCAGGGCCGGTGGCAGAGCCTCTCGCGCGGCGCGGCCGCCGCGTCCGAACCACACGACGGCCTCGCAGACGCACTCCCAGGGGGCGGGCGCGTCATTGGCGGGCAGCCGCTCCAGGAGGCTCTCGCTGACGGCGGTCTCCGGTACGCCGGCCACGCCGGTCAGCTCGGTGCGGGTCATGGTCCGCAGGCTAGTCGTGCCCCGAAGGCGAGGTCGGCGTGCGGTATGGTCCTGCGAGATCGACATCCTTTAACGAACCGTCCCGTGAGGCGGAGAAGGAGGTCCGGAGCGCTCGTGGCTACCCAGTCCACCCAGCCAGCCGGCCGCACCGTGCTCGATGCCAGGGACATCTCCCGGGCGCTGAGCCGCATCGCGCACGAGATCCTCGAGCGCAACAAAGGCCCGCAGGACCTCGTGATCCTCGGCATCCCGACCGGCGGGGTGCCGCTCGCCCGCCGCATCGCCGAGCGGATCGCCTCGGTCGAGTCCGTCGACGTGCCGGTCGGCTCCCTCGACGTGACGATGTACCGCGACGACCTGCGCATGCGCCCGGCGCGCGCCCTGCTGCCCACGGACATCCCGCCCGACGGGATCGACGACAAGGTCGTGGTGCTGGTCGACGACGTGCTCTACTCCGGCCGCACGATCCGCGCGGCGCTGGACGCGATGAACGACGTCGGCCGTCCCCGTGCGGTGCGGCTGGCGGTCCTCGTCGACCGCGGCCACCGCGACCTGCCGATCCGCGCCGACTTCGTCGGCAAGAACCTGCCCACCTCGGTCGCCGAGACCGTGACCGTCCGGCTCGCCGAGATCGAGGGCGAGGACGAGGTGCTGATCACCGACCGCGCCGCGACCAACAGCACAGGGGAGGACCTGGGATGAAGAAGCACCTGTTGAGCGCAGCGGACCTGACGCGCGACGACGCCGAGCTGGTGCTGCGGACCGCCGAGGAGCTCCGCAGCCTGGCCGACCGGCCCATCAAGAAGCTGCCGGCGCTGCGCGGCCGCACGGTCGTGAACCTGTTCTTCGAGGACAGCACCCGCACCCGGATCTCCTTCGAGGCCGCCGCCAAGCGGCTCTCCGCCGACGTCATCAACTTCTCCGCGAAGGGATCCAGCCTGAGCAAGGGCGAGAGCCTCAAGGACACCGCCCTGACGCTCGAGGCGATGGGCGCGGACGCGATCGTGATCCGGCACGGCGCCAGCGGCGCCCCTCACCGGCTGGCCAACACCGGCTGGACGCGGTCGAGCGTCATCAACGCCGGCGACGGCACGCACGAGCACCCGACCCAGGCCCTGCTCGACGCGTTCACGATGTGGCGGCACCTCGGCGGGGCCGGGAAGAACGGCGGGGGGCTGGACGGCCGGCGGATCGCGCTCGTCGGCGACGTGCTGCACAGCCGGGTCGCCCGCTCCAACGCGCTGCTGCTGCGGACCCTCGGGGCCGAGGTCACACTCGTCGCGCCGCCCACGTTGCTCCCGGTGGGTGTCGAGGGCTGGGACGTCGCGACGTCGTACGACCTCGACTCGGTGCTGCCCAAGGCCGACGCGGTGATGATGCTCCGCGTCCAGGCAGAGCGGATGAACGCGGCGTTCTTCCCGACGGTGCGCGAGTACTCCCGCCGCTACGGGCTCGACTCACGGCGCATGGGGCTGCTGCAGGACCACACGATCGTCATGCACCCCGGCCCGATGGTCCGCGGCATGGAGATCACCGCCGACGTCGCCGACTCCAAGCGCTCGGTGATCGTCGAGCAGGTCACCAACGGCGTCGCGGTGCGGATGGCGGTGCTGTACCTGCTCCTCGGCGGCAGCGAGCCTGCCGGCGCAGCCGACGACCGCCACGACCACCACGACAGCGCCCCCGCGACCGACGGAGCCAGCCAGTGACCGACTACCTGATCAGGAACGCCCGCCCGTACGGCGGTGAGCCGACCGACCTGCTCCTCCGCGACGGGATCATTGCCGAGATGCACCCGTCGGTCCCTGAGGAGGGCGACGAAGGAGCCCGTCTCGAAGGGCACTCCGTTCGCTCCTCAGGGACCGAGGACGGCGACGTCGAGACCATCGACGCCGACGGGCTCGTGGTCCTGCCCGGCCTCGTCGACCTGCACACGCACCTGCGGGAGCCGGGCCGGGAGGACGCCGAGACCGTCGACACCGGCACCTCCGCGGCCGCGCTGGGCGGCTTCACCGCCGTGCACGCGATGGCGAACACCAACCCGGTCGCCGACACCGCCGGCGTCGTCGAGCAGGTCTGGCGGCTCGGCCGTGAGGCGGGGCACTGCGACGTCTACCCCGTCGGCGCGGTGACGATCGGCCTGGAGGGCAAGAAGCTCGCCGAGCTCGGCGCGATGGCCGACTCCGCGGCCCGGGTGCGGGTCTTCTCCGACGACGGCAAGTGCGTCTCCGACGCGGTGCTCATGCGCCGCGCGCTGGAGTACGTCAAGGCCTTTGACGGCGTCATCGCCCAGCACGCGCAGGAGCCGCGGCTCACCGAGGACGCGCAGATGAACGAGGGCGAGCTCTCCGGGCGACTCGGGCTGCGGGGGTGGCCGGCGGTCGCCGAGGAGGCGATCATCGCCCGTGACTGCCTGCTCGCCGCACACGTCGGCAGCCGGCTGCACATCTGCCACGTGTCCACCGCCGGGTCGGTCGAGATCATCCGCTGGGCCAAGAGCAAGGGATGGAACGTCACCGCGGAGGTGACGCCCCACCACCTGCTGCTCACCGACGAGCTGGCCGGGACGTACGACCCGATCTACAAGGTCAACCCACCGCTGCGCAGCGCCACCGACGTCGAGGCGGTCCGCGCCGGCCTGGCCGACGGCACGATCGACATCGTCGCCACCGACCACGCCCCGCACCCGCACGAGGACAAGGACTGCGAGTGGGCGGCGGCCGCCTTCGGCATGCTGGGGCTGGAGACCGCGCTGTCGGTCGTGCAGCACGCGATGGTAGACACCGGGCTGCTCGACTGGGCGGACGTCGCGCAGCGGATGTCGACCGCGCCGGCCGCGATCGGCCGTGTGGGCGACCACGGTCGTCCGGTCGCCGTCGGCGAGCCGGCCAACATCGTGCTCTACGACCCCGGCGCGACCCGCGTCGTCGAGGCGTCCGAGACCGCCAGCCTCTCGCGCAACAACCCCTACGCCGGCCGCGAGCTCCCCGGCCGCGTGGTCGCGACGTTCCTGCGCGGCAAGGCCACCGTCCTCGACGGGAAGCTGGCGTGAAGCTGCCCAGGCTGTTCGCCCGCGGCCCGGAGCTGCCGCCGTTGCCCCCGGCGCCGAAGGTGTCCGAGCTCCCGGAGGCCCGGCTGCAGTCGACGGGTCGCTACCTGGGCACCACCCTCGACAGCGAGAAGGTCTCCGCGCACGGACTCGCCGGCCACGGATCGGTCCGGGTCCTGCTCTCCGACGACGCCCTCGACGTGGTCCGGCTGGCCGGGCCGATCCGGATCCCGGTGGCGTCGCTGCGAGGTGCCCGCCACCAGGACAACGCCGTCGTCATCAGCTGGGAGCACGGCGGCCGCGTGCTGGAGACCACCCTGCGGCTGACGGACGAGACCCCCAAGGGCGACAAGCAGAACACCTGGGTGCGCAAGATCAGCAAGCTCGCGAGGAAGCAGGAGGAGACCGCATGACGGGTTCGACCACCGAGGCGTTGCTGGTGCTGGAGGACGGCCGCACCTTCCGGGGCGAAGCGTTCGGTGCCGAGGGGGAGACCTTCGGCGAGGCGGTCTTCTCGACCGGCATGTCCGGCTACCAGGAGACGCTGACCGACCCGTCGTACCACCGGCAGGTCGTGGTCATGACCGCTCCGCACGTCGGCAACACCGGCATGAACGAGGAGGACCCCGAGTCGTCCCGCATCTGGGTCTCGGGCTACGTCGTCCGCGACCCCGCCCGCGTGCCGAGCAACTGGCGGTCCACCCGGACCCTCGACGACGCCTTGCGGGACCAGGGTGTGGTCGGCATCTCCGGCGTCGACACCCGCGCGCTCACCCGGCACCTCCGTGAGCGTGGTGCGATGCGGGTCGGCATCTCCACCACCGAGACCGACCCCGAGGCGCTGCGCCGCCGGGTGCTCGAGTCCTCGGAGATGACCGGGCTCGAGCTTGCCGACGAGGTCACGACGTCCGAGTCGTACGTGGTCCCGGCGGTCTCGACAGGCTCGACCACCGAACGCCCGCGTTTCCGCGTCGCGGCGGTCGACCTCGGCATCAAGGCGAACACGCCCCGGATGATGGCCGAGCGTGGCATCGAGGTGCACGTGCTGCCGGCGACGTCGACCATCGACGACGTGCTAGCCGTCCAGCCCGACGGGCTGTTCTTCTCCAACGGCCCCGGTGACCCGGCGGCGACGACGCACCAGGTCGCCCTGCTGCAGGACGCCCTCACGCAAGGGCTGCCGTACTTCGGGATCTGCTTCGGCAACCAGCTCTTCGGCCGCGCGCTCGGCTTCGGCACCTTCAAGCTCAAGTACGGCCACCGGGGCATCAACCAGCCCGTGATGGACCGCACGACCGGCAAGGTCGAGGTGACCGCCCACAACCACGGCTTCGCGGTCGACGCACCTCTGGACCAAGCCACCAGCACGCCGTACGGCGAAGCGACGGTCAGCCATATTTGTCTTAATGACAATGTCGTGGAGGGGCTCGAGCTGCGCGACAGCGACGGGAACCTGAAGGCGTTCTCCGTGCAGTACCACCCGGAGGCCGCGGCCGGCCCTCACGACGCGGCCTACCTGTTCGACCGGTTCACCGACCTCATGTCCGAGCGGAGCGAGGTCTCGAGACGGGCTCCTTCGTCGCCCTCCTCGACCACCGAGGGAGAGATCTGATGCCGAAGCGTGAGGACATCAAGAGCGTCATGGTGGTCGGCTCGGGGCCGATCATCATCGGCCAGGCCGCCGAGTTCGACTACTCCGGCACCCAGGCCTGCCGGGTGCTCAAGGCCGAGGGTCTCCGGGTCATCCTGGTCAACTCCAACCCGGCCACGATCATGACCGACCCCGAGTTCGCCGACGCGACCTACGTGGAGCCGATCACCCCCGAGTTCGTGGAGATGGTGATCGCCAAGGAGCGCCCCGACGCGCTGCTCGCGACCCTCGGCGGCCAGACGGCGCTCAACGCC
>CADCUK010000003.1 GCA_902805865.1 uncultured Nocardioidaceae bacterium | reverse complement strand
CGCGCTTGTCGACACCGCCCTTGGCGTTGGGCGCCTCGTCCTCGGTGTAGGCGTCGAGCAGGAACGTCAGCGCGCAGCGGTCGACGCCGGCTGCCGGCTCGATGACGTACGGCGTCCAGCGCTCGCCCGACTCCTGGTCGAAGTAGTCGAGCGCGACGCCGGTCGCCTTCGAGTGCACCGTCAGGTCGTAGTCGGTGCGGTTCGCGATGCCCTCGAGCTCACCCCACTGCGAGCCCTGGAAGCCGAACTCGTACTCGATGTCGACCGTGCGCTTGGAGTAGTGCGACAGCTTCTCCTGCGGGTGCTCGAACTGCCGCAGCTTCGAGGCGTCGATGCCGAGGTCGACGTACCAGGCGAAGCGCTCGTCGATCCAGCGCTGGTGCCACTGCTCGTCCTCCCCCGGCTTCACGAAGAACTCCATCTCCATCTGCTCGAACTCACGGGTGCGGAAGATGAAGTTGCCGGGCGTGATCTCGTTGCGGAAGCTCTTGCCGATCTGGGCGATGCCGAACGGCGGCTTCTTCCGCGAGCTGGTCACGACGTTCGTGAAGTTCAGGAAGATGCCTTGAGCCGTCTCGGGCCGCAGGTAGTGCAGTCCCGACGCGTCCTCCACCGGCCCGAGGTAGGTCTTGAGCAGCCCGGAGAACTGGCGGGGCTCGGTCCAGGCGCCACGGGTGCCGCAGTTCGGGCACGCGACGGTCGTGAGGTCGACGTCGTCCGGGGAAGCCGGAGCATCGCCCTTCTTCGCAGCCTTCTCGAAGACCTGCTCCTGCAGGTGGTCGGCGCGGAACCGCCGGTGGCACGACTGGCACTCGGTGAGCGGGTCGCTGAACGTGTCGACGTGACCGCTCGCCTCCCAGGTCTGCTTGGGCAGGATCACGCTCGAGTCGAGGCCGACGACGTCCTCACGGCTCTGCACCATGGAGCGCCACCACTGCTTCTTGATGTTCTCCTTGAGCTCGACGCCCAGCGGTCCGTAGTCCCAGGCCGACCTCGTGCCTCCGTAGATCTCGCCGCAGGGGAAGACGAAACCGCGTCGCTTCGCGAGGCTGACGACGCTGTCGATGGTGGCACCTGGCTTGGTGGACACGCGGAGGCTCCTGGTGATCGAGGGAAACCCCAACTCTATCGCCCGTGACTCAGCCGTTTTCCCGTGGCCGGTCCTCGTTGAGCGAGGTCCCCGGGGTCACCGTCTCGTAGGCGGTGGGTTCGTCGAGCGCCTCCCCGAGCAGCGCCCAGGCGCGCATCTTCACGTCGTACGCCGAGAGGGCGCGACGGTAGGCGCCGACCCCCTCCCACCGGGTCTGGAGCACCCACAGCTCGGGTTCGTCGACGTTGCGGCCCACGTGCCCGTCGAGGAAGCCGCGCTGCTCCGACAGCACGGCCAGCGCGTCCTCGAGACGCGCCCGGAACGCATCCGGTGCCGACGGGACACGGAAGCGGGTCAGCACGAGCACGCCTGGAGCGTATGCCCCGGTGGTCGAGGAGCGAGCGCAGCGAGCGTCTCGAGACCCCGTTTGACAATGGTTCTCATTCCGATTGAGAATCATTCTCATCATGAGACTCCTCGCCGCCTCGCTGCTCCTGCCCACCCTCCTCGTCGGATGTGGGACGGACGACGCGGGCGACACCGACGGGCTGAGCGTCATCTCCTCGTTCTACCCGCTGCAGTACGTCACCGAGCGCGTGGCCGGGGACCAGGCCGACGTGGAGTCACTGACGGCGCCGGGCACGGAGCCGCACGACGCGGAGCTCTCGGTGTCGCAGACGGCGGAGGTCGTCGACGCCGACCTCGTCGTCTACCTCTCGGGGTTCCAGACCGCCGTCGACGACGCGCTGACGCAGGCCGAGGGGGTGAGCACCGTCGACGCCGCCGACGCCGCCGACCTCATCCCGCTGAGCGAGGACGCGCACGCCCACGAGGGTGAGCACGCGGAGGAAGAGGCGGGCGAGCACGAGGGCGAGGAGGTCGACCCGCACTTCTGGCTCGACCCGACGCGACTGGCCGCGGTCGCCTCCGACGTAGCCGACGCCATGGCCGAGGCCGACCCCGCCAACGCCGAGGAGTACGCCACCAACCTCGCGGCCCTCGAACGTGACCTGACCGCCCTGGACGAGGACATCACCGCCGGGCTGCAGGGCTGCGCCATCGACAGCGTCGTGGTGAGCCACAACGCCTTCCAGTACTGGGCGGTGCGGTACGACCTGCACATGCACTCGATCGCGGGACTGACCCCCGAGTCCGAGCCGTCGCCCGAGCACGTCGCCGAGCTGCAGGACCTGGTCCGGTCCGAAGGCATCACGACCGTCTTCTCCGAGACGCTCGCCAGCCCGAAGATGGCCGAGACGTTGTCGTCGGACCTCGGCCTGAGCACCGGGGTCCTCGACCCCGTCGAGGGGTTGAGCGACGAGACCGAGGACGAGGACTACCTTTCACTGATGCGCGCGAACCTGGCAGCCCTGCAGCAGGCGAACGACTGCCGATGAGCGAGCAGGTCATCCGGATCACCGACGGCGGGGTCGTGCTCGGCGGCCGACCGATCCTGCGTGGCATCGAGCTGACCGTGAACCGCGGCGAGGTGGTCGCGGTGCTCGGCGCCAACGGGTCGGGCAAGTCGACCCTCGTGCGGGCGATCCTCGGGCTCACGCCCCTGCGCCGGGGATCGGTCCAGCTGTTCGGGGCGCCGGCGGACCGCTTCAAGGGCTGGCGCCGCATCGGCTTCGTGCCGCAACGGACGACCGCGACAGCCGGTGTCCCGGCGTCGGTGTGGGAGGTCGTGGCGTCCGGCCGGCTCGCGCAGCTGCGCCCCCTGCAGCCGATGCGACGCAAGGACAAGGACGCCGTCCGCGAGGCGATCGACGCGGTGGGTCTGTCCGACCGAGCCGGTGACGGTTGCTCGACGCTGTCGGGTGGACAGCAGCAACGGGTGCTCATCGCGCGCGCCCTCGCGGGACGCCCGGACCTGCTCGTCCTCGACGAGCCGACTGCGGGGGTGGACCTGGCGAGCCAGGACACGTTCGCCGAGATCCTCCGCCGGCTCGTCGACCAGGGCACCACGATCCTGCTCGTGGCTCACGAGATGGGCCCCCTGGAGCCGCTCATCAGCCGCACCGTCGTGATGCGGGACGGGCGGATCGCCTACGACGGCCCACCCCTCGAGTCGTTCCGGGACGTCCCGCACGCGCACGCCCACCACCCGGCGGAGCACCGCGCGCACGTGGACTACTCCCTCGACGTCCGGACCCCGGTGGACCGGGCCGCCCATCATGCCGACGGGGACGGAGGTCTCCGATGAGCCTCCTCACGTACGACTTCGTGCAGCGGGCTCTGCTCGCCGCCTTTGTCACCGGTCTGGCCGCGCCGGCGATCGGCACCTACCTGGTGCAGCGGAGGCAGGCGTTGATGGGGGACGGGCTCGGTCACGTCGCACTGACCGGGGTGGCGGTCGGTCTGTGGTTCAGCACCTCCCCGGTCGCGACCGCCGTCGTGGTGGCGATCCTCGCCTCGGTCCTCATGGAGCTGGTGCGCGAACGCGGCTCCACCAGCGGTGACGTGGCCCTGGCGCTCCTGTTCTACGGCGGCATCGCCGGAGGCGTCTTCATCACCGGACTGGCCGGGCAGAGCGCCGCGACGCTCAATCGGTTCCTCTTCGGCTCGATCACGACGGTCGACGAACGTGACATCTGGGTGACCGTCGCTCTCGCCGTCGTGGTCGTGCTCGCGGCGGTCGGCCTCGCGCCCCGGCTGTTCGCGATCGCGCACGACCCGGACTTCGCGCGGGTCGCCGGGCTGAGGGTCCGTGGCTACAACCTGCTGGTCTCGGTGCTGGCAGCCGTCACGGTGACGGTCGCGATGCGCACGGTCGGTCTGCTGCTGGTCAGCGCCCTGATGGTGGTGCCGGTGGCCACCGCCCAGCAGCTGACCCGCACCTTCAAGCAGACCCTGCTGGTCGCGATGGCCCTTGGCACCGCCGCGGCGGTCAGCGGCGTCCTCGTCTCCGCCAACGTGGACGTCGCCCCCGGCGCCACGATCGTCCTTCTCGCGCTGGGCGGGTTCGCCCTGGCCTGGCCGGTGGGCATGGTGCTGCGGCGCCGTCGTCGGGTGGCCGAGCCGTTCTCAGACGACGCCCTGGACCTCGACCTGGGCCTCGAGCTGGGTCACGACCACACCGTCGTACCGGAGGAGCACGGGCACGACCACGGACCGGACTGCGGTCACCAGGCAGTGCCGCACGGCGACCACGTCGACTACGTCCACGACGGGCACCGGCACGCCCCGCACGGAGGTCACTATGACGAGCACTGAGCCGAACACTGAGCCCAACACCGAGCCGGGCACCGAGCCGGGTGCAGCCCTCCGCCCGACCCGACAACGCCGCGCGGTCGCGGCCTGCCTGGCGCGCTTCGACGACTTCCGCTCCGCGCAGGAGATCCACGAGCTGCTGCGCGACGGCGGCGAGAACGTCGGCCTGTCGACGGTCTACCGGACGCTCCAGGCGCTCGCCGACGCCGACGAGGTCGACGTGCTGCGCGCCGAGGACGGCGAGACCCGCTACCGCCGCTGCAGCGGCACGCACCACCACCACCTGGTCTGCCGGCAGTGCGGCCGGACCGTCGAGGTCGAGGGACCGACCGTCGAGAGGTGGGCCACCGCGATCGCCGAGGAGCACGGGTACGACGCCGTCAGCCACACCTTGGAGATCTTCGGACTGTGCCCCGCCTGTCGATGACGGGCCGGAACTCCCTTGGCAAGAGCCGGGTGGAGGGCACACCATCGAAGGAGCACCCGCCCAAGCGGACGCTGACGAAGGGAATGGTCATGGCCGAACGAGACCTCTCGTTGCCCGACTCCGACGACGACAACGTCGACGCCGGCGACGCGGTCGACAAGCACCGGATCCGCTACAACCCGTCCCGGACCACGAAGCTGGACGCGGCGGACGCCGACCGGATCCGCTACAACCCGTCGCGGACCTCCGCCGACGACGCGGACGTCTAGCTCGCCCCGCTCGCCCCGCTCGCCCCAGGGCCGCCGTCGACGAGCGGCAGTTGCCCCGCGTCCTGGAGCTCCTCCATGGCCTGCTCGACGCTCATCTGCCCACCGCGCGCCACCACCTCGTCCCACCGCTCACCGAGCGCGTCGCGTGCCCTGCGCAGGGGTTCCTCGAGCTCCTGCTCCTGCGGGGCGTCCAGCGGCACCCCGATCCGTTCCCGCATGGCCGCGGCAGCGCCGATGAGCAGCGCCGTGCCCTCGAAGCGACCCAGGTCGCTGAGCACCCCGGCGTAGTCCTCGGCGACCACGCAGAGCGCCTCCGGCATCCGTGAGGCCACGACCCGCGGGAACAGCGCCGCCATCTCCCGCTGCGCCTCCTCGGGCCGGCCGAGCTCACGCAGGCTGCACGCGGCGTTGTGACGCGAGAAGACCCACATGTTCTCGTCACCTGCCTGCCGGAAGAGCTCGGCGGTCTCCAGCTCGTACTCCAGGGCCACCTCGGGGCCCTCCGAGGCGCCGACCAGCGCGGCGTAGTTGTGCAGCAGATGGGCCCGGCGCTCGGGGTCGTCGAACATCGCCAACCCGGTCTCGTACAGCTCCCGCGCCCGGTCCAGGTCGCCCGTGGTGTGGGCGGCCATCGCGCGTCCCACCAGCACGACCGACTTGAGCCCTTCGAGCTGCTCGGCGGAGCAGCGGTCGTCCGGCTGGGCCTCGTCGAAGACCGCCCAGGCGTGGTTGAGCATCGGCAGCGCTGCCTCACGCTCACCGCGGGTCCCCATGATCTGCGCGAGCTGCATCTCGCACGCGGCCACGGCGACGTCGTCGTGCAGCGGCACGGCCGCCAGCGCCCGCTCGCACCACTCCCTGCCCTCGTCCAGGTAGCCGCGTGGCCGGCAGAGACGGCCGACGAACCGCGAGGTCAGCTCGAGCAGCCTCCGCACACGGTCCTCGCCGTCGAGGTGGCCGTGCAGCCAGTCGAGGCAACGACGGTAGTTCTCGTGCTCGGCCTCCAGCCGGTCGACGTACCTCGCCCGGGCCTCGAAGTCGCCCTCGCGGTCCGGGTGCTCGATCAGCTCGTCGAAGTGGCGTACGGCGGCCACGTTCACCGCGTCCGACTCCCCACCGGCCTCCAGCTGCTCGGCGGCAAAGGCCTGCACGGTGTTGAGCATCTCGATCCGGGGCTCGTCGTCCTCCCCCTCGGTGACCACCACGAGCGAGGCGTCGACGAGCCGCTCCAGCAGCGAGAGCACGTCCGGGCCGTCCGGTGACAGCTCGCCCCAGACAGCCTCGATCGAGTCCAGCGCGGCCCCGCCGGCGAACACGCTGAGGCACCGGAACAGCCGCTGCTCGACCTCGCCGAGCAGCTCGTAGCTCCAGGTGATCGTCTGGCGCAGCGTCTGGTGCCGTCCGGAGCGCCCGAGGGCGTCGCTGCGCAGGTCGAGCGCCAGGTCCAGCCGGTTGAGCAACGCTCTCGGGGCGAGGAGCTTGGAGCGTGCGGCTGCGAGCTCGAGCGCGAGCGGCAGCCCGTCGAGCCTCGCGCAGACCGTCGCGACGTCGACGCGGTTGGCCTCGGTCAGCCGGAAGCTGGGCCGAACCAGCCGCGCCTGGTGGAGGAACAGCTGCACGGCGGGCGAGGACTCGACCTCCGAGAGCCCCTGGCCCTGCGGCAGCGTCAGGGGCAGCACCGGGAGCTCGTGCTCGCCGAGCACGTGCAGCGGGTGCCTCGAGGTGGCGACCACCTGCACACCGGGAGCTGCGTCGAGCAGCTGCTTGACGACCGAGTCGGCTCCTTCGACCTGTTCGAGGTTGTCGAGCACCAGCAAGGACGAGCGGTGCGCGAGGTACTCGAAGAGCGCCTGCCTGGACCGTGCTTCCGGGGGCACGTCGAGGGCGTTGGAGATCGTGGTCCACATGAGGTCGGCGGTGCGGACGGTGTCGAGCCCGACGAAGAACACCCCGTGGGGGAACCGGCGCCCCTCCCGCTCGGCCAGGTCCGCTGCAAGCCTCGTCTTGCCGCTCCCACCGGGGCCGGTGAGGGTGACGAGCCGGGCCGTCGGGTCGGCGACCAACCCGCTGAGGTGTCCTCGTTCGACCTCCCGCCCGACGAGAGGGGTGGCGAACTCCGGGAGGTTGCTGACCGATCCGAGCGACCGCACCGCGGTGAAGTCCCGCGCCAGCCCCTCGGCCGTCACCTGGAAGAGGTGCTCGGGCTGGGGCAGGTCCTTGAGGTGGTGCAGCCCGAGGTCCAGGAAGCCGTAGGTCTCTCCCCAACCGACGAGCGTCGTGCTCGCGAGGGACGCGGTGGTGTCGCTGACGAGCACCTGCCCGCCCTGGGCGACGCCTGCGATCCTGGCCGCGCGGTGCACGTCCATCCCGACGTAGGCGTCGTGGTGCGGCATCGGTGAGCCGGTGTGCAGCCCCATCCGCACCAGCACCCGCTCGCCGGACGGCCACGGTGTCTCCAGCAGCCCCCGCTGGGCGGCGACCGCCGCACGCACCGCGTCCGGCGCGGTCTCGAAGACGACGAAGAAGCTGTCGCCCTCGGTGCCCAGCTCCACCCCGCCGTGCTCGGCCCAGGCGTCGCGGAGCACCCGTCGCTGGGCGTCGAGCGCCAGGACGTAGTCCGGCCCCAACCGGGAGAGCAGCCGGGTCGAGCCCTCCATGTCGGAGAACAGCAGCGTGACTGTCCCGGACGGCAGCGAACTCACAATGACCTCCAGGGGTCAGTCAACCGTGATCCGCGAGGTCAGGAAAGGGCACCGGCCGGGTCGGCGCCGCCGTACCTCCGGTCCCGGCGCGCGTAGGTGTCGATCGCCTGCCACAGGTGGCGGCGGTCCACGTCGGGCCACAGGACGTCGGTGAAGACCATCTCGGAGTACGCCGCCTGCCACAGCATGAAGTTCGACAGCCGCTGCTCCCCCGACGTCCGCCACACCAGGTCGGCGTCGGCCAGCTCGGGCACGTAGAGGTAGCGGGCGAACGTCCGCTCGTCCACCCGGTCGGCGTTCACCCGGCCGGCCGCGACGTCCTGGGCGAGCGACCGGGCGGCGTCGGCGATCTCCGCACGCCCGCCGTAGTTCACGCACATCGTCAACGTGAACGCGGTGTTGTGCCGGGTCATCTCCTCGGCGACCTGCAGCTCCTTGATCACCGACCGCCACAGCCGGGGGGCCCGGCCGGCCCAGCGGACGCGGACGCCGAGCTCGTGCATCTCGTCGCGCCGCCGCCGGATCACGTCGCGGTTGAACCCCATGAGGAAGCGGACCTCGTCGGCGGAGCGGGACCAGTTCTCGGTGGAGAAGGCGTACGCCGAGATCGCCTTGACCCCGATCTCGATGGCTCCCTCGACGACGTCGAAGAGCGAGTGCTCGCCCTGCTCGTGGCCGGCGGTCCGCGGCAGCCCCCGCTCCTGCGCCCACCGGCCGTTGCCGTCCATGATCACCGCGACGTGGTGCGGCACCAGCTCAGCGGGGACGGCCGGGGGAACGGCTCCCGACGGATGGGGACGTGGGGACCGGACCGGCGCCGTGCGCGCGGACCCGGCGGTCGCTGCAGCTTCGCGACGTCTCGCCCGTCGGTTGCGTGCGCTGTCCATGTGCCCTCCGTCCTCTCAGCACCGACAACCTAGACTTCAGGTGCACCCGCAGCATCGCACCATCAGGGAAGAGGGCCGGCGCCGTGCACACCACTCACATCGAGCAGCAGCTCACGATCCTGCTGCGCCGTGTGCAGCGCATCCACTTCACGACGTCCTCGGGGGAGATCGAGCTCGACCGGTCGGCGTACGGCATCCTGTGCCGCCTCGTCGACGAGGGGCCGCAGCGGCTCGGCTCGCTCGCCCAGGCGTTCGGCCTGGACCCCTCGACGATCACCCGCCAGGTGCAGGCCCTCGAGCACGAGGACCTGGTGGAGCGGCGACCCGACCCCAAGGACCGTCGTGCGTCGCTCCTCGACCTCACCGTCCCGGGGCGGCAGGTGCTCACCGAGACCCGGGCCCGCCGACGCGAGTGGCTGCAGGCCGCCCTCGGCGACTGGGACGATGCCGACCACGAGGAGTTCGGCCGGTTGCTGGAGAAGTTCAACCTGTCGATCGACAAGGTGGTGCAGGAGTGCGAGCTCCACGGAGCTGTGGCCCAGCCCGCCGCGGCAACGGACGCCGGAGCGGTCAGCGCTGCAGGTGCGTGAGCGACTTCAGCCCGCGCTCGAGGTGCCAGGCGAGGTACGCCGCGACCAGCGTGCTGGCCTCCCGCAGGTGACGCTCGTCGCTGCGCAGCACGACGTCCCACTCCCCTGACAGCAGCGCCGCGAGCACCGCGACGGTCTCGGTCGCGGGCCGCGCCGATCCGGGCAGCCGGCACCCCGCGCACAGCATGCCGCCGGCCGAGGGGTTGAACGCCACGTGTGGCCCCTCGACCCCGCACCGGGCACAGCCGTCGAAGGAGGGCGCGTAGCCGGCCACCGCCAGGGACCGCAGGAGGAACGCGTCGAGGACCTGGGCCGCCGGCCGCCCGGTCTCGCAGATCGCCCGGAGCGCGCCGACGAGCAGGAGGTACTGCTGCAGCGCCGGCTCCTTGTCCTCCACGACGAGCCGCTCCGCGGTCTCGAGCATCACCGTCCCCGCGGTGTAGGCGCCGTAGTCCGCACCCATCGCCGCCGGGTAGGACCGCAGCGTCTCGACCTGGGTGATCACGTCGAGCGAGCGCGCCTCCGCCAGCTGTACGTCGATGTGGCTGAACGGCTCCAGCCGGGAGCCGAACCTCGACGACGTGCGCCGGACGCCCTTGGCGACCGCACGGACCCGGCCGTGGGACCGGGTCAGCAGCGTGATGATGCGGTCGGCCTCACCCAGCTTCTGGGTGCGCAGCACGATCGCCTCGTCGCGGTAGTAGGGCACCCGCCCATTCTGCCCCGGCGAGGGGCGCGATCAGGCCTGCTGGGCCTGCGGAGCGTCGGCGTCCCAGACCTCGGTGACGAAGCCGAGGGCCTCCTGGTTCAGGCGGTCGGGACGGAACCGCCACTCCAGGATGCTGGAGGCGCCGAGGTGGCGGGCGTTCGGCATCTCCTCGGCGACCATCAGCGCGTCGGCGGCGAGGTGGATCGGGTCGCGCGGGTGACCGATGACCAGCGCCGGCGCCTCGATCCGGCGTCGCAGCCGGCTCGACGGCGCCACCCGGCCGAAGAAGATCCCGTGGATGACCGCGGCCATCGAGGCGGGTCGCTGGTCGAGGGTGTCGAGGACGATGCCGCCCCAGAACCCCGCCATCCCCCGCGGCACCAACCGCGCGGTCCCGGCGAGCAGCCGCACGCCCGGAGGGAAGAACCGGGCCATGAAGAGCAGCGGCGCGAAGGCGATGATCCCGGCCTCCACGGCGTTGTCGAGCACCGGCATCTCGAGCAGCAGCCCCTGGACGCGCTCGGGGGCGATCACAGCGACCTCGAGGCTGACGTTCGCGCCGAGCGACGTGCCGCCGACGACCGCGGCCTCGGCGCCGAGGTGGTCGAGCAGCGCGATCACCTGCTCGCCCCACGCGGTCATCGAGTACTCCTTGGGGTCCTCCGGACGGTCGGAACGGCCGTGCCCCAGCAGGTCCAGCGTGACGACGTGGAAACCTTCCGCCGCGAGCACGCGCGCCAGCGGGTCGTGCATCCGGCGCGGCATGAGCTGCCCGTGCAGCAGGACGACCCAGCGGTCGCCACCGCCGAACTCCGTGTACTCGAGCCGGTCGGAGTCGACGAAGAACTGCCCGACGTGTTCGCTGACCAGAGGTGCGCTCATGCCTCCCATGCTGGCAGAACGCCGCGGCGAAGGCATGCACCAGTGGCGTCCCTCACGGCAGAAAACCCCTGCTCCTTCAGGACCCCACGGTGACCGGCCCCGCGAGCTGGTCGTCGCCCTGGTCAGCAGCCGCGGCGCCGTGCGGCCCGCTGCGCGGCAGCACCACCGTGAAGGTGCTGCCCTGCCCGGGCCGGGACTCCACGTCGATGTGACCGTCGTGGGACTCGACGATGGACTTCGTGATCGCCAGCCCCAGGCCGACCCCCTGGATGGCTCGTGTCTCCGCGTCCTGGGTCCGGAAGAACCGCGTGAACAGCCGGGACAGCTCCCGCTTGTCTATCCCGATGCCGGTGTCGCTGATGAGCAGGGCCACCTCGTCGTCGAGGGTCTCCACGATCCGGAGGGTGACGGTCCCGCCCGCCGGCGTGTACTTCAGGGCGTTGCTGAGGAGGTTGTCGACGACCTGACGGATCCGGACCGGGTCGGCGTTCACGACCAGCGACTTGGGCAGCTCGTGGAGCAGGGCGACGCCCCCGGTCGCGGCGCGCGGGGCGAGGTCGGCGACGGACTGCCAGGCCAGCAGGGGAAGGTCCACCGGCTCCACGTCGAGCGCCAGTCGGCCGTCCTGCGCCTGGGCGGCGAAGAGCAGGTCGCTGACCAGTCGCAGCAGCCGCTCGGAGTTGCGCTTGACCACCAGCAGCTGCTGTCGCGCGCTCGGGCTGACCGACCCCTCCTCGTCGAGCACCAGGTCGAGGAAGCCCATGATCGCGGTGAGCGGGGTGCGCAGCTCGTGGGACACCGATGCGACGAAGTCGTCCTTGATCCGCAGTGCCGACATGAGGTCGGTGATGTCCTGGTAGACGAGCACCGCCCCGTCGAAGTCGCCGGCGGCGTCGAGCACCGGCTTGGCGGAGACCGACAGCGCCCTGCGCTCCTCGGGGTGCTCGCCGATCCACACCACGTAGTCGGAGAACGCCTCGCCGCTCATCGCCCGCACGGTCGGCAGCTCCTCGTGGGTCAGCCGGGTGACGCGGTTCGCTGCGAAGGAGAAGCCCACCTCCCCGGCGCGGCCGTGGTGACCGTCGGGGTAGGTGAGGTCGAGGAACTCGTGGTGGCGCGGGTTGACGACCTTGTAGGCACCGTCCTTGTCCAGTGCGACCAGGCCGACGTCCACGGTGGTCACGATCGCCTTGTTCAGCGCCTGGTTCGCGACGACGTCGGCGAACGCCTGCTCCAGCCGCTGGCCCTGCTCCTCGAGCACGTGGTTCTGGCGCTCCCACAGCTGCGTCGTGCCGGCCACGGTGATCGCACACATGCCGACGATCGAGGGGACCAGCAGCGCCCGGGACCACCAGGCGACGTCCATGCCGAAGTACACGAGCGACGGCACGGACACGAGCGCCAACGTCGCGAGAAGTGCCCAACCCACGCCACGCATCCGGTGGTCCGCGGCGAGCCACATCGCCGGCAGCACCGCGAGGACGCCCATGCCGTTGCCGTCCGGCACCATCGTCATCAGCCCGATGGCGGCGAGGTCGACGACCGGCAGCACCGACGTGACGGCACGCGGCACAGCGGGCAGCAGGGCCGCGCCCGTGGCCAGTGCGGTGGCGATCCCGAAGAGCGCGAGCCCGCCGGCGTAGAAGAGGCCGACGTCGCCGGGCGAGCCCCACAGCACCAGCACCAGCAGGTCGAGCGCGACCGGCACGAGGAGCACGCACTGACGGACCAGCGGCTTCGGCAGTCCGGTCAGCGCCTGCCCGAAGGCGCCCGACTCCGGCGTCACCCCGACCATCCCGCCCGCCTCTGCTCGTCCTGGTTTGGGACCATGGTCCCAAACCAGGACGGAAGCTGCCGGTTAACCGAGCAGATTCACCCGCGGTTCACCGCCGAGACGACCGCCTTGAGGGACGCAGTGACGATGTTGGCGTCGAGGCCGACCCCCCACAGCACCTGGTCGCCGACGGCACACTCCACGTAGGCGGCGGCGATCGCGTCGCCTCCGGAGGACAGCGCGTGCTCGTGGAAGTCCAGCACCCTGACGTCGTACCCGAGCTCTGCGTTGATCGCGTCGACGAACGCCGAGACCGGTCCGTTGCCGGTGCCGAGCAGCGTCTGTGGCTCGCCGTCGACGTACACGCGCACGGTGAGCTGGTCCTTCTCCCCTGCCGCGGAGGACGTGTGCACCGAGTTGAGCTGCAACGGCGTGACGCGGTCGAGGTAGGTCTCCTTGAAGTAGCGCCACATGCTGTCCGTCGTGACCTCGCCGCCGTCGGCGTCGGTGTGCTCCTGGACGACACGGGAGAACTCGATCTGCAGCCGCCGCGGCAGGTCCAGCTTGTGGTCAGCCTTCATGATGTAGGCCACGCCGCCCTTGCCGGACTGGCTGTTGACCCGGATGACCGCCTCGTAGCTGCGACCGACATCGTGCGGGTCGATCGGCAGGTACGGCGCCTCCCACTCCATCTTCGAGACCGGGATCCCGCGCTCGGCGGCGCGCTTCTCC
>CADCUK010000002.1 GCA_902805865.1 uncultured Nocardioidaceae bacterium | reverse complement strand
TATAGGGGCCATCGGGTTCGCGCCGGCGGCGACGTTGCGCAGCCCTTCGCGGACCATGGCCTGGGCCAGGACGGTCGCCGTCGTCGTGCCGTCTCCGGCGACGTCGTCGGTCTTCTTCGCGACCTCCTTGACGAGCTCGGCCCCGATCTTCTCGTAGGGGTCCTCGAGCTCGATCTCCTTGGCGATCGAGACACCGTCGTTCGTGATGGTGGGGGCGCCCCACTTCTTCTCCAGGACGACGTTGCGTCCCTTGGGTCCGAGGGTGACCTTGACGGCGTCAGCGAGCGTGTTCATTCCACGCTCGAGGCCGCGCCGGGCCTCCTCGTTGAAAGCGATGAGCTTCGGCATAACTCCTGCGATTCCTCACGATGGGAGTCGGGATGGTCCGGGGGCGACGCCCGCGACGGACGGTCCTGCTGACCCGGCAGACCCTTCCCGCCGGCGCTGGTGGACCTCGTCTCCCCGGGCCCGGTTCTGTCACTCTCGTGGCGAGAGTGCTAGCCACATGTTTAGCACTCGACCTAGCCGAGTGCAAGACGCTCGGACCCCTGTCAACGGGCCTTATGGCCCATTGACCACCCTCCGACGTCCCCCCTAGTCTCGAATGACCTCGTGGGTGCGACGGGGTCATGGCCGGAGAGATGCCGAGCGGAAACGCCTGGCGTCTCTCCGGCCAGCTTCATGCCTGGGGGTCGGTCCCGGCCTCGACCTCGGGCTCGACCGCGTCGAGCAGCACCGTCACCTGGTCCTGGACGAGCGTGGCGACGACGTCGGCGAACGCGTCGGCGTTGCCGGGCAGGACGTCGAGGTAGAGCCCGGGCTCGGTGACCTCCAGCTCCCCCACCACGAGCCGCCCGTCCTCGAGCCGCATCAGGTCGACCCGGGCGTAGCAGAGGTCCTCGTCGAACAGCTGCCGCGCCGCGGCGACGGTCTCGGCGGCCAGCAGCATCGCCTCGTCGGTCGGCTCCACCGCCTGCGTCGTGCCGCCGTACATCTCGTGGACCCGGATCTCGTCGCCGGCCGGCAGCTTCAGCGCCTGGGACACGGGGACCCCGGCGAAGACGAAGACCGAGGTCTCGCCCTCGCTGCGCACCGACTCGACCAGCGGCTGGACGAGCCACGGGCCCCACTGGTCCTCGACCAGGTCGACGCCCATCTCGACCGCCAGCCCTCCGAGGTCCGGTCCCGCGTCCTGGACGCTCAGCCCGCGTCCGCCTGCTGCGACCCGTGGCTTCACGACGACGCGGCCCCCGAAGCGTCCGCTGACCTCGGCCAGCTGGGCGCGGTCGTCGAGCAGCGCCGTCGGCACCACCGGTACGCCGATCCGCTCGAGGTCGAGCAGGTAGGACTTGTCGGTGTTCCAGCGGAAGACCGCCGGGCCGTTGACGAGCCGGGACCACCGGGCCACGTGCTCGGCCCAGCCGAGGAGCTCGTCGCGCCGCCGGTCGTAGTCCCACACACTGCGCACGGCGACCACCCGCGCGGACGACCAGTCGACGGCCGGGTCGTCCCAGCGGGCCCACGAAGCGGCGAGGCCCCGGTCGGCGAACGCCTTGACGAGGAGCTCGCCGGAGGGCTCGCCCTCGGGCCAGTCGACGGAGGTGGCCAGCAGGACTTCAGTCACCTGTGGAGGCTATCGGTCACGACATCGGCGGGTCTTCCGCCTCCTGTGTGTGACCTGCCTCACGATGTACAGATGGGGAGCGAGGAATCCATACGGGGGAGCACCGAGATGCACCAAGCACTGTTCGAGGCCATCGACCAGCACGTCGCCAGGGACCACGTCCGGGTCGACGGACACGCCACCTGCCCGTGCGGCCAGGAGCTGGACACCTGTCGGAGGGCGCACTGCCCCCGCTGTGGTCACCGGCTCCCGACCACGCGCACGCACGTCGCCTGAGCCGGCTGTCTGTCAGCCTCCGGCGACGGAATCGACTGTCAGCCTCCGGCGACGGCCGGGATGACGGAGATCTTCGTCCCGTCCGGGGTCGCGGTCGCGAGCCCGTCGAGGAACCGCACGTCGTCGTTGCCCACGTAGACGTTCACGAAGCGCCGCAGCTCACCGGTCTCGTCGACGATGCGCGACCGGATGCCGGTGTACGACGCCTCGAGCGCGTCGAGCACGCCGGACAGGGTGTCCCCCTCGACGGTCACCTCCGAGGCGCCCTCGGTGTAGGTGCGGAGGATCGTCGGGATGCGGACGTGGACGCTCATCGGGCTCCTCGGGGATGTGGTGTCTGGTCGGCCGGTCAGGCGAGGCCGGTGGCCAGGAACTCGGTGTAGGACGGGTCGATCGTCGCCGACGGCGCGACCCGGTCGGCGACCGCGTCCAGGGTCTTGAGCCCGTCACCGGTGTTGAGCACGACGGTCTCGAGCTCGGGGTCGAGCTGACCGGTCTCGACGAGCTTCTTCGTCACTGCGACCGTCACGCCGCCGGCGGTCTCGGCGAAGATGCCCTCGTTGCGGGCGAGCAGCAGGATGCCGTCGCGCACCTGCTCGTCGGTCACGTCCTCGACGCGACCGCCGGTCCGACGGGTCACGTCGAGCACGTACGGACCGTCGGCGGGGTTGCCGATCGCCAGCGACTTCGCGATCGTGTTCGGCTTCACCGGGCGTACGACGTCATGGCCGGCCTTGAACGCCGCGCTGACCGGCGAGCAGCCCTCGGCCTGCGCGCCGAAGATCTTGTAGGGCGTGTCCTCGACGAGGCCGAGCTTGATGAGCTCCTGGAACCCCTTGTCGATCTTGGTGAGCTGCGAGCCGCTGGCCACGGGCACCACGACCTGCTCGGGGATCCGCCAGCCGAGCTGCTCGGCGATCTCGAACGCCAGCGTCTTGGAGCCCTCGGCGTAGTAGGGACGGACGTTGACGTTGACGAACGCCCACCCGTCCTCCTCACCGGCGATCTCCGAGGCGAGCCGGTTGACGTCGTCGTACGAGCCACGGACGGCGACCAGCGAGCCGCCGTACACCGCGGTCATCTGGATCTTGGCGGGCTCGAGGTCGTGCGGGATGAAGACGACGGTGCGGATGCCCGCGCGGGCACCGGCGGCGGCCACCGCGTTCGCGAGGTTGCCGGTCGAGGGGCAGGCGAAGACCTTCGCGCCGAGCTCGCGGGCGGCGGAGAGCGCCATCGCGACGACGCGGTCCTTGAACGAGTGCGTCGGGTTGCCGGAGTCGTCCTTGACCCACAGGCTCCGGATGCCCAGCTCGCGGCCGAGGTTGCTGGCGTGCACGAGCCGGGTGAAGCCCGGCTCCATGTTGGGGCTGAGGGCGATGTCGGTCGGCACCGGCAGCAGCGGCTGGTAGCGCCAGATGTTCTTCGGGCCCGCCTCGATCTGCTCGCGCGTGATCGAGGGGAACGCGTAGCCGATCTCCAGCGGTCCGAAGCACTCCTGGCACGCGTAGTAGGGGCCGAGCGGCTGGCCGGCGCCGCACTCGCGACAGACGAGACCGGTGGCGTTGCCGAAGGCGCCTTCCCGGAGGCCGGTGCCGCCCGTTCCGGGTGCCGTGGACGGGCTGGTCGAGACCGTGACTGCGCTCAAGGAGTCCTCCTTCTCATCTTCCCCGGATCGCGACCTTCGCGCCGGGACGGACTTAGCACCGTGGCCGCAGCGTCGACCGACTCGGCGTCGGTGGAGGATCTGCTGCGGTTGGTTGCCGGGGCTTCAGCGGGCCGTGTCCCTCTGCCCCTCTCGATGAGCTGTGTCCAGATTAGGCATTCGTCTCACGATGCGCACATCGGGTCCGGGATCCGAGACGGCAGAATCTCGCGATCCGGCGACCGGAAAGGACACTGGGGCGATGGACCGCTGGGCGCTGAAGACCGTGGTGAACGTCGTCAACCTGAGCACCCCGCTGGGGCTGATGATCGCGGTCGCGGGCCGGAGCAGGTTGCGCTGGGGGCCGCGTGGCCTCGTGCTCGCCTCGGACTACCGGCTACCGGTGCCGACGGCGCCGGCGTTCACCGTCGGGAACGTCGTCGTGAGCCGACGACCGTCGGAGTTCCTCGACAGCCGGCCCGCCCTGCTCGCGCACGAGGAGCGGCACAGCTGGCAGTACGTGTTCTGCCTCGGGTTGCCGATGCTGCCGCTCTACGCGCTGGGTGCCGCGTGGTCGTACGTGCGTGGTGGCGATGTCGGGGTCCACAACCCGTTCGAGCGGCTGGCGGGGCTCGCGGACGGCGGCTACCCGCTCGTCAGCGCTCGCGAGCGTCGTCGCCTGAGCCCGAGCCCGAGCCCGAGCCGGCAGCAGCATCCGAGGCCAGCCCGCCCAGCAGCTCCATGACCCCGTCGGGGCCGTCGACGACGACGTCGGAGACCTCGACGAGCGCGCGCTGCTCCTCCGACCCGGAGCAGACGAGCAGCCCCACCATGCCGCCACGACGCAGCGCCCGGACCGCCTCGAACGCCTCCAGGTCGCCGAGGTCGTCGCCGACGAACACGATCGCGTCGGCGCGCAGCTCCTTCTGCAGCTGACGCACCGCCGCGCCCTTGTCCATCCCGGGGGCGCGGACCTCCACGACCATGCGGCCCGGCTCGAGCACGAGCCCGTGCCGGCCGGCGGCGCGGGTCAGCTCGGGCGTCAGCCGTTCCAGTGCAGCAGCGGGGTCCGCCAGCCTCCGCGTGTGCACGGCGACGGCAAGCCCCTTCTCCTCCAGGTGCGCGTCGGCTGCACCTGCCTTCTCGAGCAGCTGCGGGAGCTCGGCCATCAGCGACGCCAGCCCGCGCGGGGGCCTCGGCGTGCGGACCCGTGGGTCGTCGGTGCTCCAACGCTCGTTGCCGTACTGGCCGAGCACCATCAGCCGTCCGCCGGCCTCGGCGATGCGCCGGCCGACCTCCTCGAGGTCGGCCAGGGCGAGCACCTGACGCACCGGCCGCCCGGTGACGATCGCGACCGCCTGGAACCGCTCACCCAGTGCGGCCAGGACGTCCCCTGCCCGCGGGTGCACGCGGGCCTCGGAGGGCTCGTCGACGATCGGCGCGAGGGTCCCGTCGAAGTCGAGGCAGATGATCCCCCGGGCCGGAACGGCCACCACCTCGTCGTACCGCCTGCGGGCCAGGGGCGTGCGGAACTCCATGGCTCAAGCCAACCAGCCGGGCCGGGCGGGAGTGAACCGGGGCTGGCCGAGTCGAGCTCAGGCGAAGTCGGAGGTGAGGATCAGCGTCAGCCGGTCCATCAGCATCGGGTCGACGGCCGGCAGGACCCGCTCGATGCCGAGGTCCTTGGACAGCAGCATCGCCGCGTCCTTCAGCTGCTCGGGGTAGTAGATCGTGGTGGCCGGGATCGTGCCGTACCAGTTGTCGGAGCCGACGACCTGCCAGCCGGCGGTCACGATCCGCTGCGCGGTCGTCCCGGCCAGCCCGGTGATGTTCGAGTTGTTGTAGACGCTGACGTAGATCTCGCCCCGCTTGATGGTGGGCTCGACCTCCATCGCCTCCATGACGACCTTGCGCTCGACCGGCGCGGGTCCGGCGGCGAGCGCGACCTGGTCCGGCTCGGTCACCTCGGGGTCGGTCACGAGGTAGGCGACGCCGGCGAGCACGACCGCGGCAGCGCTCATCAGCGCCACCGGCGACGACATCGCGAACCCCTCGTCGGCCCGGGACCGGGCAGCCGACCGCTCCCCTGCCTGGCTTACCGCGCGGCTCATCGCCCGGCGCGAGGCGCGACGGACCGCGTCACGGGTGGCCTGACGCACGGCTCAGACCTCGAACCCGAGCCGGCGGGCCGAGCGGGCCCGCTGGCGGGCGGCGCGCAACCGGCGCAGCCGCCGGACCAGCAGCGGGTCGTGGGCGAGCGCCTCCGGCCGGTCGATCAGCGCGTTGAGCACCTGGTAGTAGCGCGTCGAGGACATGTCGAACTTGTCCCGCACCGCCTGCTCCTTGGCGCCGGCGTACTTCCACCACTGACGCTCGAAGTCGAGCACCTCGCGGTCGCGTTCCGACAGCTCACCGACGACGTTCTGCATCGAGGACGAGTTGACGGCGTTCGCAGTGTCCATGCGGCGCTCCTGTACGACATCCAAGGCTGGCGGGGGTCCGGTCCCATGGTAGATACAAATCACAACGATGTCATTCGACACCGCCGGAGTCATCTCCAGCGTCTGACGCGGTGCGTCGGCGGGAACCGCTCGACGTAGGGTAGCCAGGTGAGCGTGGATCGGGGACATGCCGCGGCGACCTACGACTTGGTCGTCGTCGCCAACCGCCTGCCGGTGGACCGGGTGGTCGAGGACGACGGCACGGTGAGCTGGCGCCGCTCGCCCGGCGGCCTCGTGACCGCCGTCGAACCGGTGATGCAGAGCCATGACGGAGCCTGGGTCGGTTGGACCGGCGGGCCCGACAGCGACGAGGAGCCGCCGGAGGAGAGCGGGATGCGCCTCGTCCCGGTGAGCCTCTCCGAACAGGAGATCGAGTACTTCTACGAGGGGTTCTCGAACGGCACCCTGTGGCCGCTCTACCACGACGTCGTGGCGAAGCCCGAGTTCCACCGCGAGTGGTGGGACGCCTACGTCACCGTCAACCGGCGCTTCGCAGAGAGGACCGCCGAGCTCGCTGCCGAGAACGCGATGGTCTGGGTGCACGACTACCAGCTCCAGCTGGTCCCGGGCATGCTGCGCGAGCTCCGGCCCGACCTGCGCATCGGCTTCTTCCTGCACATCCCGTTCCCGCCGCTGGAGCTGTTCGTGCAGCTGCCCTGGCGCCGGCAGATCCTCGAGGGGCTGCTCGGCGCCGACCTGGTCGGCTTCCAGCGACCGGGTGGCGCGCAGAACTTCGTCCGCCTCGTGCGGCAGCGCGTCGGCCACAAGACCCACCGCGACCTCGTCTACCTGCCCGACGGACGCACCGTGGAGGCTGCTGCCTTCCCGATCTCGATCGACTACGACGGCTTGGCCGAGCTGTCCCGCTCCGAGGCCGTCGAGGCGCGAGCGAAGGAGATCCGCGAGCAGCTCGGCAACCCCCGGCACCTCCTCCTCGGTGTCGACCGGCTCGACTACACCAAGGGCATCTACAAGCGGCTCCGCGCGTTCGGCGAGCTGCTCGAGGAGGGCACCCTCGACGTCGAGGAGGCGGTCTTCCTCCAGGTCGCGACGCCCTCGCGGGAGCGCGTGGACGAGTACCGCCGGCTCCGCGACGAGATCGACCGGCTCGTCGGCCACATCAACGGTGACTACGGCCGGATCGGTCGACCCGCGATCTCCTACCTGCACGCCTCCTACCCCCGCGAGGAGATGGCGGCGATGTTCCGGGCCGCCGACATCATGGTCGTCACGCCCCTGCGCGACGGGATGAACCTCGTCGCCAAGGAGTACGTCGCCTGCCGGGAGTCGAATGACGGGGCGCTGGTGCTGTCGGAGTTCGCCGGGGCGGCGGACGAGCTCAAGCAGGCGTTCCTGGTGAACCCCTACGACATCAACGGCATGAAGTCGGCGGTGCTCGACGCCATGCGGGCCAAGCCGCGCGACCTCAACCGGCGGATGAAGGCGATGCGCAAGACCGTGAAGGAGCACGACGTCGCCGCGTGGGCTGCCGAGTTCATGGGCCGGTTGAGCGAGGCACGGCCTGCCCACCACAAGCGGTTGCGGCCCCACGACAGCGACTGACCCACCGGGGCGGTGCACTGCACCGCCGTACACTTCGCGCATGGATCTGATCCCCAAGCCGGACCAGATCGTCGCTGCCTCCGCCAACCTCGCCCAGAAGGTGCTCTACGGAGGGCTGGCCGATCTGCGCCCGATGCCCCGCACCCTCATCGACGAGGGCACCCTCCGCGAGGTCTACCACTACCGACCGGTGGGGAAGGTCAAGGAGAGCGGCGACCCCGTCCTGCTCGTCACCCCGCTCGCCGCGCCGTCGATGTGCTTCGACCTGCGTCGCGGCTGCTCGCTGGTGGAGCACCTCGTGTCCGGAGGGCGACCGACCTACCTCGTGGAGTACGGCGAGGTGTCGTTCAAGAACCGCAGCCTCGGCATGGAGCACTGGGTCACCGAGGTGCTGCCCGAGGCGATCCGCGTGGTCAGCAAGCACGCCGGCGACCGGCCCGTGCACCTGGTCGGATGGAGCCTCGGCGGGATCTTCTCGCTGCTCACCGCTGCCGCCTGGAAGTCGTTGCCGATCGGGTCGGTGACCGCGCTGGGCTCGCCGATCGACGTCACCCAGGTGCCACTGATCGCACCGGTGCGGCCGCTGCTCGGGCTCGTCGGCGACAAGGCGTCGCCGATCAACGTCGCCTACCGGCTGATGGGCGGCGTGCCGAAGCCCCTGGTCCGCAGGGCCTTCCAGCTCTCGACGTTCAACAAGCTGGTGACCAAGCCGTTCGTGCAGCTGGCGAAGCTCGACGACACCGACTTCCTGGCGCAGGTCGAGGCCGTCGACCGGTTCACCGCCAACATGATCGCCTACCCGGGCCGGACGTTCGGGCAGCTCTACCACCGGATGATCCGCGGCAACGAGCTCGCCACCGGCACCGTGCACTTCGAGGGCCGCGACATCTCGTTCGCCGACATCGCCGTGCCGGTGCTGGCGTTCGGCGGGGCCAGCGACACGATCGCGCCGGTCAGCTGCGTGCGGCCCATCGAGCAGCTGGCCACGGACGTGCGGTTCGAGGTGGTCCCCGGCGGGCATCTCGGGATGCTGACCGGCCGCGCTGCACGCCGTACGACCTGGCCGTTGATCGACGAGTTCCTGGCTGAGCACAGCAGCGACGGTGTCGGTGTCGAGCCGCCGGCTGCGCCATCCGCCAAGCCCCGCCGTACCCGTTCGAAGGCCGCGAAGCCCGGAGTCGGCGAGCCGCCGGCACCGGTGCTCGGCGCCAACCCCAAGCGGCGCTTCAGCTCCGCGGGCTCGCGCAACCTGGCCGGCTCCAAGAGCCGGGGCCGTGACGCGGGCTGACCGGCCGCGGCTCGCAGGTGCTCTCGCGCTCGCCGTCGTCGGCGTGCTCGCAGGGTGCTCCGAGACCGCGGACCGCGCAGCCGCTCCCTCCGAGCCGACGATGTCGGCCGCCGAGGTGCTCTCCTACGTCGCGCTCGGCGACTCGTTCACCGCGGCGCCGCTGGTGCCTGGGACCGAGTTCGCCGACGGGTGCTTCCGCTCGTCGGGCAACTACCCGGCGCTGGCCGCCGAGGAGCTCGGAGCCCGGCTCAAGGACGTCAGCTGCAGCGGGGCCGCAACCGCGGACTTCGACGAGCGCCAGGTGATGGCCTTCAACGGGGCGACGGAACGGGTGCCCCCGCAGCTGCGTGCAGTGCGCCCGGGCACCGACGTGGTGACCGTCGGCATCGGCGGCAACGACGAGGACCTCTTCCAGACCCTGGTGCAGCAGTGCACGTCCGTGGCCACGCAGCCCGGCGCTCCCTGCACCGACCTCCTGCGCGAGTCGTACGGCGACCCGGCCGGCGTGCTCGACGTGGTGGGCCGGCGGGTGACCGGCGTGCTGCGGGAGATCCGCAAGCAGGCGCCGGAAGCAACCGTCGTGCTCGTCGGCTACCCGCGACTCGTCGCCGACCGGCCCTGCCCGGCCATGCCGCTCGCCGAAGGCGATGTCGCGCTGTTGGCCGACCTGGAGTCGGAGCTGAACGACGCGCTGAGGCGGGCCGCCCGGACCGCCCGCGCGGAGTACCTCGACATGCATCCGGTGTCCGAGGGGCACGAGGTCTGCTCCGACGACCCGTGGGTGAACGGTCGGATCACCGACCAGACGCGGGCACTGGCGTTCCACCCGTTCGAGGAGGGCCAGCAGGCCGTCGCCGACGAGCTCGTCACCCTCCTCCGTTGAGTAGGCGCTCGCGCGAGGTTGAGTAGGCGCTCGCGCGAGGTTCAGTAGGCGCTCGCGCCGGCCTCAGGGGATTCGCCAGTCCACCGGCTGACCGCCCTGCCTGACCAGCAGGTCGTTGACCTTGCTGAACGGTCGTGACCCGAAGAAGCCCCGGCTGGCGGAGAGCGGTGACGGGTGCACGGACTCGACCCAAGGGATGCCGCCCAGCATCGGCTTGAGCGTCTGGGCGTCGCGTCCCCACAGGATCGCAGCCAGTGGACCACCACGGGCGGCAAGAACCTCGATCGCGCGGTCGGTGACCTTCTCCCATCCCTTGCCCCGATGCGCGGCTGACTTGCCGGGCTCGACGGTGAGGACTCTGTTGAGCAGCATCACCCCGTTGGTGGCCCACGGCGACAGGTCACCGGTGCTGGGAGCAGGGACTCCGAGGTCCGAGACCAGCTCCTTGTAGATGTTGAGCAGGCTGGGCGGCAGCGGGCGTACGTCTGGCGCCACCGAGAAGCTGAGCCCGATCGGATGGCCCGGAGTCGGGTAGGGATCCTGCCCGACGACCAGGACCCGGACATCGGCCAGCGGCGCCTGGAACGCCCGCAGCACGTGGTCGCCGGACGGGAGGTACCCCCGGCCCGCCGCAAGCTCCTCGCGCAGGAACCGGCCCATCACCTCGATCGACGGCTCGACGGGGGCCAGGGCATCGGCCCAGTCCGGCGCCATCAGCCCGCGTTCGACAAGTCCGCTCAAGGTCCCAGCCACGCGGAGACCCTAGCCTCCAGCGCGAGTCCCTACTCAACCTCGCGCGAGCGCCCACTCAACCCGGCGCGAGTCCCCACTCAACCTCGCACGAGCGCCCACTCAACCCGGCGCGAGTCCCTACTCAACCTCGCACGAGTCCCCACTCAACCTCGCGCGAGCGCCCACTCGACGTCAGCAGCTGGAGCGGAGGTCCGAGGCCTCGATGCGCTCGAGGATGTGGCTCATGAGCTTGTGCAGGTTCGCGACGTCGTCGGCATCCAGCCCGTCGTAGATCAGCGACTTCACGGTCTCGACGTGACCGGGGGCGGCGGCGACGAGCACGGCGTACCCCTCCTCAGTCATCGTCACCAGCGTCACCCGGCGGCTGACGTCGGAACGGCAGCGGCTGACCCAGCCGCGGCGCTCGAGCTTGCTGATCACGTGCGAGAGCCGCGACAGCGACGCGTTGGTGCGCGCGGCGAGCGCGCTCATCGTCATCGTCCAGTCCGACGTCTCCGACAGCATCGCCAGGCACAGGTAGTCGAAGTGGGTCAGGTCCGAGTCGCGCTGGAGCTGGCTGTCCAACGCAGTGTTGAGCTTGAGCATCACCCCAGCCAGGGGGAACCAGGAGGCGAGCTCCTCGTCGGTCAGCCAGCGCGTCATGAGACCAGCATAGCGCATATAGTTGACGCTTCAACTTACGTCGACGAGGCCACTCGCCGTACGGCTGCGTCGGTCGCCACGTCGGCCGGGAAGAACTGCTCGATCATCAGCTCGGAGAGCGTCACGTCCGCAGCGGTGCCGAACACGGCGGCTGTGGTGAAGAACGAGAGCTCGCCGAACGGGGACCGCAGGCGCAGAGGCAGCACCAGCCCTGGTGGGTCGGTCCACGACTCGTCGACGCGGACCCCGGGATACCCGGCGAGCTCCTCGTGGAGCGCGAACAGCTCCTCGTCGCCGGACATCTCGGCCTGCCTCCGCAGCCTCGAGAGCGCATGTGCGCTGAAGGACGCCAGGTCGATGATGCGCGGCGCAAGGCCGTCCGGGTGCATCGACAGGCGCATGACGTTGACGTCGCCGACGAGCAGAGCGGGATCGATGCCATCCAGCAGCAGCCCCAGGCCGGCGTTCGCACGCACGAGCCGCCACTGCCGATCGAGGACGAGGGCCGGGAACGGCTCGTGGTGCGTCAGGACGAGGTCGAGCGCCGAGCGCACCTGCACCATCTCGGGGTCGTCCAGGTCGGTCTCCCGGTAGAGAGGCGCGTAGCCGGCGGCCACGAGCAGGTCGTTGCGGCCGCGCAGCGGAACGTCGAGGTGCTCGGCGACGTGCATCAGGAACTGCCTGCTGGGCCGCGAGCGCCCCGTCTCGACGTACGACAGGTGCCGGGTGGAGACGTCCGCTGCACAGGCGAGGTCGAGCTGGCTGAGGCGGCGGCGCTGCCGCCAGGCACGCAGCAGCGGGCCGGCACCGACGGCCCCGTCTCGGGTGGCAGCGCGGTCGGGGGCGAGCGTCATGGGGTCAACGCTAGGCCCGCGACTGCGCGAGGGCCATGACCTGCGAGGTCATCGACGCGGCGCACCCGCCCGCGTCACGGTGGCAGCCCAACGACTCGAAGGAGCACCGCCATGACAACCACCGCTGCTGCACCCACCACCGCTGCCGGCAGGACGACGGAAGCCGCCGGGCGCCTGCGCACCGTCCTCCTCGCCGACGGCGCCGTCACTGCCGCGGTCGGCGTCGCAGCCCTCGCCACCGCCGGAACCCTCGCCACGGAGCTGCCCGGCTCGACCACCGCGGTGCGCGTGGTCGCAGCGCTGCTCGTGGTCGTCGGCGTCGACGTCGCCCTGGCCGCCCGGGTCCGGTCGGCCCGACTGGCGCTCGCCGGCACCGTGGTCGGAGAGGCGGCACTCGGTTGGGCCGTCGTCAGCACGGCTGTCGTGCTGGTCGCCGGCGCGTCCGGTCCGGTCACCGCTGCCGTGCTTGCGGTCGCGGCGGTGTCGGTCGCCTTTGGCGTGACCGAGCTGCGGCTGGCGCGCCGGCTCCGCGCCTAGAAAGGCTCGGCGCCGGCTGTGCTCAGCGGATCCGCAGCCGGCGCATCGCCTTGAGGCCGATGAGCGTCTGCTTGACGTGCTTGTCGTACTCGATGTCCGCAGGCGGCGTCAGCACCTGCTTCTTCATCACCGCCACGTGCACCGGGTCGGTGTACTTCAGCAGCCCACCGTCACCGTGCCGCGCACCGACTCCGGAGTTCTTCAGCCCACCTGACGGCGTCGCCTTCGAGGCGTACGACGCAGCAAGGCTGTCGTTGATGTTGATGTTGCCCGCCTGGATGCGCCGGCCGACCTCCTCGGCAGCTGCGAGGTCGGTCCCCCACACGCTCGCGTTCAACCCGTAGGAGGTGTCGTTCGCCATCGCCACCGCGTCGTCCAGCGAGCGGTAGGTGTAGATCGTGGTGACCGGCCCGAAGGTCTCCTCCGTCGCGTGCTTCATGGCGGACGTGACCCCGCGCAGCACCGTCGGCTCGTAGAAGGTCGGCCCCAGGTCCGGCCGGGCGCGACCACCGGCGAGCACCTCGGCCCCCTTGGCGCGTGCGTCCTCGACGTGGTCGCTCACCTTCGAGAGGTGGTCCTCGGAGATGAGCGAACCCATCTGCGGCTCGAAGTCGTAGGTCGCACCGAGCGCGATCTTCTCCGCGCCGACCACGAACCGCGAAGTGAACTCCTCGGCCAACGACTCCGGGACGTAGATCCGCTCGATGTGCATGCACGCCTGGCCGGCGTTGAGGAACGCGCCGAACAGCGCCCCCGGCACCACCTC
>CADCUK010000001.1 GCA_902805865.1 uncultured Nocardioidaceae bacterium | reverse complement strand
GGGTGGAGACGAAGCGGCGGTTCTCCTCGGCGTCGAGCCGGGCCTGGTGGCCCTCGGGGTCGACCGCGATGACCTTGCCCTCCACGACCGACTGCGCGCGTCCCCACGGCACTCCGATCACGGCGTCGATGACCATCGCGTCGACCCGCCGGGCCTGCTCGAACGACAACTGGCGGGTCAGCTTCGCGACCTGCCGGCCCTTCCACCCCTCGAGCCGGCCGGCCATCACCGCCGACCAGTGCGCGGGCAACCGGTGCCGCAGCTCCAGCACGTCACGCAGCAACGCCTCGGCGGACCGGGTCGTGGTCTGCAGCAACATCCCCAGCTCGACGATCCCGGCAGGCGTCACCGCCGGCGTCCCGTCTGCGCCGACCTCCGTGTCCGAAGTGCTGAAGTTGCCCGACGGATCCGACGTCACGTCAGCCAGCTCGTGACCCGGAGAGTGCAGGTCCGCCCACCCCGCCACCAGCCGGAACCGGTCCGCGACAACCCGCCGCTCAGCAGCGATCGAGGCAACCAGTGCGTCAGCGCACGACGACCGGTTGTCGGTCGCTTCACTCATCACCGGTGTCTCGAACATGTGTTCGATCTTAGTCGATGGCGGGATCCATGGCAATAGTGGAAGCCACCCTGTGGAGTCACGGTCGCAGGTGCGCAGACGCGGCGCGGATACAGTCGCAGCCGTGGACGACCTCTTCGCCCCGCCCGGTCCTGAGTGGCGCCGGATCTCGCCTCGTCTGGCCACGATCAGACGTCTGGTGCTCTCGGCGGCTGCCGTCCTGACGGCCGTCGTCCTGCTGATCCTGTGGCGCATGGATGCGCTTTCCGGCCGGTCGGTGCTGCTGCTCGAGGTCCTCCTGCTGGCGGTGTTCGGCTGGGCGTGGTGGCTCGTCGGACGCAACGCGGCGCACTGGGGCTACGCCGAGGAGGACGACGAGCTGCACATCACCAGCGGCGCCTACTTCCGGCGGCTGGTCGTGGTGCCCTACGGGCGGATGCAGTACGTCGACGTGCAGTCGGGTCCGCTCGACCAGCTGTACGGCATCGCAAAGCTGCAGCTGCACACTGCAAGCCCGGGCACCAGCGCGACGATCCCGGGTCTGCCTGCCGAGGAGGCGGCTCGGCTCCGTGACCGGCTCACCGCCCTGGGGGAGACGCAGGCGGCCGGTCTGTGACCGAGCAGGGACACGGCGCCCCGGCCGAAGGGCCGCCGGTGCACCCAGTGCAGCCGGTGCCTACGGCGCCAACGCCGCCAACGCCGCCAACGCCGCCAACGCCGCCAAGCGCGTCGACACCCGGCCCACCGGTCGAGACGGTCAAGCAGCACCAACGGCTCTCCCCGCTCACGCCGTTCATCCGCGGTCCGATCCTGCTGCTCGCGTTCGTCGGTGCCTCCTGGGACAACGTCCTCGTGGACGGCGACCTCGGCTCCACCGGGCTGACGGTTGCGGTGCTGCTGGTGGCAGGTGCGGCGTACGGCCTGGCGTCGTGGCTCGTCACGAAGTACTGGATCGACGACGTCGAGCTCCGCATCGACACCGGCGTGCTGTTCCGCAGGTCGCGGCGGATCAGGATCGACCGGCTGCAGGGCGTCGACATCGTCCAGCCGCTGCTGGGTCGGGTCTTCGGTCTGGCCGAGCTCCGCTTCGACGTCGCCGGCGGCGAGCGTGAGGGGTCGTTGGCGTTCCTCCCGCACGGCGAGGCACTCGGGCTCCGCCGGGTCCTCCTCGAGCGCCGCGACGACCTGCGTGGCGAGCGACCCGAGACGCCCGCAGGTGACGCCGCACCAGGGCAACAGCCTCAGGAGCGCGTCCTCGCCCGGCTCGACCTCGGCCGGCTGGTGGGCAGCCTGGCGCTCTCGTCGGAGATGCTCCTGGTCCTCCTGACGGTCGCGGCACTGGCGGTCGCCTACGGGATGACCGGCAGCTTCGCGGTCGTCGGCGGCATCGTGCCCGCCCTGCTCGGCCTGGGCCTCGCCCTGGCGAGACGGCTGACCGCGTCGTACAACTTCGTGGTCGCCGAGTCGTCCCAAGGGCTGCACATCAGCCGTGGCCTCACCTCGCTGTCGAGCCAGACGATCAACCTGAGCCGCATCCAGGGCCTCGTGGTCCAGGAGCCGCTGCTGTGGCGCTCCGCGGGGTGGGCGCGCCTCGAGGTGTCGGTGGCCGGCTACGAGTCCGGGCAGGGCGAGGAGGCGCAGGCGTCGTCGGTGCTGATGCCGGTCGCGCCGGTCGACGAGGTGCACGCCCTGGCCAGGCGCGTGCTGGGGCGCGACATCCGCTCCGTCCCCCTGACGCGCACCACCCGGCGGGCGCGCTGGCTGGCGCCGCTGAGTGCCTGGACGCTGGCCCTCGGCCAGGACGGCGAGCTCCTCGTCAGCCGACGGGGGTTCTGGGTCCGCCGGCTCGACGTCGTGCCGCCGGGACGCGTGCAGTCCGTGCGCATGTCACAAGGGCCGCTCCAGCGCAGGCTCGGCCTCGCCGACGTGGTCGTGCACAGCCCCCCGGGACCGGCGCAGGTCCGCGGCCCGCTCCGCGAGGCAGGGGACGCACGCCGCTTCCTCGTCGAGGCCGTCGAAGCGTGCCGGGACGCTCGCCGGACGACCGGTCAGCCGAGCTTCGCGCTGATCCCACCGGCGCCCGAGACGACCCAGTAGAAGTCCCCGAACCCGTCCGCGGCCGTCAGGTCGGCAGCCGCTGCGGCGCCTGAGAGCGCGCCGACGTACGCCGCGGGATCCGTGGACGCCAGCGCGAGCGTGGGGCGCGAGCTGTCGATCCCGAGTGCCTGGAGGGCGTCCCGCTGGGTCGTCACGGTCCCGCCCGCCGCTGCGGCGACCGAGTCGACCGCGACGTGCGCGGTGACGTCACGGGAGCCGTCCGGGAGCACCGGCACCTGGCGCCCCTCGAGGTAGGAGCGCAGGGAGCCTTCGGCAGGTCGGCTCTCCATGGTGTGGCCGTAGTCGACGGCGATCGCCAGTCCGCGCTCCACGCGCCGCACGACGTCGGCCCACGCGAGGTCGCGGGAGGTGCCGATCTCGGCGCGGGTCCCCGGCTCGCGCCCCTCGAGCGGCCACCACTGCTCGAGCCACTCGCTCATCGACGGAGGTACGCCGGGGGTGGAGACCCGATGGCCGTAGGACTCCTGGCCGGTCGACGGGTCCACGTGCACCACCCGCACATCACCCTTGTCGTCCACGGCAGCGACGTGGCAGGGGATGTTGTCGAGCCACTCGTGCGCGATGACCAGCCCGTCGACCGACTCGGGCAGCACCGGCGACCACGCGATCGGTGGAGGCAGGGTCGCGGGCCGAGGAGCCACCTCCACCGCCAGCAGCTCGAGCTCCGGCGACAGCCGGTGGAGGGCGGCCAACAGCTCACCCCGACCGGCTCCGACGTCGACGACCGTGTCGAGGTCGTGAGCCTCGACCAGGCGGAGGAGGGCGCGCGCCATCAGGTCGGAGCCGTGGACCGCCGTACGGAAGTGGTCGGCGGGCGCGTGCCGCCGGTAGAAGCCGTCCGGACCGTAGAGCGCACGGTCCCACGCCGTCCGCCAGGACGGGGCGTCCGTCCGCGGAGGGAGGGGCGGCATGCCCAGCGAGGTGACCACGCGGTCACGCTACGCGGCACGGATCCCGGCGTGAGAGGCGTGTGACGGAGCACACCGGGGTACACCGGTGACGTAGGTCCTCGGCCGACCTACGCTCTTTGTTGTCAAACCGTCCGGTACCCGCTTGCGGGACTGGAACGAAAGGCGATGATCATGGGCCCACGGGTTCGTATCGGTGTGGTGGGTGCCGGCCGTGTCGGCGCCGTCATCTCTGCCGGGCTGCGTTCGGCCGGGCACGACGTCGTTGCCGCTGCCGGCGAGTCGGACGGCTCCCGGGCGCGCATCGCGACGCTCCTGCCGGGTGTCCGCAACGACAAGCCCTCGGCGGTCAGCCGGTCGTGCGACCTCCTGCTCCTGACCGTCCCCGACGACATGCTGCACAACGTCGTCTCGATGCTCGCGGCGTCCGGCGCGATCCGGCGTGGCCAGTACGTCGCGCACACCTCGGGCCGCCACGGTCTCTCGGTGCTCCGGCCGGCGGCCGACCTCGGCGCGCACGTGCTCGCCCTCCACCCGGCGATGACGTTCACCGGCACCGCGCTCGACCTGCCGCGGCTCCCCGGCTGCTCCTTCGGCGTCACCGCCGACGAGCCCTCCACCGTGGCGATGGCGCAGACCATCGTCGCCGACCTCGGCGGGCAGCTCGTCTGGGTGCCCGAGGACAAGCGGTCGCTGTACCACGCAGGGCTCGCCCACGGTGCGAACCACCTGGTCACGCTGGTCTCGCAGGCGATGGGGCTGCTCCGGGAGTCCGGCGCCACCGACCCCGCGGCCACGCTGCGCCCGCTGCTCACCGCAGCGCTCGACAACGCGCTCGTCATGGACAGCGCAGCCCTGACCGGCCCGATCGTCCGGGGCGACGTCGAGACGGTGCGCGCGCACCTCGAGGCGATCGCTGTGACCCAGCCCGGCACCCTTCCGTCGTACGTCGCTCTCGCCCGGGCGACCGCGAACACAGCTGTCATGGACGGCCGGCTGCTGCCGATCCGCGCCGCCAAGCTCATCGGGATCCTCAACGACGCCTTGGAGAAGGTCACCGCGTGAGCGACCTGCTCGTCGCGCGCACCCGCGCGGAGCTCGACGCTGCGCTGAAGGATGTGCGGACGGGTGGCGGGCGGGTGGCCCTCGTGCCGACGATGGGCGCCCTGCACGAGGGGCACGCCTCGCTGATGACCGTCGCGCGGGACGAGGTCGGGCCGGCCGGCGCGGTCGTCGCGTCGATCTTCGTCAACCCCCTGCAGTTCGGCCCCGGCGAGGACCTCGACCGCTACCCGCGGACGTTCGAGGCCGACCTGGCGATGTCCCGGGATCGCGGCGTCGACATCGTGTTCGCCCCCGTGGTGACGGAGATGTACCCCGACGGCGAGCCGACGGTCACCGTCGACCCGGGTCAGGACGAGCGCTCGTTGGAGGGCAGGATCCGTCCCGGCCACTTCCGTGGCGTGCTGACGGTCGTGGCCAAGCTCTTCGGCATGGTGCGCCCGGACGTCGCGGTCTTCGGCGAGAAGGACTACGAGCAGCTGATCAAGATCCGGCAGATGGTCGCCGACCTGTGCATGCCCGTCCACGTCGTCGGCGCGCCCATCGTCCGCGAGGCCGACGGGCTCGCGATGTCCAGCCGCAACCGCTACCTCGAGCCCGACCAGCGGCTCGCTGCGCTCGCACTGAGCCGGGCCCTGCACGCCGGCGTCGAGGCGCAGGGCCGCGGGCCGGACGCCGTCGCCGCGGCCGCCTTCGCCGTGCTGCGTGAAGCGGGGCTCGAGTGGGACTACGTCACCGTCGCGTCGCCGGACCTCGACGGCACTCCCGAGTCGGGACCGGCCCGCCTGCTGGTCGCAGCCCGCCTGGGATCGACCCGGCTCATCGACAACACCGCCGTCCACCTCGGACCAGACAGCTGATGCTGCCCGCTCGCTACCCTGCCGGGGTGAGCGTCTTCCCGGCCCGCCTGGCCGCACCGGCCCCCGGCTGGACCACCGTTGCCGACGTCGTCGTCGTCGGCTCGGGGATCGCCGGGCTCACGGCTGCGCTGCGGATCCGGGAGGCCGGGATCGGCTCGGTCATGGTGATCACCAAGGACCACCTGTCCGCGGGCTCCACCCAGTGGGCGCAGGGCGGCATCGCAGCGGCCCTCGGCCCGGAGGACACCCCGGACCAGCACCTGCACGACACGCTCGTCGCCGGCGCCGGCATCTGTGACGTCGACGCGGTCCGGGCGCTGGTCACCGAGGGGCCGGCGGCGGTCCACGAGCTCATCGCCCTCGGCACGATGTTCGACCACACGACGGCCGGGGAGCTGCAGCTCACCCGCGAGGGCGGCCACCTCCGGGACCGCATCGCGCACGCCGGTGGCGACGCCACGGGCGCCGAGATCCAGCGGGCCCTCGTCGCGGCGGTGCAGGCGGCTCCCGACATCGAGGTGATCGCCCACGCGCTCGCCGTCGACCTGATCCCCGGCGACGGCGGGGGAATCGCGGGCGTGACCGTGCACGTCATGGGTGAGGGCCAGCACGACGGCGTCGGCGCGGTGCTGTGCCGCGCGGTCGTCCTCGCCAGCGGCGGGCTCGGCCAGATCTTCTCGTCGACCACGAACCCCAGCGTCGCCACCGGCGACGGGATGGCGCTGGCCCTGCGTGCCGGCGCGGTCCTGCGCGACCTCGAGTTCGTGCAGTTCCACCCGACCGTCATGTGGCTCGGTGCGGAGTCCCGCGGCCAACAACCGCTGATCTCCGAGGCGGTCCGTGGCGAGGGCGCCTTCCTCGTCGACGACGACGGCACCGCCTTCATGCAGGGGCAGCACGCCCTTGCCGACCTCGCGCCGAGGGACGTGGTGGCCAAGGCGATCCAGAGGCGGATGCGAGCGACAGGCGCTGCGCACATGTGGCTCGACGCGCGGCACTTCGGCGCAGCCAAGTGGGAACGGCGCTTCCCGACGATCCTGGCGACCTGCCGCAGCCACGGGATCGACCCGGTCACCGAGCTGATCCCGGTCGCGCCCGCCTGCCACTACGCCTCCGGCGGCGTGGTCACCGACCTGCACGGCCGGTCCTCGGTGCCGGGGCTGTTCGCCACCGGCGAGGTCGCCTGCTCCGGTGTCCACGGCGCCAACCGGCTCGCCTCGAACAGCCTGCTCGAAGGGCTGGTCTTCTCCCGTCGGATCGCCGAGCTGCTCAGCAACGAAGGGCTGCCCGAGCAGCAGGAGCCCGCAGCAGACGGCCGCGAGCCCGGGCTCGTCGAAGCGGACGCGCTCTCGACCCTGCAGACGACGATGACCGAGCACGCAGGGGTCCTGCGCTCCCAGACCGGGCTCGAGACGGCGGCCGCCGAGCTCGCCGCCCTCGGTGAGAAGGCCGGCTCCGAGCCCGGCACCGGAGCGTGGGAGACCACCAACCTGCTGACGCTCGCCGGTGCGCTGGTCGAGGCGGCCGCGCTCCGCCGGGAGACCCGTGGCTCGCACTGGCGCGAGGACTTCCCCGACCGCGACGACGCACGGTGGTTCGGCCACGTCGACGTCGCGCTCGACCCCGCCGCCAGGAGCGGCCTGGCGGTCGAGTTCCACCCGTCCGACGGCACCCCCGCGGACCTCACGAACGGCGGTGCCTGATGACGATGAAGCGGACGGCGTACGCCGCTCTGCCGGCTGCCCTGACCGACGAGCTGGCGGGAGCGGGGCTGGAGCCACGGGCGGTGTACGACGACGTGGTCCGCGCGCTCGCGGAGGACGTGCCCGGTGAGGACGTCACGAGCGCCGCCACGATCCCCGGGGACGCGCACGCGACCGCCGACCTCGTCGCCAGGGCCGACGGAGTCGTGTCCGGGCTGGGTGTGGCCGAGCTGGTCTTCCGCTACGTCGTCGGTGAGGCGGCGTCGCTCGAGCGGCACGTCGAGGACGGCGACCGGGTCAGCCGCGGTGACGTGCTGCTCACGGTGTCCGGGCCGACCGGTCTCCTGCTCACCGCCGAGCGCACGGCGCTCAACTTCCTGTGCCACCTGTCGGGGATCGCGACCACCACCGCCCACTGGGTCCGGGCCGTCGAGGGGACCGGCGCGCGGATCCGCGACACCCGGAAGACCGTGCCCGGCTACCGGCTGCTCGCGAAGTACGCCGTCCGCTGCGGGGGCGGCGTCAACCACCGCACGTCGCTGTCGGACCAGGCACTCGTCAAGGACAACCACGTCCTCGCCGCCGGTGGGGTCGTGCCGGCCTACGAAGCGGTGCTGTCGGCGTACCCGGGGCTGCCGGTCCAGGTCGAGGTCACCACGCTCGACCAGCTCCGTGAGCTGCTCGCGGCCGGCGCCGACCAGATCCTGCTCGACAACATGTCGACCGGGACGATGGCCGAGGCGGTGCGGATCACCGACGGCCGGGCCGCCCTCGAGGCGTCCGGCGGGTTGACGGTCGACCGTGCCAAGGAGGTCGCGGCCACCGGCGTCGACTTCCTCGCAGTCGGCGGGCTCACCCACTCCGCGCCGGTGCTCGACGTCGCGATGGACCTGCGGGGCGGCTGATGGCGGCGCTGCTCTGCACCGACATCGGCAACGACCGCACCACGGTCGGGCTGCTCGACGGCGACGAGGTGACCCACCACTGGCGGGTCGCCACCGAGGAGCGCCGCACCGCCGACGAGTGGGGCGTGCTGATCCGCGGCCTCCTCGACTCGGCAGGCGTCGTCGACGTCCGTGGTCTCGCGGTGTGCAGCACGGTCCCCGCGGTGCTGCACGAGTGGCGCCAGATGATGGAGGACTACCACCCGGGGCTGCCTCGCGTCGTCGTCGAGCCAGGGGTGAAGACCGGCGTGCCGGTGCTCATGGACAACCCGCGCGAGGTCGGCTCCGACCGGATCGTCAACGCGCTTGCCGCTGCGCACCTCTACGAGGGCCCCAGCATCGTGGTCGACTTCGGCACCGCGACCACCTTCGACGTCGTGTCGCCCCGCGGCGAGTACGTCGGCGGCGCGATCGCCCCCGGCATCGAGATATCGATGGAGGCGCTGCAGAGGCGCGGCGCGCAGCTGCGCATGGTGGAGCTGCTCCGTCCGCGCTCGGTCATCGCCAAGAACACGGTCGAGGCGGTGCAGAGCGGGGTGCTCTACGGAGTGGCGTCCCAGGTGGACGGGATGGTCGAGCGGATGACAGCGGCGCTCGGGCTGCAGCCCGATGACGTGAACGTCGTCGCCACGGGAGGGTTGGCGCCGCTGGTGATCGCCGAGTGCAGGACGGTCACCGACCACGAGCCCTGGCTCACGCTGCTCGGGCTCGGATTGGTGTTCGACCGCAACGCCTGATCGAGAGATGATTGCGTCATGCCACTGGAGGACCTCGAGCGTCTGTCCCGGGGCGAGGCGCCGGTGCCGGGGCGGGAAGCGGTACGCGTCGCCGAGCTGACCAGGATCATCGACAGCATGCCCGGGATGATCGCGTACTGGGACAAGGACGGTCGCAACCGGTTCGCCAACGACGCCTACATCGAGTTCTTCGGAGTGGCGCCGGCGCAGCTCTTCGGGATGCACGTCAGCGAGCTGCTGGGGCCGGAGCTCTGGGTGCTCAACCGCCCGTACGTCGAGGGTGCTCTCAGCGGTGAGCCCCAGCTCTTCGAGCGCACGCTGGTCGACGCCCGTGGCGAGCCGCGCTACGTCCAGACGCACTACGTCCCGGACTTCGTCGAAGGTGACCCGTCCGGGTTCTTCGTGATGATCAACGACATCTCCGGCCGGGTGCGGGCCGAGCAGGCACTGCAGGACAGCGTGCGGCAGGTGGCTCTGCTCGAGGAGCGCCAGCGCATCGCGGCGGACCTGCACGACTTCGTCATCCAGCGGCTGTTCGCTGCGGGGCTCGACCTCGCGGCCGTGCAGCGCGGGGTCCCGGACGCGGAGGCCCGCATCGGTGCCGCCGCGGAGGGCATCGACGACTCGATCCGCGAGCTGCGCAAGGCGATCCACAGCCTGCGCGAGCTGATGACGCCGACCGAGCTGCCGGCCAGCATCGACAAGGTCCTCGGCAACGCGGGCCGGGCGCTCGGCTTCATGCCGACGCTCACCCGCACCGGCTCGCTCGAGTCGGTCACCCCCGAGGTGGTCAACGAGCTGCTCGCCGTGCTCAACGAGGCGCTGTCCAACGTCGCCCGCCACGCCGACGCCGACCGGGTCGACGTGACGCTGGCGTGCACCGGGGACCAGCTGCTGCTGCGGGTCGCCGACGACGGGCGTGGGCTCACGAAGGTGGAGCGCAGCAGCGGGCTCACGAACATGCGGCACCGGGCCGAGAACCTCGGCGGGACGTTCCGGGTGGGGGAGAACCACCCACGCGGAACCGTCGTGCAGTGGATGGTCCCGATCACCGGGACGGGGCAGGAATAGCGCCGCTCAGCCTGGCCTAGGCTTGCCGGCATGACCGACCAGCCCGCACCTCCGACCGTCGAGGACGACCTTCCCGAGCAGATGCGGGTCCGGCGGGAGAAGCGTCAGCGACTGGTCGAGTCCGGCCGGTCGGCGTACCCGGGTGCTGTCGACCTCACGCACAGCCTCACCGAGATCCGTGAGAAGTACGACGCAGCGGAGCTCGAGGCCGACACCCGCACCGGCGAGACCGTCTCGGTCGTGGGGCGGGTCATCCACACGCGCAACACCGGCAAGCTCTGCTTCGTGCGGCTCCGTGAGGGCAACGGCACCGAGCTGCAGGCGATGCTGTCCCTGGCCGAGGTCGGCGAGGAGTCGCTGGCGGACTACAAGGCGCTCGTCGACATCGGCGACTTCATCGGCGTCACCGGGGAGGTCGTCACCAGCCGCCGCGGCGAGCTCTCCGTGCAGGCCACCTCGTGGGAGATGGTCGCCAAGGCGCTGCGTCCGCTGCCCAACGAGCACAAGCCGTTGTCCGACGAGGCGCGGGTGCGTCAGCGCTACCTCGACATGGTCGTGAACCCGGCCTCGCGCGACATGGTCCGGACGAAGGCCGCGGTGCTGAAGTCGCTGCGCAGCACCCTCGACAGCCGTGGGTACGTCGAGGTGGAGACGCCGATCCTCCAGCTGACCAACGGCGGGGCGGCTGCACGGCCGTTCCGCACGCACCTGAACGCCTTCGACCAGCCGATGCTGCTGCGGATCGCCCTCGAGCTCGACCTGAAGAAGGCGATGATCGGCGGCGTCGACCGGGTCTACGAGATCGGCCGGACGTTCCGCAACGAGGGGCTGGACTCCACGCACGCGGCGGAGTTCTCGATGCTGGAGGCCTACGAGGCCTACGGCGACCTCGGGACCATGAAGGAGCTGGTCCGCGACCTCGTCCTGGACGCCGCACGAGCGGTGGGTCGCACCACGGTGACGGCGCGCGACGGCTCGTCCATCGACCTCGAGCAGCCTTGGCGCTCAGCAGGTCTCCTCGAGCTGGTCTCCGAGGCGCTCGGTGTCGCCGTCGACATGGACACCCCGGTCGACGAGCTGGTCAAGCTCGCCGAGGACCGCGAGGTCGACCTGCAGCCGGGATGGAACGCCGGGGAGATCCTGCTCGAGCTCTACGAGCAGCTGGTCGAGGACACGCTCATCCAGCCGACGTTCGTCGAGGACTACCCGGAGTCGGTCCGGCCGTTGGCCAAGCCGCACCGGTCCAAGCCCGGCCTCGTCGAGGCGTTCGACCTCATCGTCAACGGCGTCGAGCTGGCACCTGCCTACACCGAGCTCAACGACCCGGTGATCCAGCGCGAGCGGCTGGTCGAGCAGTCGCTGCTGGCAGCGAAGGGGGACCCGGAGGCGATGGACCTCGACGAGTCGTTCCTCAGGGCGATGGAGCACGGCATGCCCCCGGCCGGTGGCATGGGAATGGGTGTGGACCGCCTGGTCATGCTGCTCACCGGAGCGGGCATCCGGGAGACGATCCTGTTCCCGCTGCTCCGCCCCGAGTGAGCCTCGGCTCAGAGGTCGCGGGCGCGGTCCGCGGCCTGCTCCTCTGACACGGCACCGGCGTTCGCCAGCTGTCCGCCGGCGTTCTCCAGGTGCGCCCGCACGAACCACTGGAACTGCTCGAGCTCGGCGGTCTGACCGATCAGCAGGTCCTCGGTGACGGGGTCGAGCTCGCCGACCTGCTCGATGGCCTTCCGCGAGCTCTCGATGACGCCGTTGTAGACCAGGTCGAGCGCGGCGAGGTGTGCCGGCACGGTGTCGCGGCCCAGCGCGTAGTCGTCCCACGTGCGGTCCTGGCTGATCGCACCCACGGTCCCCCGGGGAGATCCGCCGAGGGCGGCGATGCGCTCAGCAGCGGCGTCCGCGAAGCCGCGCACCAGCTCGACCTGCGGGTCGATCATCTCGTGGACGCCGATGAAGTTCGGTCCGACCACGTTCCAGTGCACGTGCTTGAGCGTCAGGTGCAGGTCGTTGTAGGCGCTGAGGCGCTCTTGCAGGATCGCGGCGAGCTCGTCGCACTGCTGCTGGCTGAGTCCGGGAATCGAGTAGGTCGTCATGTCGGCAGTGTGCGCAGCGCAGCCCGGGGACAAACGCTTTGTGATCGCCCGCACGGGTCGGTGGTAGCGCCGTGTGCATTGTGCTTTCTGTGGAAAAGGCGGAACCGATTCGCGGGAGTTCGGAAAGACCGTTATATTCGGCTTGATTTCCACGGTGGCGACTGCGGAGACAGGGGGATAAACGGACGCGACATTTCCAGTTATTTCTGAGGTGGGTTCATGGCACAGCGTGTGAATGTGGTTCTCGTCGACGACCTCGACGGCAGCGAGGCCGCCGAGACCGTGAATTTCGGTCTCGACGGAGCCAGCTATGAGATCGACCTGTCGGCGGACAACGCCACGAAGCTCCGCGAAGCCCTTGCTGTGTACGTCGGCCACGGTCGTCGTACCGGTGGGCGACGCAAGGGCAGCGCGCAGGGCAACGGGGCCGGCTCCCGGTCCGCGGCGGCGGGCGCTTCCGGCCCCTCGGCGTCGGAGATCCGCGCATGGGCGCGCGAGAACGGTTTCGACGTTCCCGAGCGTGGCCGGGTCTCCAGCGAGGTCCGAGAGGCTTTCCTGGCCGCCCAGTGACTGATCAGTGAGCTGATTCCCCGGGGAATCCGTCGCGCCTGCAAGGCGGGCGCCGATAACACCTCGGGTCGACTCCGGCCGGATCGGTTCCGAGTTACGTGATTCCTGCCCTGCTGTCCGTGGAGGACAGCAGGGCAGGATTCGTTTCAGGGGTGTTCGCCCACAGCGAACCGCGGAGCGGAACACCGCGTGGTGGGCACCGGTTGTACCAGTGTCGGCGCCCAGGGGTAGCAGTCCCGCTGTGGTCGTGGGTGCAGCCGACTAGAGTGCAAAGAGTCGGCCCTTCCGCGTCAGGTGGCGTGGTGCCGGGGGCCGGGCGAGGAGCGAGGAAGATGTTCGAGCGGTTCACTGACCGAGCCCGTCGAGTGGTCGTGCTGGCCCAAGAGGAAGCCCGCATGCTCAGCCACAACTACATCGGGACCGAGCACATCCTGCTCGGGCTCATCCACGAGGGCGAGGGAGTCGCGGCCAAGGCGCTCGAGAGCCTCGGCATCTCGCTGGAGGCCGTGCGCGCGCAGGTCGAGGAGATCATCGGTCAGGGCCAGCAGGCCCCCTCCGGTCACATCCCCTTCACCCCCCGCGCCAAGAAGGTGCTGGAGCTGTCCCTGCGCGAGGCGCTGCAGCTCGGCCACAACTACATCGGGACCGAGCACATCCTGCTCGGCCTCATCCGCGAGGGCGAGGGCGTCGCCGCCCAGGTGCTGGTCAAGCTCGGCGCCGACCTCAACCGGGTGCGCCAGCAGGTCATCCAGCTGCTGTCGGGCTACCAGGGCAAGGAGGCCGCCACCTCCGGCGGCCCCGCCGAGAGAA